>JACNJF010000092.1 GCA_014382695.1 Gammaproteobacteria bacterium | reverse complement strand
CGATGCCATTCTGCCGATTCGGCGTTAGCGTCATCGCCACATCCTTTTCACCGCCGCCAGCATTCCATTCAACCGCATCTGCAGCAAGCCCTGAGCTTCCCATGCCAAGTCCCAGTGCTAACAGGCTCATCTGAGATAATAATTTAAGATTCATAATAATCGGCTCCGTAAGTTGGAATAATATAACTTAATTCTTGCATAAGTAATTGCTAATATACTTGACCATTATCAAGCACCTCTGCAAGAGCGCTCAGTAGCGCTTACTGGGTTGCCAGCCAGTCGGCGATTTCACGCATTTCAGCCTCGTTGACCAGAGACATAACACCGCGCATCGCCGCTGCCTGACCGTTGGCGCGAGCGCCTGACTTAATGTCCTTCATCTGGTTATAGGCATAGTCCGCATTCTGTCCGGCCAGGCGCGGATAGATTGGCAACAAAGGTGACTTGGCATCTTTGCCATGACAGGACCAGCAGGTCTTGGCCTGATACAACGCCGCACCATCGGCCTGTACAACGTTATGCATGGAGAAGGCGATTAAAGCGGCGGGAATGATTACTAAAGATTTTGATAATTTCATAATGACACCTGTATATATAAGGAAATAAAAAATTCTAAACGAAACAGGGGGAACAATTATGTCCCCCCTGAGTTTTAGCCAAATACTACTTTAGTTACAACTACTTGGCAGGCACCTTAACCGCACCATTCTGTTCCAGGTAAGTCTTGGCACGCAGGCCCATATCGGCGGTTTTCACCTGATACTGCCAATGCTGACCGGCCCACAGAGTAGCGTTCTGGTAATCACCTTTGGCAGCGTACCCCTCAGCCTTCTTCTTGGCTTCATCAGCAAAACCCAGCTGATCGGTCGCATCTTCAACCAGTGCCACAACCTGAGGGAAGTCCTTGTAGTTATGACTGGTGATGAACCCGACCACCGAATTGATAACGGCCTGGGTATCGACATTGGTTTTTACCTGCTTATCGTAATCGGCTTTGGTGTAAGCCTGGCCTTCGTCCATTTTACTGGCTTTAGCCTGATAACCCTTCGGCTTGACTAACAGATAGCCCTGCATTTCCAGATGCAGCGCTGAGCAGAACTCGGTGCAGTAATAAGGATAGACACCGGCCTTATCTGCCTTGAACGTAGTCGAAACGGTTTTACCCGGCTCGATAGACAGCTGTACGTTTTCGCTGTACACCGCGAAACCATGGGTCTCATCCTCTGCACGTTCCAGATTGGTCAGGTGAATGGAAACGGTTTCACCCTCTTCCACCTCGATGATTTCAGGCGTGATATGTGAACGGATAACGGTACCGTAGACATGGACTACACCATCCACGCGCTCAACCTTTTCACGACCCGCACGAGTTTTCCAGGGTGAACGTTCATCTTTACGGCTATCCCAGCCGGAAGCGTAGCGCACCACCGGCTTCAACTTATCGGCCTTGATTGCTACTACATAGTGCGGCTCACCGAGAGGAATAGGCATGTCATACAGCAGTTTCATCTTGTCGCCACTGATATCGATCAGCTGGTGATTCTGCGGATGCAAAGGACCAACCGGGTTGAAACGATCAATCGCCAGTTTGTTGAGAGCAACCAGATACTTACCATCAGGAGAAGCAGAGTCGCCTTCCATTGTCATCAGGTGACCGATGTTGTAATGGATATGAATCTGATCGAGTACTTTTCCTTCACAATAATCCCACTTGGTCACCATCGAATCGACATAGATCGAAGTGTAGACCACACATTCCTTGGAGTCATACTGTGTATGCAGCGGTCCGAGACCTACCTGCACCTGCTTGTGTAACGCATCTTTCATCGCAATGATGGGGATTCCATAAGGATCTTTGCCTTCAAACTTCTTATTGTTGATGGCTTTCTGGATTTTTTCCCAGCTATAAACCCAGGCATGACTGTCCAGCTTTCCGGAAACAACGATATGTGTTCCGTCCGGGCTCACATCCACGCCATGTGGACTTTTAGGCTCAGGAATCAGATACAGTAGACCTTCTGCAACCGCCTGCTCTATCGGAATCATGTAGGAGCCATCGACTTTCTTAACTTTACCGGCAGCAACCAGTTCAGCCGCTTTTTTCCAGTTGGTCACATGCATAAAGTCGGTATCTTTCTGCGAGCAACCGGCTTCGAATGGAGGACGCCCTTTCTCGATACCACCGACATAGCGCTCAGAACAGAAGGAGTTGGTGAAACCCCAGCCCGCACTCACTTTTTTACCGGCATCGGAAAGATCCTGACTGTAAGGAGGCATTTCAAAGGTGAAGGAATTCGCCTCATCGATACGACCTTTTTTGTCATCAAACTTCCAGTAAGTCAGACCACCACGATACTTATCGTTAAACTCTTCCAGCGGTACGAAACCAGTACCTTTATAAGGTGCAGCATATTGCGCAGCATCCATTACGTATTCGGTATTCGGGGTAACAAAAGCGCCGCCATGTGCGGAACGGAAGAAAGGATTGGAAACGATCTGCTTGGTTTCAAAATCATGTAGATCAATAACCGCTATGCGGGGATTGGCTTTATCGTTGATAAACAGATAACGGCCGTTGTACTCACCCTCGGTCTCGGAAAAAGCAGGGTGATGGGTATCACCAAATTTGATTTCACCATTCGGGTTACCCATGTCAAGAACGGCCTTTGACTCATCATCAAAGCCATATCCCTGCCAGGGTTCAGGAGTAAATACACCAATGTACTTAAGGATACGCATCGAAGGTATACCATATACAATTACATGCCCGCTTTGTCCACCGGAACTGAACGCCAGATACTCATCACGACCACCGGTCGGGGTATAGGTCTTGGCCGCAGCCAGCATATCCTTTTCCGTCAGGCCTCGAGCATCCATCACCTCTTTGAGCGTAGCATCTGCCAGGGCGCTCGTAACCAGGCCAAAACCTAGTCCAAGACCTAGCATTGTTACGCTGAGTTTTTTTAATCTTGGTTTCATTTTTTTCCCCACTTTAATAAATTAGAAACAGCTTTCATTGATTAGTTGAAGCTGCAGTAGCGAGATTTAGCACCACGCGTCATAGTGTCGCATTGACATTTATCAAAGTTCCAATTATTTGAATAGCAAATATGATCTATATCATCCAGAGGGGAATTCATAATGCTCGATACGTCCATCTACAGACCGATGAGTCCGACTGAGGACTTTTCCCGGCTCCCTTCCAGGGTGTTAGTAACAACCCGAGGTAAGCCAATACTTTACCCTGCGCCACTTTTCCTTATAGTACAACGACCCTCTGCTGAACGATCGGAAGAGCCAGGGGCGTCCATTTTTCACTACGGAGACAATCTATGAAAATCTCAGTTCCAGTTATTATCCTTCCCATATTTTTTTCTGCCCAGGCGCTTGCAGAAACGACTTCGGCAACCGATGCATGGAAGGCTTCCGCAGAAATAGGCTATGTTTCAACCAGTGGTAATACCGAAACCAGCACCCTGAATGCCAAGGCTATGGCCACCAATGAAAACGCTCAATGGCGCCATAAGATTGAAGCTACCACATTGAATGCTTCCGACGCTGTTAAAACGACGGCGAAAAAATTCACCCTTGAAGGGCAGAGTGATTACAAGCTACAGCAATCAAACTATCTGTTTGGCGTAGTCGCCTACGAAGACGATAAATTTAGTGGGTATGACTATAGACTGACAGAGTCTATCGGTTATGGGCATAGGGTGGTTGATCAAACAGACCTTTCACTGGATCTGGAAATAGGTCCTGGTGCGCGTCAGTCGAAACTGGACAATGGTGACTCAGAAAATGAAGCCCTGCTACGTGGTGCCGCCAAGCTCGGATGGAACATCAGTAAAACCAGCAAATTTGCAGAAAATTTCAGCGTGGAAGTGGGTGAAGACGTCACCGTAAGCAAATCGGTAAGCAGTCTCTCAAGCCAGATCGATGGTAATTTATCCATGAAGTTGACCTTCACCTATAAAAATACCTCAAGCGTTCCTGTCGGCTTTGATGAAACCGATACCGAAACAGGCGTAACCCTGGTGTATACGTTTTAGGACTGTAATGAAGTGTTCATGTTTTGCATGACGCAAGATATTAATGTTGGGACTGGAAATTTTTAATTGTCTGGCGCTGAAAGAGCGCGCTTAAGGATGTCTCTGTGGTTATATTCATCCCCGAATATCCGTATTCGGGGTTGTGAATAATGGTGGGTCGTGGGCGATTCGAACGCCCGACCAATTGATTAAAAGTCA
>JACNJF010000173.1 GCA_014382695.1 Gammaproteobacteria bacterium | reverse complement strand
ACCCAACACCAAAAATCACTACACCCACCCGGCTCGATTCAGTATCATCGGACAACCTTCAACTATCCTTCAATCATCGAAGACTATGTCGAAACCGGTCACCCTGCGTTTTTTCGCCGAGCTGAATGACTTCCTTCCAGCCCATAAACGTCATTCTGCGTTCGGCTGCGATATCAAAAAAACCCGCTCGGTGAAGGACCTGATTGAATCGCTCGGCATCCCGCACATCGAAGTCGATCTGATTATCGTCAACCAGCAATCGGTCGACTTCAGCCACCAGATCGAAGGCGGCGAACAGATCCGGATCTACCCGGCGAATTGCCAGCCCGCTATCACCCCACTACTGCATAACCAGCCACCACCTTTAGCCAACCCGCGCTTTGTGCTCGATGTCCATCTGGGACGACTCGCCAACTACCTGCGCATGCTCGGATTCGACACCCTGTACCGCAACGATTACGACGATCCCACGCTGGCTGAAATCTCTGCCAGCGAGCAACGCATCCTGCTCAGCTGCGATATCAAACTACTCACCCGCAAACAGGTTGTGTATGGCTATTTTGTGCGCTCCAGAAAACCTTCACAACAGATCCTGGAAGTCTCCAGACACTACAGGCTGAACCGATACCCTCAAACACTCGACCGCTGCATTAACTGCAACGGCATCATTCATGCGGTGAACAAACAGGACATCCTCGACCAGTTACTGCCGCTGACTCGAAAGCATTACGATGAATTCTTCCAGTGCGACAGCTGTCACAAGATTTACTGGGAAGGCAGTCATTACCAGAAAATACAGAGCCAGATCGAAAAATTCAAAAACAGTACGCATTGAGTAACCCGGCTACAGCGTTTTTGCGCATTTTTATTTCAGCAAACAGAAGAACGCCGACGCGAATCCGGCCAAGTGTCAACCGCCCCCGATCGTTCAACTCAGTCAGCCTTAAACAGTTCACCAGAACCGGCGCCGCAGGCAATCACCGTACGCATGGTCGAGTCCAGTTTGACATTCGGATACAGCACTACCTGCTCTTTATTGACGTGAAAAATATTGCCCGAGGTCGGGTTTGGCCCGGTCGGCACAAACACCGTGAATATATCCGGATCGGAGCGATCCACCACCAGCGCCGTGACTTCGGTCGGGCTATCCATTCCAAATATTTTCACCCGCGCCACCATGCCGTTACGAAACGGCGAGTTTTCCGACGAGCCCAGCAACTGCACCACCACCTCTTTCACCATACGATAACCGGGTGCCAGCTTCTGCAACCAATCATCGAAGGTCTGATGCAGAAAATTACCCAGTTTGGTACTCACCACCACGCCGATAAAAAAACAGCTAAGCAGAATAATCAAAATCACCAGTATATCCGCGACGATTTCAGGGAACGGATAAAGCCTGGAGGCATAGTCGGTCAGCGGCTGGATCAGATCCGTCACCAGCCGGAACAGCCACTTGAAAAAGAAGCCCAGAATGGTAATTGGCAGCATCACCACCAGACCACCTAGCAGGGATGTTTTAATGAAATTTTTCATGACTTAAATCTCGTTGATGTATATGGGTAATGCCGGGGCGATGTACCGCTTTGATGAATGCCATCCTCTGGCTCTCACAAACCGCGAACAACAAGGATATAGAAAACCGGTATATCACGCATGACTTTTACAGCCCTGTTATATGTACTATCTCTGATGCGGATATATTATTTTGAAGTCCTGGTATTGTTGCGATTTAATGCATAAACCATTACCAGAGGTAATGACCTGACATTCCACCGGTAACCCCCAAAAAGGGTATCATAATCCCCTTTTTGGGGACTTTCAGATTTTAACAGGGTTGATTTGCAGACAGAATGCCGCTTTAGCGCCGGACATTGTTAAGCGTTTTTAGAGATAGAAAGCTTTACTGATTTTCTACAGCGCCTGGCACCTTAAAGCACTGCTTCACAATGATTTAAACTGGCTATTTAAATCCATTACAGAACAGACTATTGAACCAACAACAAACAGCAACTTGCATCATTTGTGGCATGTTGCTACAGTCAAAATCAATATGACGGAGATATTTTATGAGCACATCAAGCATTCGTTTAGATCAGGATTTTGTTGAAAAAGCAGCCATTATGGCTAAAGCACTAAACCGAACAACCCCTAAGCAAATTGAGCATTGGGCTAAAATAGGCAAAATGATGGAAGACAATCCTGATTTACCCTATGAATTTGTCCTGCAGGCAATAATCGCTAAAGCAGAAAAAGATGCAGGCAAATTAGAGCAATATGACTTTGGCTAAGAACATGCTAGTTCTTCAGACTCCGACATTTAAGAAAGCGGTTAAAAAACTCCATGCCAACCAAAAGAATGATCTGGATAAAGCCATTAAATCATTGATCAAAGAGCCTTTACTGGGTGAACAGAAAAAAGGTGATCTCTCGTTTCTTCGAGTACATAAATTCAAAATGGCAAAGCAACTCACACTTCCTGGATACAGCTATCAGGAAGACAAAGTTATACTTGAACTTATAGCTTTAGCTTCACACGAAATTTTTACCGTGAAGTAAAACGGTGAAATGAATAAAGAATTCCAGAGTTGCAGCTGAGGTCAAGCGTACCTCTATTAATTGATTTGCAGACAGAATGCGCGTTTAAAGCCAGACATGCTTTAGAGTTTTTTATACGCGCTTTTAGGCATTTAAAGATTTACTGATTTGCTGTAACTCTGCCAGCAAGGCAGGAATATCATCCTGAATAATACTCCACAAGGTATCGTTATCTATTCCAAGATAGCCATGTATCAACCTGTTCCGTGTCGCAATAACCTGCCTCCATGGAATAGCGCTATAAATAGACTTTACCTCAGCAGGAATATGTGTCGCCGCTTCACCGATCAGTTCAAGATTGCGTACTGTTGCATCATAATTCAACCGCGTAGTTTCAAATTTCTCCTGATCCATATTTTCACAATAAGTCAGCACGTTTTGCGCAAAACTAATCATGTCGGCCAAATAAAAGCGCCACTCGCGTTCAGACATTTACAGCCTCTCTCTCAATAAATGGCCTTAATTCCGATCGCATGGCTTTTTCCGTCACCAGATCAACAGCGTGCCCCAGTTCATCTTCCAGATAAAACTGCACACCAAAGTACTTTTCTGATGTTGCAGGGCCATCAAAAGCAACGACAATATCGATATCACTATCAGACCGTGCTTCTCCTCTTACAGTAGAACCAAATAAAGCCAGACGAGTGACTCCAAAACGCTTTACCAGGTCAGGTTTTAATCTCGCTAAAATGTCTAATGCCTGTTTACGGTTCATTGAGTTTGCTCTGCTTAGGTTTTAATTGAACTTCATTTAATAAACTTTTTGATTATTTCGTGAATATGATCCATTTTACAACTGCTCATTAATTGCACAATTCATTTTCGACAATAAGATTAACCTGATCAGCAATAGATCACTAGAAGCTTGTCGGACTAAGGTGTTCGTGACGAGTCGAGTGATATACCGAAGGCAGTTTTTTGATGCATCACTGATCGCCATGCACACTACTTTTTAAATCTGTCTATTTTCAATACATGACTCAACGATTTATTTCTGTAGCAGATCGACACGTATGGGCTGTAAAAAATGCACACCATCATCTCCCATCTGCTCATCAAAACGCTGCTTAACCCGATTATATAAACCCCCATCCAGTTGATGATTACCATGAGTGGCTTTGATAACGTTACTTTCGAACTCTGCAAAATTTTCAAATTTTAACGGCGCATAAAAAAATGTCTCCTCGACCAGTTTAAACAAACCCTCATCCACCGCTTTGGTTAAAGTACCGAACGCGGCTTCGCGTACTTTTTGTTCATCGTGGAATAGACGCAGAATATCATTGAATTTACCGGCAAAAACCGGTTCTGAAATATAGGCAAAACCACCCGGTTTTAAAATACGTCTAATTTCCTGCATCGATGCTGACATCAGCTCAACAGGCACATGGTGTAAAGATTTAAACATAAACACCACATCCACCGATTCATCCTGCAGCGGAATGTCCTGCGCACCTGCAAGACCAAACGTCACATTCTGTAAATCTTCAATCTGGAGGTTTTTTTGATGAGCAATTTCATCAACCTCAAACGCGCTAATTTTTCTGTTAAAGCCCGATTCAGCTATATTGCGCGTTATATTGGCAGCACCACAACCCAGCTCCACCATGTGTTTATTATCGAGTGATAACAGACGATTGTAGATATCCGCTTCAGGGCAGGTAATATCAATTTGACTGGCCGCTATTTTCATTGTTCAACCTTTTCAAT
>JACNJF010000053.1 GCA_014382695.1 Gammaproteobacteria bacterium | reverse complement strand
TTATGGCACTTTGTGAGAGTTTAACGTGGTCATCGGCAACGACTGGTTACGCCACGGACTTGCCGTTCCCTACGGCCTGTAGGGAATTACTCAGTTGGATCGTTTCCTGAAATTCATGAACGTATTACAAATGACCGGAAAGTAGTTGATTGCGGCATTTGCAAGAAATCTGGCAAACGCTGGAATTCAGAGGAATATGGCCTGTAAATCCTGGCTAGTATGTGTCTCTGGATAATCCAACCGGTTACGTGCGCCTATTTTCCTGTTCGATGATCACTCGGTCCCATAGCTGTCCTGCTGTACCTGGCGTATTTTCTGCATCCAGCTTTCGCTGATGTAGTCGGGCATGAAGCCGGTTTTGTGCGGTGGCAGTTTATACATTTCGTAGAAGTAGGCGATGCCATTGGAGGCTGCAATCCTGATATTACGTTTTCCGCATCGGGACTCATTCGACAGGGTTGTCAGGAAGGAGGATCCCTGTAGTGCCATCTCCATCCAGCGGATGCTCGATAGCGGAATGAACAGGCGGCTGTCCTGTTGCACGACGCCAAGTTTATCCTGCCGACCCATGCGCGTGATGAAATAGTTATTGAGTATCGCTTCACTGCCGCTGATCAGCTGGGTCAGTCCAAAGTCTCCCTGCGTTGGCACAAATTCGGCGGCTGTTTTCATCGAGCGATACCAGGCTGATTCTTCGAATACAAAACGCAGGTTGGTGAGGCAGCAGGCTCCAAATTCGAGTTTGTTACTGCCCATCAGCTCCAGTGAGGACAGGCGCGAACAGCTGTTCGCTCGTAATACGCTTTCGCCTTCAATCAGTGCGGTTTTGATGGTGGCGTGTTCACTTTGCTTTGCAGCGTGACTCCGCTGGAACAGGCCGTTAATGCTAATCCGAAGCTCAGCAGGAGGCCGAGTAAACAAAATTTTTCGTTTTTCTGTGTCAGGCGCATGCGTCCATCTCCTGTTTTGTTTTCTGGCTTAAACATAACGCCATGCCGATCGGGCTGCAATAAGACAGATCAAGTAATCAGGATTTTAATGCGGGTGTTTATGGCGGTGGCGATGATGCAGGTCGGGCCAGTGCGGATGCTGGTGGGTCATTGGTTGGTGTGTGTGCAGATGGCTATGACGTGCAGAATCGGCTAAACCGTCATGCGCGTGGTTGTGATGGTCATCGTCATGGCTGTGGACATGCTCGTGGGTCATTGCTGCGTGATTATGCCGATGCGTATGACTTTCGATTAGCAGCAGGCTGACGCCTAGCAGGAATACCGGGGTGGCGATCAGGTGTACCAGAGATAGCGATTCATCGAGCAGTAGCACCGAGAGCATGACGCCGAAAAATGGAGCACTGGCAAACAGCAGTTGTGCACGCGTGGCACCGATCTGCTGGGCAGAATGAATATACAGCACGATACTCGCGCCATAGCATAAAGCTCCCACCAGCAGCGCCAGCGATAGCTGCTGAAATCCGGCGGAAATCGGTTCGAAGGTTAACCCTATGATCAGGTTGACGCTGCCTGCTATGGATCCTTTCCATAGAGTGCTCTGGCTCGGGCTGATGCCATCGATCAGTGCGGTCAGGTGATTGTCGAGTCCCCAGCACAGGCAGGCCAGTAGCACCAGCACGACCGCTAACGGGCCAGCGGAGTCGGGTGCCCCGGCCAGCAGGGCGGAAGCCAGCAGGGCCAGAGCGACACCGATCCATCCTTTGCGTCCGAGGTGATCACGGAAAACCAGCACCCCGAGTACTGCGGTAGCGGCCAGTTCCAGGTTCAGCCAAAGCGAAACAGATGCGGCCCCGGCCAGGCGTAGACCGAACAGCAATGCGACCGGAGCGATAATACCACCAAACACAACAGCGCCCGACAGACGCAACCGGTTGCGCCGGTCGGAGCGAGCGGGTAGCGCAAACCCTCCCTGTCGCAGTGCCGCCGGGACTAGCGCAAAGGCGGCGCCCAGATACAGCAGTCCCGCCAGCTGGAAAGGTCCGATGCCCTGCAGCAGCAGTTTACTGGCGGGTGTTGCGGCACCAAACAGTAGCGCCGACAGCATGGCCATCATGAATGGTGTTTTATGCATACACGTTAGCTCGCCCGAGTGCTGGTAAATGGTTTAAGCGGTGAGCGGAATCTATATCACAACCGCTTATCCCATTTAAAACCTTTAGCCATTATGGTGTCTACTCTCCGGTATAGTTAGCCGCGATAAACTCTCCGCTCAGGGTCAGGAAGATATAAATGGTTTGCTTCGAAGCATCGCTGATGGCGTCGTTTTTGAAGCTGATGACCCATTCCTCGCTACCGTTAAACTCCTTTTTGATCGCCTTTTCGATGGCTACCGATTTCCAGCTGGAATCGATCTTATTCTGTTCGACCAGGTTTAGCATGCCGCTTCTGGCTACCGTCTCGATCTCGCCCTGGGTAATCGGGGCATGGCTATGACCATGATCATGGCCGTGATCATGCTCGCTGCCGGCAAATACGGATACGGGTGAAAGGAACAGAACAGCGCTGAAAAGAATGGATTTGATTTGCATTGAGAGTGTCTCCGTTAGTTAATTAAAGGGTTTGTGAAAGGTTGATCTGCCGGGCTAGTCGGCTGCCATTGCCTGGCCGCAGGTTGACCCGTGTACTGGGTTTTAGTGTTTAAAAAATAGTTTCGCATGATTTATTACAGTGAGTCATGGGTGGTTTTGATTTTAACAGCGGGCACGACTGGAATCACGCTATCCGTATCGTTGCGTTGATAGTCGCCATTTACCCTGAGCGTGATGCTGACCGGCTTGGCGCTGTAGTTTTTCCAGTACCAGCCATGATTACCGGTGAAGCTGGCGCGCAGGGAGCCGCTCGACTGGCTATCCGTTTTTTTGGCGAAACTCTGGAAAAAGCCGCTACTGTCGTTCGCTTTATCACCATGAAAATCATAGAACAGCGCCTCACCATCGGTTTGCCAGGCGTAGTGCAGCGTGGCGTCCTGCTGCAGTAGCAGTTTGTACTCTTTTTCACCGCGCGCCGGAATGATGATGCTGATTGATTCTTTCCAGACCGGCTGACTCTGAACGTCAGAGTTGATTGCGGCTGGCTTGCTATCCTGTTCCAGGGTCTGGCCCTGGCTGGTGACAGCAGCGAACTCCTGCGCATTCGCGGTATGTTCATAGCCATGCATCTGCATCAGAAACAGCAGGCTGCCAACGATCATCAGTGCATAGTTAGTGAACGTACTGAAGGTCTGGAAGAAGTGACTATGACGAAATGTGGCGATCACCAGCAGCATCAGTGCGAGCGCCGTGAACTGACCCAGTTCGATCCCCACGTTGAAAGAAATAATATTGAGTAGCAGTTCATCCTGGCTGAGTGGCAGGTCCTGCAGGCGGGTGGATAGTCCGAAGCCATGAATCAGCCCGAGGCCGAGTATCATTGCCAGCATATTAGGCGGGTTGATATTCAGGTATTTACGAAAGCCATCCAGGTTAGCGAAGGCGATATAGCAGACGCTGAGTGCTATCACCGCATCGATCAGGAAGTAGTTGAGCTGGATCGCGTTAAAGGTGGCAAAGATCAGCGTGACACTGTGGCCCAGGGTGAATGCGGTAACGTATTTGGCAATGTCACGCAGGCTGGTGAGGAAGAAAATAATCCCGAACACAAACGCCAGATGGTCGTAGCCGGATAGCATATGAGTCGCGCCAAGCCACATATAACGCAGGTTGCCGCCTTCTATGATGGATTGCTTCTCCTGTTCGGACATGCCATGTGCATACGCGAAATCGGGTAGCAGTAGCAGCAACGCGGCTGCGATTAACAATAACAATGCAAGCGGGAGGTTAAAACCTTGATACGATTTAATCACAGGATGTGCCCCCCCTGTTCGACCGGGGTCAACCAGTAAACGCCCTGGCCGATAAAGTTATTGTCTTTTGCTAACAATCGGGCCAGAACCGGTTCGACATCATCATCCTGTAGCAGGATGTCGGTGCGAATGCGCGAAACGTAGCCAAGTGCTTTGTCGCGTGCGGCAATGAAGGCGTCGTGTTCGATCTCGCTGCCGTGTCCCTCGACATGGGTAAAGGTGAATCCGGGGGTCTGATCCATCGAGCGTAACAGTTCAGATAGCTCCTGCTGAACCTGAGTGTGAACGATAAGGGTTAATATTTTCATGCGTAATACTCCGCGATAATTTTAGTTTTTCCAGATCTGGAAACGGGTTTAAAACCGTTTGATTGATCAGTGACTTATCTGCATTGAGGATACCGATCAGGCAGAGGTCTGCGTGATCATCAACAATAGCGACAGGGTGGAAATAGAACTAAAGCGGCGGTGCGCGTAACGGAGGGGAAAAGTGGCGACGCCACGGAATAGCCGGTGGTTCAGGGCGACACAGAGAGGTTGTGAGCGGATAGAAAGCCGGCCGCAGCAGAGCAATCAGACCGATCAGCAGGGCCAGTGTCAGTAGCTGAATGAACACGTTTTGCAGTAAACCGAGTTGCTCGGTATTTATTTCGGTCACCATCCCAGCGTGGTGATCGGCATGCGAACTGTCGAGCGCAAGATGGGCTTCACCCCGATGCGTATGTTGGGTAAGCTCTGCTACTGAATCATGTGCAGTTGACGCTGAGTGGACATGATCAAAATTATGCAAATGCAGCTTCGCATTTTGCCCGCACAGCAATACCACCGATAGCAACAGGGTTGATAACCAGATGATTTTGTTAAGGCTACATGTTTTGCGGGAAACTGACATGGGTCGTATTCTAGTGCAGCCAAAATATTACGGCAACTTTTCGATATCCGCAGGATGTTTTCGTACTGTGATGACGGGCGTGGCGTAGGAATCTTTACCCTCGTTGGGCGCTGAAACACTGCACAGATTGCCGCGTTTACACTTGTAAAGACACGCCGGACGCGAATTTTAATAGGTTTTTTGCTTCAATCCATTACCATGGTCTGCATTGTTAACCAGCCAGCTTTCTGAAAATACGCCTATGACGCCTGTAAACTCACTGAAAAATCTGCAGCAACAACTGGAGTCCGTCATTGTCGGCCAGAAAGCGCTGCTGGAAAGGCTGATCATTGCGATTCTGGCGGGAGGGCATGTGTTGCTCGAAGGCCCACCGGGTCTCGCCAAGACCACTGCGGTGCACGCGCTGGCGGCTGGCATCAATGCCGACTATCACCGCATTCAGTTTACCCCCGACCTGATGCCCTCCGATCTGACCGGGAGTGAAATCTATCAGGCCGCAGATGCCCGCTTCGTGTTTAATCCGGGGCCGATCTTTAATCAGATCGTACTCGCGGATGAGCTCAACCGGGCACCGCCCAAGGTCCAGTCGGCACTGCTGGAAGCGATGGCCGAACAGCAGGTGACGGTCGGCAATCATACCCATCGTCTGAATAATTTTTTTGTGGTGCTGGCGACCCAGAATCCACTCGAACAGTTCGGTACCTATCCGTTACCGGAAGCTCTGCTGGATCGCTTTCTGTTCAAATGCCTGCTCGATTATCCAGAGCAGGCCGAAGAGATAGAGATCGCGCGGCGTGCCCGGCAGGATGATAAAGGCCATCTGGAAGCCGGTGTAGTGGCACAGATGCAACCGGCGGATGTGATGGCAATGCGACAGCAGGTGAATAAGGTTTTTGTCGAGCCCAGCGTCGAAGCCTATGCAGTCAGGCTGGTTTCGGCGACCCGCAAGCTGGCAGCGCATCATGATGCCTGGGGGGAACTGGTACGCACCGGCGCATCACCACGCGGCTCGATCGCACTGTTACGCGCGGCGATGGCACGTGCCTATTTCCAGCAACGCGATTATGTGATCCCGGAAGATGTGATAGCGCTGGCCCCGGATATTCTGCGTCACCGTATCATGCTCGATTTTTCGGCGCAGGCAGAAGGGGTTTCAGCCGATGCTATTATCCAGCATCTGCTGAAGGTGGTTGAGGCGCCATAAGAATGCGGTGGCTTACGATCATAACGGATAGATTTTGAAGGTGTTAGCTGTGATCAAACTGGATACCGGCATGCGCCGGTATGACGATATTAACGGCATTCTGATCGCAGCTTCCAGTCTACATCAGCGGCTTGATTCTTCACCAAAGGCCACTGGTTAAAACGGGTGAATCATCATTGCGCAACCATGTACAGAGTAATGTCAACTATCTATCAACAAACGTTCGTCATACCGGACTTGATCCGGTATCCAGTGCGCAGCGGGCAGGAAGTGTGATGGAGCTATCGAGCTCGAAAATGCTGTCAAAGTCCGGTTCCTGTTTAGGATACCTTTCAGCACTTACAGTGCTCAATATTTCCTGCATGTTCGGGGTCTAGCGGTGTATGCCAGTCGTCCACGCAATTAAAAAACTGTTCGACAGCGTCGGCGGATTATCCGCGCCAACGGTCGACGCGTTGCAGCGGCCACTACTGTCGACGCAGGAGATCGGTGAACTGATGGCAAAGGCCGGGCGCATGAAAGCTACCCCTCTGCTCAGTAGTAATCGATTTGCAGGCGCTGGTGAGCAGCCGTCAACGCTGCTCGGCAGCGGGCTCGACTTTGCGGGTCGGCGCACGTATGTGGCGGGAGACGATCCGCGCAATATCGACTGGCGAGCGAGTGCGCGCAGCCAGCAGACATTACTACGCAACCATTATAGCGAGCTGAATTCTCCGGCCTGTGTGGTCATCGATCGACGTCCCGCGATGGCTTTTGGAACCCGCAAACGGCTAAAGGTAACGCAGGCGCTGCGCGTTGGTATCACACTCGGCATGCAGATGCTGCGTGGCGGACATCATCTGGCCTGTTTGCTGCTGGATCATCCGGATTACTGGCAAGCGCCGGTTAATAGCCCCGCCCAATTTCGTCAGACCATCGAAAAAGCCGCAGCCGCGTGTTACCCGGATGATCGCAAACCACTCGTGCGCTGGAACCGAATCAGCGAAAACATTAAAAGGAATCTTGCACTGGGCAGCCAGCTGGTGATTATTTCGGATTTCCTGCCGCTCAACGAGGTGGAGTTGAAGGCGCTGCGACAGTTAAGTCAGCTGTATGCGCTGACCCTGATCCAGATACTCGACCGTAGTGAACTGGAGTTGCCGACGGTGAGCCAGATCACTCTGAACTATCGGAAAAAAAATCAGCAACTACTGGATAGCCCGCTGCGCGTCGAACAGTTGAACCGGATACTGGCGTCGCAATGGCAGCGGCAGCACAGCCAGTTCAAAAAAATTCCCTGTCGCTTCATTCGATTGTACGCGGATGATGAACTGGATGCTGTGCGGGTGCCGTTCTGATGAATCAGAATTCTCCGCTGCGCTTGGTCGATATACTGGCGCTGGAACCGGTTGCGCAGCATAGCAGCGCGTTACTTTTCTGGCTACTGGCTGTCGCGCTTATGATGATTACGCTGTATCTTGCCCTGCGTTATTATCGTCAGCCATTACGCCAGCTACAGCGCCAGTTGCTAACCCAACAACTATCGCCCCGACAGGCGGCGCACCGGCTGGCGCGGATCGTGGCGTTGAATGCGGAGCAGCAGGCGCAATTGCAGGTATTGCGTTTTGCAGGCGTTGAGCCTACAGCGCAGGCTGTGCTGGCCTTTATGCGACAGTTGCCGCGCCGATAGCATGCTGGAAGGGTTACATTTTCAGCAGCCTTACTGGTTGATCGGTCTGATAATTCCGCTCTGGCTCTATTTTAAAAGAGGCCGTCAACTGGCTTTGCCTGAATTAGTCCGGGCTACGCGTATTCGCTATCCGGCGCTGGGTTTGTTGCACAGTGATGATGCTGAGAAGAACTCTTCTTTAGCTGTCAATCGTAGTGATATCACCCTGCCTGTTTTGTTAACCCTGCTGATTCTCAGTCTGGCTCAACCGGCGCGTCTGGGAGCGCTATTGCCGCCCGAGCAAAGCCCTGAGCCAGTGGACCTTATTCTGGTGGTCAACACCGGTGTCAGCATGGTGCTAAGGGATTATATCATCGAAGGTGAACAGATCGATCGGATGGAAATGACGCGCCGCCTGTTAAATAAACTGGTCGATAACTTTAACGGGCAGCGACTGGCGCTGGTGGTACTGGGACGGCCACCATCACTCTGGCTACCCTTAACCTCGGACCGGCGCGTGGTAAAGGATGCGGTAAGTCGCTTACAAACTACGCTCGGCGGGCGCTCCAGTGATCTGGCGGAAACGCTCACACTGGTACATAAACAGTTTGCGCCTGGCGGAGCAAGCGATGGCAACCAGCGCATAGTACTGCTGCTGAATGATGCTTACGCTCAGCTGGGTGCGAGCGCTCCGGAGATTGCGTTACAGCAGCTAAGCGCAGACGGATTCAGGCTGCACACATTGGCGATCGGTACCACGCAGACGCCGGATTTTTCACTTGGCAGGGGAACCCTGATCTACCAACCGGTCGATCTACAACTGATGAGTCGCCTGGCTGTCCTCGGCGGTGGTGAAATGCTGCATGCGACAGACCTGTCCGTCATTGATCCGCTGATCAGTAAGCTCGAACCATCGGCTACACAAAAGATAGCAGTAGAAGAGTACCGGCTGATCATTGCGCTATATCACTATCCACTGACTCTGGCTCTTATATTGTTGTTTTACCGCCTGTTGTCAGCTGCAAAAATGACCAGCTCAGGCAGAGCAGCGCGCTGATGGATCTGTCACAACTCTACTGGCGCGAACCCTACGCACTGCTACTGGCTCTGTCGCCGCTTTTTTTTCTGGTATTTAAGCGCTGGACGCAAAAACGAAAACTGCTGCGCTTTGCCGATGCCAATCTCATTCCCTGGCTGAGCATCAGCGAGTCAGAACAGGTTAATCGATGGCCTACGGCCGGTCTATGGATGGGCTGGATTTGTCTGACCATTGCACTCGCCGGTCCACGCACGATTTTGCAGTTACCACCGGATTATCGGGCACAGCCTGCAAGCGTGATGGTGGTGCTGGATCTGTCGGCGTCGATGAATGCGCGTGACCTGCGGCCGGATAGAAGAAGTCTGGCGCAACAGCTATTAACAAGGTTACTGGCTGACAGCGATAACATCCTGGCCGTTGGTATCGTGGTTTTTTCAGGCCACGCCTTCCGTCTGATGCCTCCTACAGGCGAGCGAGCGGTCGTTACCCATTTTATCGGTAGCCTGAATGATATCAGGCTACCAACCGCTGGTAATGCACTGGCGGATGCTATTGAGCTGGCCAGACAGTCATTACCGGCAACTGGCGCTCAGCGTTTTCTACTGGTCCTGACCGATGGTGATATGGAAGTCGCCGAGCAGGACAGGGTAAACGCGAGCTTCAGTGCGGAGTCTGATCTGAAGGAGATACAAACCCTGGTGATTGGAGTTGCTGATAGCAAGCCGGTTTCGGTGCCGGATCATGACCGGACTCTGCTACAGTTTCAGGGCAGACCGGTATTGAGCCGGCTCGAAGCACAGTGGTTAAAAAATCTGGCCAGACGTGACAATATTCAATATCTGCATTACGCACAACTGCTGCAACCATCGATGCATGATCTGCTGCAGCTTTCAGTTAAACGTGCAGACAGCGTCACCCAGTCACGCATACGGTGGCAGGAATGGTTTTTCATCCCGTTGCTACTGGGTGTGTCAGGCCTGCTGATGAGTTCGCTGATGAATGCGCGTAAAACCTCTCGCACCAATACCGATCTGCCTTCCCTGGTGGTGATGGGGCTATCGTTAAGCCTGGTCAGTCAGTTTATACCCGCCACCGGTTATGCGCAGGATCAGACTGCCGCACTGGTACCTTTAAATCGGGCGAATACGGTCAGCGCAAATTTTGCCGAAGCGACGGTATGCTATCGTGCTCAGGATTATCAATGTGCACAGCAGGGTTTTGCGGCAGCGGCCTGGCTTGCAACTGATCAACAGCAGCGTGCAGTAGCGGTGTTTAATCTGGCTAACAGTTATTTCTTTCTGGGTGATTATGATCAGGCGGCGGTGCTGTATCGCGATGCAGAATTGCTTGGCATTGCGCCTGAGCTGATTGCGATTAACCTTAGTTACGCCGAGAGTATGCAACATTCGATTCAGAAACAGCTGGATCTGGTGCGGCAGAACTTCGCAAGGGCTCAATGGAAGGCGGCGCTTAACGCAGAAACGGTGCCTACGCTGCAGGAATTTCTGTCCAACGATGACAACCTGATGGTGACGCAGAGTGAGAGCGCATCGAAGCAGAATTTTTATCGGGTGCCAACGGAGATGATTAACAATGAAATCCTCAGCGCTTTAGGGTTCAGTCGAACAGCAACGGGTACGGCTGCAACGCGCTGGATAGAAACAGAGCGCGTGTTGCCACGCACCACTGCCGGCATGTTAAATCGCCTGTTTGAAATGGAGCTGCAAATTCCACTCAGTGTTGCACAACCGCAGTTAGTCGAAGGTAAACGCAAATGGTAGCGGGTTTTAAGTGGCGATGGCTGGCAGAGCTTCGGCTGCTCTGTGGGTTTATGCTGTTGTGGCTGTATATCCCACCTGTGCTGGCTGCCGAGCTGACGGTGATGCTGGATAAAGCAGAATCGGAAATGGGTAAGTATTTTCTCGCCGATATCCGCTATCGGGGGGAGCCCACTGATGCTGAATTCAATCTGTCAGAATGGACGGCTGAGTTTCATCTGAGTGCGCACAACAGGCAGACCCTGGCACTCGAAAATGGAGGCATACAAAAGTCGCTCAGCGTGCGCCTTTACCCGCGCCATAGCGGGCAGTTGACACTGGCGTCGATCGCTTTCGCGGGAGTGATTGCTGAATCGACCAGTGTCACGGTTGAACCCTCAATCCGCAACCTTATCGATGCGACCCCGCGATTGCAGCCGTTGCGTGATTTCTACTGGAGCGATCAGGCTATTATGATCCAGCTGGATGTGGCTCTGCACGACCCGCGTAACCGGGTGGATGCGGATGAATTTGAACTGGAGGGGTTCAGGGTACAGGCGCTGAAGCCACAGCGTCTGAGCAGCGCAGAGGGTGAGTTTGTACGTCTGCAGTGGATGCTGATCACGCCGTCGAAGGGCCATGTAGAGATCGAGTTACCGGCGATCTATCAACGTGGACGCGGCCAGTTCCGTTACCATCTGACGCAGCAGATACTGCATATCAAACCGTTGCCAGCCTATCTGCCTGCAACCATTCCGGTCGGTCAGATCAGCGTGCACAGTGAACTCCAGAGGATCAGAAATCAGCCGGCGTGGTGGCGTATCGATATTAAGAAAATCGGCTACCTGCCACCGCAGCTGGAAGGCCTGCAGGAATTTATCGATAGTCTCGGCATAGATCCGGATCGGGTTGAGATTGAACAGACCCACAATAGTGAGAGTGGAGATGCTGAATTGCGCTACCGGATACCCGTTCCAGAATGGTATTTCGCACGCCCAGACCGCATTACTTTTCCCTATTTTGATACCGAGACCAGCCAGCTCAACACCCTGTCGCATACGCTGCCGGTGATCTGGCAGGTTCCGCCTTATATGCTTGTGGCGAGTCTATTCCTGCTGATGATCGTGATGTTTTATGCGGGCTATCGGCTAAATAAAGTAGCAGAGCAAATTCGCCACTGGAGGCGTTTGCGCCGGCACATCAAACAGGCCGATTCTGCGCATAGCCTGAGACGGTTGTTGACGGCAGGTTTAGCGGTAAAAACCCTGAGTGAATGGTCGGCACAATATCCGACTGCGCTGACGCAGCGGATCGCACAGGATTTGAATCAATACTGTTTTGCCAATCAAGCGTCGCAGGAACTGGATCAGATTAAAATACGCTGCCTGCGCTTTTTTACCTTCGCCCATACCCGACGAAGTGTCAGCAGCATCAACAGTGAGCCAAGTGCGAGCGCTGGTAGTGGATAGGTAATCATCAGCAGCGGAATAAACAGCAGGCCGCGTACCAGCATCCGCAACTGATCATGTCCGGCTATATAGCGCGCTAGCGCAGGTGAGTAGCGATAATAAACCGCCACAAAATGCCGCCCCCAGCCCGAGGTCAACAGCTGCTGATCACGAAACTGACGTAATAGCTGGACCTCTGCCTGCATCTCACTGCCGTAGGCGGCGGTGGCAATAAAGCAGCCGGGTGGACTTTCGCACTGATCTCCACAGGAGGGTTCGGGCAGAATTTGAATGGTAGAGCCACGGGTATTATTCTGCGGATCAGCATCGGCTGTGGCACTATTCACGCGGGCTGAGGTTTGTAGAATGGTCCCTTCCACGCCTGTAATCGTAGCAACGATATCGACAGTCATTACGGTTCCGGCACTTAGCGCACCGATTGCACAGTGCACAGTCAGTGGTAATTGCAGCGCACTGATACAGGCAAGGCCCGCGCAGTTGTTTAATGCGGTGCTACAGCTACCCTGTTCAGCGCTGGCTGAAATAAAGTTCGACAGGGTGCGTTGCGGGATAGAAAAATCCAGCGTTGCATCACTAACGCCTGCTGGACCATTGTTGACCGCCAGCAGCGGGAAAGTGGTGTTCAGGCCGGAATAGGAAAAAGTCGACCAGATGCCATTCACATCGTACGACTGGGGGTAGTTATAGGCAACAGCCAGATCGGCGGAGTCGCTTAGTGCGACAACCTCCAGCGTGGCACTGGCGTTATTGTTCAGGGCATCCGCATCAGGGGTGCTGCTAGTGGCCGAAAAACTGGTATTTAAGCTGCCAATGACGGTGCTGTTGATTTCCAGCGTCACCGATGCCTGTACACTCAAATTGCCGGCGTTCAGGGTGCCAAGATTACAGATGATGGTTGCACCTGCAGAACAGTTACCAAGAGTGGTTGATACATTGACCAGATTCAGGCCCGCAGGCAGTGTGCTGGTGACGACGACATCCTGAGCGGCATCAGAGCCCAAATTAGAGAATGTGGCAGTGACAAAGCTGTTGCCATTGAGAACCAGAGGTGAAGGTTGTGCCTGTGCCGAAACAGCCAGGTCGGTAGCGCCCAGAGCAGCCGCTGGTAGTGTAGACAGAACGGCTAGTAGCCGCACTATCCTTGAAATTGTTTGACGCATACGATTTGTACCTCAAGGCACAGAAATCAGCACGATGCTAGAAAACTACGTTCTGTCTGAGGCGGGAAAGTTTATCGCTCAGAGTCAAATTAGTGTAAGCCTTTTTTTTAATGATGCCAGCTCTATTAAGCGTTGGTTTTGGATGAGCATAAAGTAAAGATTTTCTGAACGCAGTCGCTGCTATCAGGTATGTTTTTGACCTGAGCGATAGAGCTATTATTCCTATAATGGGCAGTCGAATATTTTTTCCGATTTCAGGGGCCCATGTTTTCTCAGAGTGGGTTCGTTTACAGTATCCGTTATTAAAATCCGCATTCATTAAGACGGTTATAGCGGAATCAATAGCGTTAGCAGGGGCGGGATTATGTGAGTTGCTTCCAGCGCTCCGGTCAACGCTGATTGCGCGGGTTTGTGAGCTACTTACCCTCTTATTAAAAGCTGGCAAGTTTCGCCTTCGATAGCTAAATTGCTGTGGGATTCATTCGAAGCGTGTTTGAACGTGCGGATTGATATGTTTTTTACCATCCAGAGTGATAACTGAGGATGTAAAGAGCCATGTCAATTAATTGAGGTTTATTCAGGTTGCTTTTTATGGCTAACAGGTGGATGGTTAAAAGCATGATTTTATAATGGATTATGGCCATGGCAGGTGCAATCAAGGTGCTTTTAATCGATGACCATCCACTTTATCGAACTGCATTAATACCGGTAGTTCATGGAATCGCTGATGCAGTAAAAATATTTGAAGCAGGCTCTATTGCGGAAGCATTTACGGTTATCGATGATCAAACCACGTTTGATCTGGTATTGCTTGATCTTAGCTTGCCGGATGCCAGTGGTCTGAAGGCTTTGTTTCCAATCTACCAGTTACTCAAAGATACTCCCATTGTAGTTATTTCCGCGAATGAAGACAGGAAGCTTATTGCGAATGCAATCAGTGCCGGAGCGAAAGGCTATATCCCTAAATCTGCCGCCAGGCATGAAATTAGAAATGCGTTGATTCTGGTGTTAAGTGGTAGTACCTATATCCCGGCCATAGCGCTTGATTTGAGTTCCGCCGCATCGATACAGCAACAGCAACACGAAATTTCACTCACCAGACGACAGCATCAAGTATTGCAGTTAATGGCGCAGGGGTTTACCAATAAACTGATAGCGCAGCAGTTGCAAATTGCCGAAACTACGGTAAGGGTGCATGTTTCTGATGTCATTCATCAGCTAACTGCCAACAACCGCACCGATGCTGTTATAAAAGCGCAGAAAATGGGCCTTATTGATCTGGTCTAGAACCATTACAATACTTAACTCTCAGCGCTATCGAGTAGTTCAATGATGGATATTTTTAGCTGTCTCGGGTCTACCGGTTTGTGCAGCAACAGGTAGCCATGCTGATGAGCTTCCCTGATTCGTGCCGGAGATGTGTCGCCAGTAATAATGATTGTCGCCGTATTTTTTCCTGTAACCGGTTTCAGTTCTGCAATCGCATCAATCGCGGTTGAGTCCCTGGCCAGTCGGTAATCGACTAACAATAAATCTGGCGTCTGCGCTAACTGGAGAATCTTTGGCAAAGCTTCCTGTGCCGATGTACTCGTTATCACATGCCCTCCCCATTCCTTAATTAACGATCGCATCGCTTTACGTATAGTTTCATTATCATCAATAATGACCGCTAAAAAATGCTTGGGTAAGGGTTTGTTAAGCCTGCTTTCATTGCTCTGCTGTTTAAGCGTGAGGGGTAAATCATTTGCTGCTGGCAGTAATACACTAAACGTCGAACCCTTGCCAGGGCGCGAAGACACATTTATTTCATGGTCTAGCAGATGACATAGACGCTTAACAATCGATAGTCCGAGCCCCAGACCTTTTTTGGCATTTCTTTCGGCATTATCTAATTGAGTAAATTCGAGAAAAATATCATCCAGCTGGTCTGTTGGAATTCCGGAACCCGTATCACAAATTAATATTCTTACTTTCCCGTGTTGCCATCTACATCCGAGTAAAATTCCTCCTGACAGCGTATATTTAATCGCATTCGACAGTAAATTACGTAAAATTCGTTCTAACAGTATTGGGTCACTATTAACGATCAACCCGGGGGAGAAGTAATGGAAGCTTAAGCCTTTCTGGATGATCTGCGGGCCATATTCGTCGCGCAAACTATCCAGCAAATTTTCCGTATTAAAATTCCTGCGATTAACCTCGACTACTTTTGCATCAAGACGGGAAATGTCCAGCATTCCTTCCAGCATAATTCGCAGATTCAAGATTGCTTCTTCAATATTATTTAACAGTTTACGACTTTCAATATTCTTGAATTTGTGATGCAGCGCTTCAACAAATAATCCTATCGCATGTACCGGCTGACGCAGGTCATGACTGGCTGATGCCAGGAACTGAGTTTTAACAACGGCCGCCTTTTCCAGTTCCTGCTTTTTATCAGCCAGTTGTAAATGTAATAAAATGGATTCGGACAGCATGCTTGAGTATTTTTTGGCGAAGGTCAGGGTAGCCCCCATCATCATCATTAACAGCACAGCGGTCATCAGTTCTGCACGACTGTCCTGTAAACCCAGGGTGAGAATAAAGGGGACAGTACAGGGAATGTAATAGGCGTAAAATGCTGGCATATAAACGGCTAAAGCAGCAACCGGAGCAACCGGAATCAATGCCAGTAAAACCAGCATATAAACTTCATACTCTGGCAGCAGGGGAGGGTACAGGAAGATTGCAGCACTGCCCCAGATACCGCCGGATATTAGTGCTGTGCTGATTGAGATCCAGCGCCATTTTTTTTGAATATTACGTTCACTAGCGCTCGAAAAGTACCACTTGTAGATAAAAATTCGTAGTGTGGATATTCCAATGACAGCCGCCAGGCCTGTCTGTAAATACAGTGAGTTCACGGCGTCCCATAATACCCATGCGGTAAAAACAGCACCCATTGCGGGGGCAATAATGACGGCAGGTAATTGCTTATAATGCGTATGTAGCTGTTCTTGAGTTAGTCGATTTCTAAGTTCAGGCTGAGTCCGGTTTACATCTTCCATGTAGGGTGTATTGATCCGTTAATTTATCGTGTCCGTGGGTTTAAGGCAGCCTGCTTTAAGGCTGTCTCACTGAAAAGTCAGCACTATACCTGATGTCATAATGGCTTCCACTCCTACAAATGTAGTAGTTAACCAGGTATTCGGGAATAAACGCTCAAATTGCCAAGAAACTGGAAATATGATCCAGCTTAAATGATCGCTCTGGTAAACAATTTCAGAAGTTTTTTGAGCATTCCTTAGTGTCTCCAATAGTCGTGTTTTCCCTGCAGGGATAACTACTACATCTAGTCAATTGTTTTTTAATATCTGGCTTTCATACTTGTTCGCGCAGGAGTTAAAAGGTCATTCTCTGTACGTTTATCGACGGCTGCATATCTTGATGATCTGAAAAATTGTATCAAAGTATCAATGGAAACCTCAGACCGGCGAACGGAATGAGGCCTCAGGAGAGTTAAAAATGAAGCATAAAAAAAACCATCTCAGAGATGTATTCAGCTATTTATTATTTTCTTCCACGTTGTTATCGCTGAATGCCTGCGGCGGTGCCGCCAGTACTGACCCAGTAGACGACACCAGCCCTCCTGAAACCAGTATTATCTCAAGTCCGGGAGCCAAAACCGATTCAACGACGGTAACCTTTGAATTCATTTCTTCTGAGGCTGGATCAAGCTTCGAATGTTCACTGGATGGCGCGACTTTTAGCGCCTGTAGCAGCCCTGTAAGCTATAGCGCAATGTCGTCTGCCAGCAGTTATGAGTTCAGGGTGCAGGCGATCGATAAAGCAGGCAACACCGATCCCACACCTGCCCGGCATCAATGGGTTTACGATTCAACGGTTCCCGATACCTTTATTCTATTCGGGCCTGACGACCCGACTAAAGCAGACAGTGCGCGATTTGAATTCAACTCGTCAGACCCAGGCGCAACCTTTCAATGTGCTCTGGATGGGAATGCCTTCGAGGTCTGTAGCAGTCCACGCGCTTATTCCGGTCTGGTGTCAGGTCAACATCGTTTCGCTGTGCAGGCGAGCAATACGCAGGGGAATACCGATGCTTCTGCGGCCGTCTATGACTGGCTGGTTGACTTAATTCCACCAGTGACGTCTGTGAGTAGCGCTCCGACCAGTCCCACTAAACTAACCGATGCCAGCTTTATATTTAGCGCAGACGATCCGACCGCCACATTTGAATGCTCTATCGATGCAAGTGCGTTTAGCCGTTGTGTGAGTCCGCAAACCTATATGGCTCTCACGGAAGAAGCACATACCTTCAGGGTGCAGGCGATCGATAGTGTGGGCAATGTCGATCTGACTCCCGCGATTCATGGATGGGTGGTTGATATAACACCGCCTGTATCAAACATAACATCGAAGCCGGTTGACCCGACCAATTCAACCAGTGCCAGTTTTGCTTTTGAGGCATCAGAGACGGGCTCTACATTTGAATGCTCGATGGATAGTGCTGCTTATGAGAGTTGCGCGAGTGCGAAAAGCTATTCGGGAATGACGCAAGGCAGCCATATTTTTAAGCTAAAGGCATCCGATATCGCTGGCAATATTGAGCCGACTCCTGCCAGCTATAGCTGGATGATTGATTTAACACCACCTGAAACTACGCTGGACTCAATCCCCGGCATTCTGACCAACGCCACCACTGCAAACTTCGCCTTTTCTTCTTCAGAAGCTGGGTCAGGCTTCCAGTGTTCGATCGATGCTGGATCTTTTACCAGTTGCGCCAGCCCGCGTGAATACACCGAGTTACTGCAGGGAGAGCATAGCTTCGAGGTTAAGGCCATAGATCCGGCTGGAAATCACGATTCCTCCCCTGCGACATATCATTGGACAATCGATGTGACGCCTCCAGAAACCGCGATTAGCAATGGGCCCGTCAGTCCCACCAATGCTGCCAGTGCCAGTTTTACCTTTACTGCATCAGAATCAGAGTCGACATTTGAGTGTTCTATCGATGATGCCGTGATGGCTGAATGTAGCAGCCCACAGAGTTACAGCGGCCTGGCCGAAGGGGGACATTTTTTCAGCGTGCAGGCGACAGATAAGGCGGGTAACACCGATCAGACAGCCGATCGTTATGACTGGATTATCGATATAACCGCGCCGGTGGTAACGGCCCCAACTGGTATCACGGTGATTGCCACCGATAGCAGTGGCATATCGGCAACAGACTTTGGCATCCAGGTGTTTTTAGATGGAGCGACTGCGAGCGATAATGTGGATGGTAATGTAACTGCCGGTATCATCCATGACGCCACAATAAGCTTCCCCGTTGGCATCACTAACGTGACTTTTTCGGTAACCGATGCCTCGGGTAATACTGGACGCGCTGTTTCTACGGTAGAAGTGATTGAAGTGGATACGATCAAACCCGTTACCAGTTCCATCGCCATCAATAAAAATACCGACTATGCGCTTGGCGTCAATGCGTTTAGCGTGAGGCTGATTGCTTCAGACAACGTCGGCATAACCGCGTATTTTATTTCAGAACATAATTCGACAGATCCATTCAACATAAATCCACCTTATCTGGATCCATTGATCTCGGACAGTGGATGGGTTTCTGTTGTTGAAGCCGCATCTGTTGATACCACGATTCAGCATTCAGTGGCAGGAAGCTATCAATGGGGTGATTCGGTTGAAGTGTGCGCCTGGTTTAAGGATCAACAGGAAAATATGAGTGACCGGATCTGTGACTCAATCGTTTATGGTGTGAGTTGGGAAAATGGCTGGGATAACTGGTATGCGGATAATGGGGTCTGGCAGGTTGGCACACCTACAGCTGGGCCTGCCGCCTGCTTCAGCGGTACACAATGTGCGGGCACTATCCTTGATGGAAATTATCCAGCGTATACCGATAGTCGTTTAGTGAGTGCAACGATGACACTGCCGGCGGTAACAGGGTTCGAAGAGCTTCATCTGCGTTTTATGCAGTGGCTTTCCTACACGACGGATGCCGATTCCGGTCAGGTTCAAATTCAGGTATGGGACGATGTCACTCAAACCTGGCTGGCATGGGAGAATGTTGGTACTAGTGTTCAGTTGCTATCTGGCTGGAGTTTGAAGGATATCGATCTGACGACTTTTTCCGGTCAAACTGTACGACTCGGCTTTATGCATACAGATAATTCGTTTTCTCAGAGTACTGGCTGGTACATCGATGATATTCAAATCATCGTTAAATTACCTGAGTTTACGGGTGGCTTCGAAACAGGCTGGGCTGACTGGGGCACTGATCGTGGGGTCTGGCAGGTTGGCACACCGACTGTAGGGCCTGCCGCCTGCTTCAGCGGTACACAATGTGCGGGCACTATCCTTGATGGAAATTATCCAGCGTATACCGATAGTCGTTTAGTGAGTGCAACGATGACACTGCCGGCGGTAACAGGGTTCGAAGAGCTTCATCTGCGTTTTATGCAGTGGCTTTCCTACACGACGGATGCCGATTCCGGTCAGGTTCAAATTCAGGTATGGGACGATGTCACTCAAACCTGGCTGGCATGGGAGAATGTTGGTACTAGTGTTCAGTTGCTATCTGACTGGAGTTTGAAGGATATCGATCTGACCGCTTTTTCCAGTCAAACTGTACGACTCGGCTTTATGCATACAGATAATTCATTTTCTCAGAGTACTGGCTGGTACATCGATGATATAACCATCACTATTTTTTGATGGCAGAGCAATAATAATGATGACTCCTGATATTTTTATCATGCATCCACTGTTGCCTTTTATGCTGTTACTTCTCTCTGCCTGTAGTAGTGATAGCGATAGCAGTAGTGGCGGTTGCGATTTAATAGCCAACCCGGATGGTCCTGCATTCTTTAAGGTTGAGAATAATATAACTAGCGGCCTGGAGTGGTACTTTCAATCTGGGTATGCGTTTGGTGCTGATATGAAACCGGGTGAATGCACTAATATGGGTGTTGCTTCGAGTCAATATACCGTGCATTTTCAGCCGTGTAATATCGGGGCCGATAGCTGTACTTCAAATTTCGGGGTTGCCAGGTCGATTGTTTTCTCTGTGATAGGCGGTGAGACATACACCGTTACCGTAGATAATAATTTTTTCAATTGATAGCTGAAAACTTATGGCGACAAATGCCATAGAGACGGTTTGATCCATGGGCCTGTCCGAGAACATTGGTTGAAAAAATCAATGTCCGGCAATATCAAAAGGTCTTTTGGATGATGGCTTCATTCAGCTCTTTTTATGCAAGCGCTGAAAAATAAAAGTTGTGGCTGTCAGAAAGTCGGTTGAGGCATTAAAAGTGTCTAAGTGCGTGCAAAGTGATGACAGTAATTGCAGGCTTTTTAAAGATAGAAGTAGTGCTGTAGGTATCGTACGGAAACAACTTCGGTGCAAAGTTTTAAACCTTGCACCGGATATTTTTTTTAAGGCGCTTTACATCGAGGCGTATCACCCTGAATTCGCGTCATTTATGCCTGAACAGAGTGGGTCAGGCTAGCGTCTTCTCCACACGGCTACCAGACCGCTGGTGCCAGAAGATGTCTGCTGCTCGATATTCATTTCCATGTCGCGAATCAGGGCTTTGCGAGACTCAATTCGCTGTACAGATTTTTGCTGCTCTGTTCCCTGTTCAGGAGAGGCTTTTTTTTCGCTGAAATATGGGTTAGTTTTAGTGGCTGGTGTTGACATTTTTTCATCCTCATTAAATCGTTATTTTTATAAACTTGCTAGCGTGATCAGAAAACGTATAGAAAGACGTTTTAAGTGTTGTTGCTGCAAAAGTTATTGTAGGGATTTCCCGCATGCTCGGTGTCTAAACGAAGAAAAAATGAGCTGCTGAGATTTATTTATTATGTGTTGTTAATTATCCATAACTATAGAGCTAAAATGAACCTGCCGTACATCTTGTTCGATACTATGTTGATCTGCATCATTTTTAAATCGAAAAATCACCCTCCTGCTACTCGCTACCCTGTCAAACAGTTCTGAAACGCTCAGGGGGAGATAGAGCGGATGGGACGTGGATCAACTGCTTTCGGCACTATGAATGGGTTGCGCGTGATCCTCCGGGTTGTATTTATTTCGTTTAATTTGCATCTGCGCCGTAAAGCCGTCGTGATAACTCAGGGCTGAATAGTGGCTCAAATTTTGCTTTTTGAATAGAGGGTATCGTTAAAAAGCGAAAACGTTGGTTTTCTAATCGATAGGTATTAACAGTGTATCAGTGGGCATCCAGTTTCGCGTTGCATGGCTGGACTGGCGCTCAACTCCAGTTGTGAGTCGAGCAGGTTTTTATCTTCTGCGGTGACTTTTAAGCCGCACTGCAAGGCGTTCTGGGCCTGTGTTACGCAGCCGTTAGCGTGTAATGCATACGCCAGATTGTTCCAGCTGTCTGTTGATGCGGGGTTGAGTCGGGTCGCGCTCTGGAAGGCCGTTATCGCCAGCGGCCAGTCCTGCTGCTGGAATGCACTGTTGCCAAGTAGCAGCCAGCTGTCTGGATTTTGTGGCCATTGTTGTGTTGCGGCCTGGTAGGCGGTATGGGCGAGATTGGGGTGGCCGGTTTGTTCGAAGGCAAACGCGGTCTTCAGGTATTGCAGCGGTTGGGCTGTCTGGGGAATTCTACCCGCCGGCAGTATCACCAGTGACCAGAAATCGGCGCGTTGCCAGGTGCGTTCAAACACTTCGAAAGGGGTGATCCAGCGCCGGGTTGTGCCGGAACGCAGGATGATGTCACGATTTTCCATGTCGTATCCGATCACCACCGCATAATGCCACTTTGGATACCATTCAAAACTCAGGTTCTGCAATACCAGTACGGGATTGCCGGCGGCGATCTCGTTCAACAGAGCCTGTAGTTGCGGTTCCAGTTGATACGCCAGCATCGCATGCCGTCGCGCAGTACTTTGTATCTCGATTTGCAGGCTGCCTTTACGCGCAGGCAGGTAAATCTGGCGTGAAAGTTCATCAATGCTGGTTTCAACGCCCTGGAAACCGAGCATGGTCGCCAGAGCTGCCGGGCCGCACTGATATTCTGTCTGTGGGTAAAATGGTGTTTCGGTCAGCTCCTGTGCCAGCGGCAGGCCCGCGGGAAAATTATCGTGGATGAGCCGACTCTGTGGGGTAGATGCGCAACTACTGAGAAGCAACAGTACCATCAGCAGTCCCGGAATCTTCATGTATATTCAGGGCTTAACGTACCGGATGTATGAAGGGGAATATATCCGTCGCACCGATCACATCGGTGATTACAAAGATAATGAATACAAACAGCAGGGTCCCCAGTGCGCTAGAACCGGCCGGTAGTTGCGCCATCTGTTGATTGAGTTGAGCCATCTCCTGCGGAGTCATGTGGTTGACACGCTGCTCCAGATCGTCAGGGCTGACCCCCATACTTGCCAGTTGTTGCTGGATGTCGTCGCGTTGCAGGGTTTGCAGCAGGGCCTGTTTAGTGTCGAGATCGCTGGCGTGGTAGATGATTTGCTGGCTGGATACTATCGCGGCCTGGGCATTGCCAAGGCTAAGTAGTACCACGGAAATGGATAAAATCAGGGCTAGTGCGCGTTTAATCGGTT
>JACNJF010000238.1 GCA_014382695.1 Gammaproteobacteria bacterium | reverse complement strand
TATTGCATAGTCAGTACCATCTAAATTGACATCTACGGTAGCGGTATGCCCGCCCAGTGTTGACTGGCTTTCAAATAAAGTCACATGATGCGAACGCGATAACAGATAGGCAGCCGTCAGACCTGAAATACCACTGCCAACAATCGCAATTTTCTTCATAAACTGTGTCGCCTCATAGAGGCCGCTATTGACTGCCACCAGGACACCGGTAACCAGGAAAAAATGCGCAGCACAAGGATAAACAGGAAAGGAAAATCAATTACACGCTGACGTCTTTCCAGTCCACGACGTATCCTGCTGCTGGCGTCAGTTACGCTGATTTTAGCGGGCATCGGAAAGTCATTCAGACGGGTTAGCGGGGTATCCACGAACCCCGGACGTATCAGAGACACATCGATAGAGGCATCCTGCAGATCTATTGCAAGGGTTCTGGCCAGGTAATCAAGTGCGGCCTTGGACGCACCATAGGCTTCGGCTCGGGTAAGTGGCAACCAGGTCACAGAGGAACTGACAATCGCCACATGGCTACCGGCCTGCATTCGTGGCAACAGTACGCTCAGACAGTTGACCGTCCCCATCACGTTGGTACTCATAACGCGTTCAAACAGGGCTGCATCGAGTTGCTGAGCATCGTTCACATATTCACAATTTCCGGCATTTAATATGATTAAATCCGGTGCGCTAAGCTGCCCCAGAGCCTGATCAATCTGCTCAACACTGGTGGTATCGAACGCATAGTGGGTGACATTCGGATGGGACAGCACAGCTTTCAGCTTAACCACATCAAGGCCACAGGCTAGTACCCTGTATCCATTCTCCAGATAGTCACTGGCGAGTTGTAATCCGATGCCCGAACTGGCTCCGGTAATCAAAACAGATTTCATTGTATTTGCTGTCTGGCATATTGTTTAAAGTACATCAAGGATAGACAACGAACGGTGAAGCCGACGTCAAATGGAGGTGAAGATTTGGTGAAATTTACAGAACCGGGCTAAACACAGGCGGATTAACCGGCTTTCAAACCGGATTTAATATATTGAACCAGACGCCCCATGATTGGCAGATGTTCATACAGCATCGCACCCAGATCGAAATAATCCTGATGCAGGGTAATTTTTGTGTCGAACTCGAGATAACTGACACCTTCAACCAGTATCGCCTGACCACCCTTTAACTTCGGATGCTGCAGATGCATTGACCAGCGCACAAAAGCAGTGTTTCCAGTCTCACTGATTTCACGGATATTGAATGAACAGGCCTGCACCTGCAGCATCAGGTCTTCAAAATATTGGGTCAGGAACTGGATACCCTGGATACTATGTACCGGATCACAGAAACGTACATCGTCACTATAAATGTCCTTTAACATGGATAAAGGTTTCTGATCCAGATCCCGGTAAAAACTACAGAAGTCAGAAATGACCTGGTGCATACAGTGCTCCTTTTTTATGGACAAATACTGAGTTAAAGTTTTCAGTTAAACCACTGTAAACTAATCTCAACACTCGCAGAAAACTATTTAAATTTAGTGCCTTAGATTGCTCAAGCCGGTTTCCTATCTCCCTAAGGAAAATCAACCCGTCGTAAAGTGAATGGCAATCGACCGTTTATCTCTGCACAGAATCCATAGCTACCTTCGCTTCATTATAAGAATCCGTTTCAGCCGCTAACCCGGCGGGCACTTTTTTTGAAGTCAGATACAGCCAGCTAAACCCCGCAATGCCGGTCACCAGAGACGCGAACAGAATGCCTGTTTTGGCCATTAAGATATCTTCCGGTGAGTGCGCAAAACCGAGCTCTGCGATAAATATCGACATGGTAAAACCAATACCGCCCATAAAGCCGGCACCGATGATATGCTTAAAATCCAGGTCTCTCGGTAAGGACGCAAAACCAAGCTTAACTACGACCCAGGAAAATCCGGCGATACCGATCAACTTGCCAAAGATAAGCCCTGCCGCGATTCCCACAGAAATCGGATTAGTAACCAGACTGGTTAAAGAGTTAGCGTCAACCAGAATACCGGCATTAGCTAACGAAAAAATCGGTAGAATAAAATAGGCGGTAGGGATATGCAGCTTATGCTCCAGCACCTGTGCCGGGGCCTGAACCAGCTGGATGCCATTCCCCAGGCTTTGAAAGTGGGCGCGTAATTGATCATTTTTTATAATATTAGTCTCTGTCCGGTAGGCGGTTTTTATTTTTGCCACCAGATCCGAGAACTGCTGCAGAAACCTGACCGGGTCGTACTTTGGTCGCATTGGAATAGTGAAGGCTAAAAATATTCCGGCCAGAGTCGCGTGAACGCCGCTTTTTAGCATCGCCACCCACAGGATCAAGCCCAGAATCACATACGGACTGGTACGCCGGATACCACCCAGATTCAACGCCAGCAGCATTGCAACCATGATCGCAGCAACCAGTAGCGCCAGCATATTCAGGCTTTCGGTATAAAACAGCGCGATCACCAAGACTGCACCCAGATCATCTACGATAGCCAGCGCGACCAGGAACATCAGCAGACTTTTCGGTATACGATTACCCAGCAGCGCCAGCGTGCCGAGTGCAAACGCTATATCCGTTGCCATCGGGATACCCCAGCCATCGAAGGCATGACCGGATGGATTGATACTCATGTAAATCGCAACCGGCACCACCATACCACCAATTGCGGCAACAATCGGTAACAACGCCAGTCTGGGGTCGGACAGCTCACCCACCAGAATTTCACGTTTCAGTTCCAGCCCGACCACGAAAAAAAACAGCGCCATCAGTCCATCGTTAACCCAGTGATGAATCGTTTTAGATAACTCGAATCCAGGAATCCCAATACTGAAGCTGGTCTTTAAAAAATCATGATAAGTCCCGCTCCATTGACTATTGGCCAGAAAAATAGCGACTATGGCACATATAAACAGCAGGATTCCACTGGTTGTCTGGCGATGGATAAATTCATCCAGCGGAGTGAGGATACGATCGAACGCCTTTTCCCACGGCGCCAGATATTCTTTATCAGGGCTATTTGTGTTCATACGAATATACCTCAGGATTTACAACAGGATGGCCTGACAGTTTATAAGCGGCCTTTTATTGAATCAGGGAAACTCCAGGCAGCCCGGAGTTTCCCCCTGATTTTCAAACTCTCTAATCGCCTCTATTCATCACTATTCATGAATCCCAGCAGGTGCAACAGACTGGTAAACAGATTAAAGATAGAGACATATAGCGTTACGGTGGCCATGATGTAGTTGGTCTCACCACCATGAATCAACTGGCTGGTCTGGTACAGAATCAGGCCAGACATCAGCAATACAAACATCGACGAGACCGCAAGTGACAGCATCGGCATGGCGAAAAATATCGACCCCAGACCGGCTATGAAAGCCACCAGAATACCAACCATAAGGAATCCACCCATAAAACTGAAGTCCTTGCGACTGCTTAAGGCATAGGCTGACAGACTCAGGAAAATGGCACCGGTGGCACCCATCGCCGTCATCACGATCTGGCCGCCATTGGCCATACTCAGGTAACTATTCAGAATCGGCCCCAGGGTGTAGCCCATAAAACCGGTGAGGGCAAACACAAACGCCAGGCCCAGACTACTGTTACGAAATTTGGTCGTCGCAAACAGGAGCCCAAAGTAGCCACCCAGAGTCAGCAGTATGCCCGGATGCGGCAGGTTAAAGGCCATCGAAAGTCCCGCCGTCAACGCACTGAACAGCAATGTCATGGATAGCAGGGTATAGGTATTACGTATCAGCTTATTGGTCACCAGAACGGAGTCCTGGTGAGCCGCCAGCGTACGTGGTATGGATGTATTCATAGTCATAATCTCCTGAGTAATGAATTAATTAAGTTCGGGTAAATCGTTTAATGGCAACAACCTGAGCGAACCGGTTGAGCGCCCCCTGTCGCGCTGTCGCGCCAGCCGGCGTGCTACCGTTCGGCCGGCCCGGTCTGCTGCACGATCGATCGCTGTGGCCAGTTCGACCTCGGTATCCTCGATAACCACATCCGCCAGATGAGGCAGCACTACCCGTATCTGACAGCACTTGTCTTCTCCTCCACGTGGACCATTAACATCAGACAGGCGCACAACGACACGTTGAATATGATCATCGTGAGTACTCAATGCGAATCCCAGTCTTCTTTTTATATGCCCCTGCGTCGCACCATTGAGTGGAAGGTTAAGGGCCTGAATATCAATTTGCATTTCTGCCTCCAATAGTCGAACAATGTTAAGGTAGCGGGAAGCATAGAATTAAATCTCAGTTAGAAAAAGTCGATTATTATTGATATATTGATCGTATTTATCGAATCGAGAAAAGGCCATGATTAACTA
>JACNJF010000202.1 GCA_014382695.1 Gammaproteobacteria bacterium | reverse complement strand
TCAACCCAGCAACCCCTCATATAAATCTTGCCAATCCGGGTTACTCTCTTCGATCAACTTCAGCTTCCAGTTGCGTTTCCAGGTTTTGATTGTTTTTTCACGCTGAATGGCGGCTTCCATCGTTGCATGCAACTCATACCAGACCAGGTCATGTACCGAATACTGCCTGGTAAACCCCTCAACAACGTTATTTTTATGCTCCCATACACGCTTCACTAAACTGGACGTTACTCCGGTGTACAGCGTACCGTTTCTCTGACTGGCTAAAATATAGACACATGGCTGTCGCTCCATGAATTCCTCCCTGATTTTTATATTCTAAAACTGGATACCAGCATCGGCTCTGGCATCCTGCTTCGCTCTACCTCCTGCATCCCTGCAGTCGTGCGCTGGTATGACGACAAAAAGCACAAACCTTAAACCCTACACTTCGTCACTCCAGACTTGATCTGGAGTCCAGTAGGATGACCAACACCATTTACAGGCTTGATGACAGAGTCCAGAAACAACTAGCTCATTCTGGCGTGCTCGGCCCGATTATGGATTCCATCCTCAGGTCCGTGAACGGCACATCCGTGTGCCACTCCTCCAGCATCCGCTGGTATGACGAAAAATAAATCGAACTACTCTTCGTTCTTAGACCGCTACTAAACCAGCCGTATCGGCGCCTGTTCATCGGTCAGGGCTTCCACCCGACCGATCACACAAACGGCTGTGTAACCTTTTTTCTTCAGGGCTTCCACGCAGGCGTCTACATTCCCGGCAGGGATGCCTGCCAGCAGGCCTCCTGCCGTCTGCGGATCAAACAACAGAGGAAACGCAGGGTGTTTTGCAGCCTGCTCGATATCACTTACAGCCCGGCGTAGACGCAGATTCTGCGGCTGCAGCGATGACAGAATACCGGCGGCAACCGTATCCAGTGCGCCATCCAGTAACGGCAGGGCATCCATATACAGTACCGCATCGACCTGCGATGCCCGGGTCATTTCGATCAGGTGTCCGATCACGCCGAACCCGGTCAGATCGGTGCAGGCTGTGGCCTGATACTGTTGCAGACATTCGGCGGCCTGCTGACTGGAGACCAGCATCGACTGGATCGCGCCATCGATCCAGCGCCCTTTAGCCTTTCCGCGCATTTCTGCAGCGAATAACGTGCCAGTGCCAATCGGCTTGGTCAGAATGATCGCATCGCCCGGCTGTAGACCATTTTTTCTCCATACTTTCTGCGGGTCTATCAGACCATTTACAGTCAGACCAAACGCCAGTTCCACACCTTCACTGGAATGTCCACCCGCCAGCACCGCTCCGGTCGGCTGGATAATCGACAGGGCTCCGGCCATTACATCGTAGAGCGTTTCTTCAACGACTCGTTCACGTCCGTAAGGGACCGTGGCAATCGCCAGCGCTGACTGAGCTTCCGCACCCATCGCGAAGATATCACCCAGCGCATGATTCGCGGCGATGGCTCCAAAGGTATAGCTATCGTCGATAAAGGCTCTGAAGTAATCCACAGACTGCACCATCACCCTGCCTTGCGGCACGGCCAGCATCGCGCAGTCATCCGGTGCATCGCGCCCGATCAATACGTCATCGCGTTGCATCACTGGCAGACGTTGCATCACTCTTGATAAAACCGTTGCTCCGACTTTGGCACCGCAACCACCACAGCGCATGGCAAGTGTAGACAGCTCGCGAATCGCTTCAGCATCGGCAATTCCGGAGGCCAGTTGCAGACTGCTTTCTTCATCCATCTGCGGCAGTTGATTGAACTTGCGCATGAACTCGACATCAATCCAGTCTTTCAGCTTCCATAGCCAGGCGGACTCAAACGACCAGCCGGCACGTGATGCAATGGCGTATTTATCGCCGGTGCTGATCAGCCCCAGAAAATTTTTCTGTGGCCGGTAAGGACGCAATCGGCCAAGCGTTGCGGCAACCTTCAGGTTATGTGCCAGTACCGGCCCCTGACGAACGGCAAACACACCTGACTTGGGGCGCGGACTGGGTAACGCCGCTACATCGCCTGCTGCAAAAATATTCGCATGCGACAGAGACTGCAGGTTTTTGTCGACCCGAATAAAGCCACCTTGATCGACTTCCAGCCCTGCCTGTTTTGGCCACTCAGGCGCTGCGGCCGTGGTCACCCAGAGCACCGCATCGGCAGCTATCGCAGAACCATCATCCAGCACCACCCGGTCTTTCTCGACGGCTATGACACGTTTATTCGGATAAATACTGATATTGCGTTGTGCAAAGACACGCTCGAAGCGCTGACGTACGCCATCATTGTGCATATGCATGATGCCAGCGCTTTCGGTGACCAGCGTGTAGTTAAGATGTTCTGATGACCGGCCTTTTTCACGCAGTACAGTTTGCAGCCGGTGCTGAGTGGAAAGAGACAACTCGACCCCGCCTGCTCCACCCCCGACCACCACCACACGAAACTCTGCATCATTGGCTTCCACCCGCTTAACCAGTTCATTCCATTTACGCAGAAAGATATCGATAGGCTTGGCCGCAATCGCATACTCATCGACACCGGGGATATCGATACTATTCGGCCGCGAGCCGGTATTGATCGACAGCAGGTCGTAATAAACCGGAGGACGACCGGGCATGATGACCTGTGAGTTTTCAGTATCCAGCGCGTCAACTTCGGCGTGATACAGGCGTGCTCCGGCAAAACGCGCCAGCGGGCCGAGGTCGATATGGCAGTCGTCATAGCCGTAGTGGCCGGCGACATAGCCCGGCAGCATTCCGGAGTATGGCGTATGGATATCACGCGTGATCAGCGTAATGCGCAAGCCCGATACCGGTTTCATACCCAGTCGTTTGAGCACCGTGACATGGGCATGTCCGCCACCGATCAAAACCAGATCTTTAACGACCGGGGAATTACTTTTCTGCATGACTTTGTATCCTGATTCCTGTGTATTTTAACGCTTATTCGTTTTGTTACTGGATGGCACTATTCGTTTCAATAACCAGCTACATCTTTCGTCATTCTGTACCTGATCCGGCTACGTGGTAATGATCTCGTCATTCCAGACTCGATCTGGAATCCAGTGCAACGAATAGCACCATTCACGAACCTGTAGGTGGAATCCAGAGACAACTCGCACACCCTGGCGTTCACGGTACCGATTCTGGATTCCATCCTCAGGTCCGTTAACGGCACGTCCGTGTGCCACTCCTCCGGTATTCACTGGTATGGCGACAAAAAGCACAAACCTTAAACCCTACACTTCGTCACTCCAGACTTGATCTGGAGTCCAGCCCAACGAACCGCACCCCTTAACCCGATTGGCTCCGGTCCTGGATTCCAACATCAGGTCCCCCGGCTCCGATTCTGGATTCCATCCTCAGGTCCGTTAACGGCACCTCCCTGTGCCACTCCTCCAGCATGCGCTGGTATGACGAGATAAAACACGAACCCTAACAACATCGTCATTCCAGACTCGATCCGGTAGAATACCTCTACTCTCGTCATTCCGGGCTCCGACTCTGGATACCAGCATGCGCTGGTATGACGAGATAAAGCACAAACCCCAAAAAAACATCGTCACTCCAGACTTGATCTGGAGTCCAGCCCAACGAACCGCACCCCTTAACCCGATTGGCTCCGGTCCTGGATTCCAACATCAGGTCCCCCGGCTCCGATTCTGGATTCCATCCTCAGGTCCGTTAACGGCACCTCCCTGTGCCACTCCTCCAGCATGCGCTGGTATGACGAGATAAAACACGAACCCTAACAACATCGTCATTCCAGACTCGATCTGGAATCCATCTCAACACTAGCACCCCTTACACACCATAGGCATCGGCTCTGGCATCCTGCTTCGCTCTACCTTCTGCATCCCTGCAGTCGTGCGCTGGTATGACGACTACAAGCGGAAAGCCCCCACAACCCTCGTCATTCCGGGCTCCGACCCGGAATCCAGTAGGACGACTAGCGCTCCTTACACCCCCACGACTCCAATCCTGGAACCACATTAACCTAAACTGAATTATCCGCCCTGCACCCGATACAGGTGCACTGAAAACAGGCTATTGTCATCGAGCCAGCAGGCGTCCGACTGAAACCCGGCCTGCGCCGCCAGTGCATTAAACTCATCCACTGTGTATTTGTAGGAATTTTCGGTATGGATACCTTCACCCTGACTGAAATGAAAGCTTTGCCCGTCTACCGTTACGGTTTGTTCACGTCGGCTGATCAGGTGCATTTCGATGCGCCCTTTGGATTCGTTATACAGCGCCTTGTGCTGCCATGTTTCAAGATCAAAATCGGCATTCAGTTCGCGGTTGATATGCGCCAGCAGATTCAGATTGAACTGGGCGGTGATTCCGGCAGCATCATCGTAGGCCGCTTGCAGTATTGCTCGGTCTTTTTTCAGGTCGACCCCGATCAATAGATAGCCTCCCGTTCCCACCAGTTCGGCTATCGAGTTGAGGAAAACAATGGCGTCCTGCGGTTTGAAATTACCGATGCTGGAACCGGGAAAAAACGCCACACGGGTGCCGCCCGGTGCACTCGGCGGCATCTCCATCTGCTGGGTGAAATCGGTGCAGGCGGCATGGATTTCCAGCCAGGGATAGGCTGCCGCCAGTTCTTTTGCGGCGAGGCGCAGATGATCTTTTGAGATATCCATCGGCACATAGGCGCAGGGTTGCAGGCCTTCGAGCAGGATATGTACCTTGGCACAACTGCCGCCGCCCGGCTCTACCAGCAGGCTGCCAGTGCCGACATGGCGCGCTATCTCTGCGGCGTTCGCATTCAGGATGCCAATCTCGGTACGGGTTGGGTAATACTCGGGCAGCTCGGTAATCGCATCGAATAACTGTGACCCCTTTGCATCATAGAAATACTTGGGGGGAATCGAGGCTGGACGCTTGCGCAGTCCACTGAGCACGTCGCCCAGAAAATCACTACGCGTCGCATGTAGATCGTGGAACTGAATATTCTGTTTAGTCAAATTAGTTTCCATTACAGAGCACAGGTTCTGAAACCGGCGAACACATCGTTACGATCGGGGCCATAGTAGGTGCGCCAGCTGTTGCGGATCATACGTGCCTGCGTGGTCCAGGCACCGCCGCGTAAGACTTTTGTGTTGCCGAACAGCGGCTGTGAGTAATCGGCGTACATATCGGGGGTGAAATCCGGATAAGGGCCGAAGTCATCCTGGGTCCATTCCCAGACATTGCCGATCATCTGGCGGCAGCCGAAGGCGCTGTCACCGGCGGCATGTGCGCCGACATCCACGGTGCCCAGCGCGTAGCCGTTGAGATTGGCCTGATCGGCGCGCGGGGCCTGTTCTCCCCACGGAAAATAGCGTTTGTGTGGCGCCAGAGTTTTGCCATCGGCCGAGGGTTGACCGGCAGCGGCGACTTCCCATTCCAGCTCTGTTGGCAGGCGTCTGTGTGCCCAGCGACAGTAAGCCTGCGCCTCATGCCAGCTAACATGGATCAGCGCTGCGTTTAGCGCCAGCGGGTGCCATTGATCGAACTGTCTGATCTGCCAGCCCTGAGTCGCTTTGCGCCAGTAAACCGGTTGCTGCAGGGCGGCCGATTCGCGCCAGCCCCAGCCGGCTTCGCTCCAGTAATGTTTTTTCTGATAGCCGCCCTCTTCCACGAAAGCCAGAAAATCGGCATTGCTGACCGCCGCTCTGGCGATGCTGAAGGGTTCGACCGTTAGCGGGTGCGCCCATTTTTCATTATCGAACACGAAGCCATCCTGCGCGCTGGCACCCAGCATAAACTGCCCGCCGGGAATCGCTACGTCGCCGGCCAGTCCTCCGGCATTCATAATATGATGCCCTGCTCTGGCGATATCCGGGGCCGGATATTGCAGGGTCTGACGGGTATAGGTATAGGCTTCGTTATGCATGTCGTGATGGAACACGGCGTACTGAGCCAGATAATCGCGCTGCGCATCGCTGCCCTGCGTCAGACAGACGCTGACCCGCTGTAACACGGTTTCGATATAAGACAGAGTATCCGCCAGCGAGGGTAACGGCAGGTCCCAGCGGTCATCATGCGCGATGGTTATGGAGTCATACAGGTTATCGGAATTGGCCCGAATCGAAGCCTGTCCGAGGTGCTGACGTAACACCCAGTATTCATAAAAATAGGCCGCATGGCCGACTTCCCAACGCAACGGATTCACCGTGGCGAGCTTCGGCCCCATCAGTTGGGTATCGTTTAATCCATCCAGCAAGGCCAGAGTACGTTGATGCGCATCCTGCATCTGATCGGTAATCGTCGCTGGGTCAGTTGTATACATGATCGATTGTCTGGCATGGAGGATTATTTAAACAGCCGGCATTGTCCCACGCTAAACAGCTGTTGTCATCACACCCAGTTGGTTTATGATGAGAACCATTATCAGTTACAAATCGTTGTCATGCGCATCATTCTGATTACCCCTGCTCCACCCAGATCACGCGCGGGCAACCGTGCGACCGCATCGCGCTGGGCCCTGCTGCTGCGCACACTCGGTCACAGCGTCGAAATCGCGACCGACTATAACGATGAAAATGCCGATCTGATGATTGCGCTGCACGCCTGGCGTAGTGCCGATTCGATTCAGCGCTTTGCCGAGCTGCACCCTCATCGCCCTTTGATTGTGGCCATCACCGGTACCGATGCCTACCGTTTTATCCATAGCCATCCGGAACCGACCCTGCGTTCGATCTCGCTGGCCCATCATCTGGTCGGACTGCATGATCTGATCGCGAATACACTGCCGCCGGATCAGCGCCACAAAATGCATGTCATCTACCAGTCGGCTGAGCCGGTTGGCCCACGCAATCCGTATAAACGGTTTTTCCATGTATCGGTAATGGGCCATCTGCGCGCTGAAAAAGATCCGCTGCGCCCCGCTCTGGCGGTTCGCAAACTGCCCGCATACAGCCGCATTCAACTGCACCACTACGGCAAGGCGCATACGCCTGAATGGGCCGAACAGGCACGCGCTGAGATGCTGATCAATCCGCGTTATCACTGGCACGCCGAAATTCCACACTTTCAGATCAGACAGGTCTACCAGCGCACCCATGTACTGGTGCTGCCATCGCGCATGGAGGGTGGAGCGAATGTGATCTCGGAGGCCATCGTCGCCGGAGTGCCGGTGATCGCTTCCGCCATTGAAGGCTCGGTCGGACTGCTCGGCAACGACTATGCCGGCTACTTTCCGGTGGAAGATGAACATGCCCTGTCGGCACTGCTGTTACAGGTCGAATCCGAACCCGATTTTTACCACCGACTGGAGCAGTCCTGCATTGCAAAGCAAGCGCTGTTTACACCAGACAATGAGCGTGAAGGCTGGCGCAGGCTATTGCTCAAGTGTTAACCCGCAGTCATTCACCAGCGAATCAACTCAATCCCAATAAGCCATAGCTAATTCATGGTTTTTGCATCCGCAATAAAGTTATACCATCAGAACCACCAACAATAAAAAGGGAACAACATGAAATTAATCACCACTTCCATCAATAGCATTTGCGCCATTGCCCTAAGCCTTATGCTGTTCAGCAGCTCCGCTTACAGCGCCCCTAAAACTCTGGTGTTTTCCGCTATTCCGGATCAGGACCAGTCACAGCTGATCAAACGCTTCGGCAAGGTAGCGGACTACCTGGCCGAAAAGCTCGGCATTCCGGTCAGGTATGTACCGGTAAAATCGTATGCTGCTGCGGTTACTTCATTTCGTAACAATCAAATTCAACTGGCCTGGTTCGGAGGGCTTTCCGGGGTGCGCGCACGCCTGCTGGTGCCGGGCTCCGAAGCCATTGCTCAGGGTGAAGAAGACACCCGTTTCGTGTCTTACTTTATCGCGCACCATAGTAGCGGACTGAAGCCTTCCGATGATTTTCCTGTCGCTATGGAGGACAAAACCTTCACCTTCGGTTCAAAGGGGTCAACCTCAGGACGACTGATGCCGGAGTTTTATATCCGAGAGCATATGGAGAAATCACCAGAACAGGCCTTCAGCCGGGTCGGTTTCAGCGGCAATCATTCACGCACTATCGCGCTGGTTCAAACCGGCGCCTATCAGCTTGGCGCGACCAACTACAAGGTCTGGGAAAGCGAGCTGGCGGCGGGTAATATCGATCTGGACAAGGTTTCTGTAATCTGGAAAACCCCGACCTATCCCGATTACCAGTGGTCGATACGCGGCGATGTGGACAGCGAATGGGGCGCGGGCTTTAAACAGCGCGTCAAACAGGCTCTGCTGGAGATGAATGACCCGGAACTGTTGCAGGCCTTTCCGCGCAGCCGTTTTATTGAAGCCACCAATGATGATTACCAGCCGATACTCGATACCGCCAGAAAAATTGGCCTGATTGATTAAGTTGAGCGACTAACCATGTTTCAGCTGCAGTCAGCCAGTGCATCCTACAAGGATGAGCCTGTACTGACTGATATCAGCCTGCAGATTCCTGCCGGGCAGAAACTGGCCCTGATCGGGCATAGCGGTTCCGGCAAATCCACCCTGCTGCGGCTGCTGTATGAGCAGCGCCCACAGCACATCGCGCTGGTCCCACAGGATTATGGTCTGGTCAGCAGGCTGTCAGTTTTCCATAATGTATACATGGGTCAACTGGGTCGTCATCCACTCTGGTACAATTTACTTAACCTGCTCAAGCCACTGGCCAAACCCGTCCAGCAGGTAGGTGCGATTCTGGATACGCTACAGCTCGGGGATAAGATCTTTGAGCCGGTCAGTCAGCTTTCCGGCGGCCAGCAACAGCGCACCGCGATTGCGCGTGCAATGATGCAGGCGGGTGACATCCTGTTCGCCGATGAACCGGTCTCATCACTGGATGAACAACAGTCGAAACTGGTGATGGAAATCCTGTGCCAGCGCTTTTCCACTGTGGTGCTCGCAATGCACGACATCGATCTGGCTCTGGCCTATTGCGATCGGATTATCGGGCTGGATCACGGCAGGATTACGCTGGACGCTGCAGTTACCAGTCTGAATCGAAACAACCTGCTCGAACTGTACGGTGAATAACCCGGCTATCTACCATCGATCGGCACACTGGAAAATCAGCTGGCTGTTCGTCGGCATCGCTATCCTGTGCCTGCCTTTTGCTGATCTTACGATCAATACCTACGACCCGATGGCTGAACTGGGCAGGCTCTTTTCCGGCCTGCTGCAGCCATCCATCGCAGCGATTGAGAAACCATTTGAGGCGTTACTGCAAACTATCTCGTTTGCTCTGCTCGGTGTTAGCGCCGGTAGTGTCTGTGGTTTTTTTCTGGCGCTGATTTTTCGCTTCCGTCTGGTCAGAGTGAGCTGTGCACTGATACGTGCGGTGCATGAACTGTTCTGGGCGCTGATTTTTCTGCAGATTTTCGGTCTGCATCCGCTCACCGGCCTGCTTGCACTCGGCCTGCCCTATGCCGCTACCTTCGCCAAGGTGTATGCCGAAATTCTCGAAGTCGGCGAACGCCGCGCCTACGATACCATCCGTCACTCTGCCGGAATCAGCTCGGCATTTTTCTATGCCAGAATTCCAGACCTATGGCAGCACTTTGTCACCTATACCAGCTATCGTATGGAATGCGGTTTACGCTCCAGCGCCGTGCTGGGCTTCGTCGGCCTGCCGACACTCGGATACTATCTGAGCACTGCCTTTCTGGAAGGGCAGTATGCCGAAGTGTGGGCGCTGCTGATTATGTTTTATCTGCTGATTGCCGGACTGCGCTACTGGCTACACCCGAAACTGCTTCCTTTTTATCTGCTGGCAGCACCTTTTATTATCGCTAACGACAGCACTATTACCTTCGACAATATCGTACGCTTTTTCACTCAGGATATTGTGCCCGCCCCGCTGCGTAACGGTGAAGGCTCTGCAGCACTCTGGCACTGGTTTTCCGAGCTGCTCATGCAGCAGGCACTACCCGGCATCGTCAACACGCTGGTACTGACACAGCTTGCGCTGGTCGTCACCGGTGTGATTGCACTGCTCTGGTTTCCACTGATTTCTGGTTTATTTTTCGGCCGCTTCGGACGTAGTACCGGGCATTTTTTCCTGGTGGTGATGCGCTCCACCCCGGAGTATATTCTGGCGTTTATCCTGCTGACCTTATGGGGGCCATCGATGCTTCCGGCCGTGGTGGCACTGGCACTGCACAATGGCGCCATCATTGCGCACCTGATCGGTCGCTACAGCGAAGCCCTGCCGCTGCGCATCGATGCCAGTCGCGGTATTAATCGCTATGCCTATGAAGTCGTTCCGCGCGTCTACAGCCAGTTTCTGGCGTACCTGTTTTACCGCTGGGAGATTATTCTGCGCGAAACCGCGATCCTCGGCATCCTTGGCATCGCCACACTGGGCTTTTATATCGACAGCGCGATTCAGGATATCCGGCTCGACCGGGCGATGCTGCTGATTGCGATCACGGCACTATTGAATGTCGCGGTCGATAGCCTGTCGCGTGTCATTCGCTCGCGTTTCAGGCTCTCGATGAGCCCGCAACAGACCCGCTAACTGCTGACTATGCGGGGATGAAATTAACCGCATTGTGCAAGGGAATACGCTCTAGAATATTGCTCGATACCGGGCAGTGTTTCATGCGCTCCAGGATGTAGGCGAGGTCGTCCTCGCTCGGCACCCCGGACTGCAGCTCCACATCGAAGCTGGCATCTGCCCGGGTAACTTCCCACACTTCATCGGTATCGATCTGCAGCTCACCTTTCCCGGCGCGTAGTATCAACCCGCGTTCGGCGCAGTTTGTACGCATATACAGATGCTGGCAGGTAAACAGACCGTTGATAAACAGCAGAAAGCCCGGCGAACGGATATTCAGCTCCAGTGCTTCCCAGGCGTCATCCTTCAGCACCTCGACCTGCAGCTGATCGATTTCATTCTTATCCGTCTGGTAAGTGCAACTCAGTCTTAAGTGGAAATGTCTTTTATGCATTACAGTCCTCTGATTGGTTAGCCGAGTCATATTCTAACGCTGTTTTTATATTCCGCGCTGACTCAGCTCAACTGGTATGAGTACGCTGGCCTGAGTACGTTAGTACCGTCGCGCGCGCTATTCTCTGTTAAGATTCGATTTTTTCAAGCCGTCCAGTCTATGAGCCGTTACCGTCCGCCTTCGCCACCGAAATCCCCCTACATCACTGCCGCCGGCATGCTCATGCTGCAACAGGAGGAAAAAGCGCTTTGGCCACGCCGGCGCGAAGTCGTTGCTGCCCTGTCTGCAGCGGCGGCTGAAGGCGATCGCTCGGAGAATGCCGAGTATATCTATCGTAAAAAGGAACTGCGCGAACTGGATCGGCGTATCCGCTATCTGCAAATTCGGTTACCAGAGCTGAAGGTTGTCAACTCCATCCCCTCCAATACCCAGCAGGTTTTTTTCGGTGCGACCGTGCATCTGCAGGATACGCAGAGTGAGATCAGGGTTTATCGTATCGTCGGCCCGGATGAGTTTGATCAGCAGCCACACTACATCAGTATGGATTCACCGCTCGCGCGTGCCCTGCTGAAACGCGAGCTGGGCGAAGAGATTATGGTGCAGGTGCCCGGTGGAGAGCAGCATTATCTGATCGTTGAGATTGAGTATCGGTAGATTAGAACGCTGGCAGAAAATCCTCAATCCGCTGCTGAGTTAGCGATGGCGCGGGGTGATGGGTGACTTCACAGTACTCGGCCAGACCCGAGCGATGCACCAGTAAAGCGGTCGAACAACGTGTGCCATACTCTTCATGCTCAATAAACTCGGCCGAAAGCACGCGTTCCAGCGCCAGCGGAACACCGGTCTGCGGCAGCCGTTGATCGGCTACGATCGAGCGATCATTCAACAGTAGCGCAAGCTGATCGATAGTACCCGGCTGTTCCAGCCAGCGGCCCAGTTTCTGCACCGCACTCTGTGCCTTAGGCCAGGCTATATCGAGCGTACTGTTGCTGACACCATACAGGCCCGGCGCCAGACACTGCGGCTGCGCTGTATAGTTCGACTGATACACCAGCGAGCAGCCATCGTATGCGATCAGGTTGTAACCGTTATAGATCTGTCCCTGCGACTGTAGTGTCTCACAGTAGTCAAGCGCTGTGCCCTCACCTTGCAAAAATCTGCTTACCAGCAGCCCGCGACTGCTGGCATCGGCCCGGTTGGCCTGTGGATCACGGATATTGGTAATCGCGCTAAAACGTCCCTTCCGGCTGATCCCCATCCAGCTGCCACCCTGCTGCAGATCGCGCCCGCCAAACAGTTGCGGATGGTCCGGCCAGAAATGCGCCACCTGTGCAGGGCGCGCATAGAATTCATCGCGGTTGGCGCACACCACCAGCGGATAATCCGGATGAACCTGCCAGGCTATGGCCAGTAAACACATACTCTCGCTAACTCTTTATGACTTAGTTTAAAAACCTTTTTAGCACGAAGTACACGATGAGCACGAAGAAAACCCCCTGTTTATCACAGCTTCGTGTAGCTGAAGAGCGGCAACCGGTCTGTTAAGCTCTACCGCTGTTACTCCTGATTCGCCCCGCCCAGATAGTCACATAAGGCTGGAATGAAGCGCGACAGTTCGAGTGCCATCAGTGCAAAATCGGCATCGAAGCGCATCACTGCGTCATCCGCAGCCGTATCGGCCGCTTCATCCATTACCAGCTCCATAAACTTCAGGCGTTTGATCGACAGATCATCTCCCAGCACGCAGGCAATTCTTTCCTGCCATTCTATCGCCAGTTTGGATACCAGCTTGCCCGATTTGAGATGTTGCTGAACTTCGTCACTGCTCAGATCCATCCCGCGAATACGGATCACACCACCTTTTTCAACGGGCTCTTTCAGCTCGCACTCGTCTGCGATCAACAGGTCTGCCGGTGCACTGCTGTTGACCCAGCCCGTCATCACCGCCGTTGGCGCCTGATTCACTGCCAGCGGGCGTACCTTGAGTGAACCCAGGCTTTCGCGTAGCAGGCTGAGGATTTCCTCGGCTTTGGACGCGGTGCTGCAATCGACGATAACCCAATGGTTCTGCGGATCGATATAGGCATAGCTGCGCTGGGAACGGGTGAAGGCACGCGGCAGCAGATCGACGAACACTTCTTCCTTGATGCGGTTCTTTTCCTTGCGCCCGACTTCACGGCCCTCGGTGGCTTCGATCTCTTCGGCCTTTTCCTCTACCGCTTCACGTACCACCGAAGCCGGTAGCAGGCGATCTTCACGGCGCATGCACAGCATCAGACGGCCATTCGTGGCATGCACCAGCGATTCGCCATGTTTACCCAGTGGAGAAGTCCAGCCAATGCGATGCGTATCCAGCCCCTGACAGGGCTTGAAGGCTTTTTCCTGCAGGGTTTCGTGCAGTTCTTCGGCACTCGTGCCAAAGTCTTCGGTAAGCTGATAAATCTGTAAATTACGAAACCACATGCGTTTACTATCTCCGGGAAAAAGAGCGCGATTATGGCGAAAGCGTGCTGCCGATGCCAGATGAATTTGTTCTCGAAAAAAACCCTGGCAGTTGCTGCGCTGGCGTCATTGCAGACTGCATGGGCCTCAAAAGGCGTTTTAACTATCGCCTGCAGACTCACAAGCTTTGCAGCACCTTTCTGCTGGAATGGATGCTATAATTTTGGCCCGGCAATGAATTGCACTATGAATGCCCACTGGATTCGGGTCTATAATTTTAACAAAAAAATGCAGAGAGTGACTTTATGGCCCTGATATGGCGCAAACAAATGAGTGTCGGTAATACGCTGATCGATGATGAACATCGCTATCTTATCTGCCTGATCAACACCATAGAACTGGCTATTCGTACCGATGATGCGCATGACATTCTGGCGACTACACTGGAGCAGCTGGTGGAGTACACCCAGATTCACTTCGATACCGAAGAACAGATTCAGCTCAAGATTAAGTATCCGGGTCTGGAGGAACATAAGAAAGAACACAAAAAAATCATGCAGGATCTGCATGAGGTTAAAAAGAAACTGGATAAAATACTGTCCACAAAGAAAAGTACTAATTCAACCGCAGCAGTACCGCAGAAAGATATCACTGACAGTGAGATTGAACAGTTACTGGAGGATGACCCGGATACCCAGCTCGATGAAAGTGATCTGACCCCATTAATCAAACTGATGCGGCGCTGGATCATCGAGCATGTACTGGGCACCGACATGAAGATGAAGCCCTATTTAGCCAATCATCACTCGCTGTTCAGCTGACCGTAACGGCCCTGACTATTGCAGGATCTGAATCAGGGTGGATACCCGGATCTGATAATCGTTAATAGCAGCGGTCTGTCCATTTTCCTGAACGATACCAGTGGTCAATTTTCTCACCTGAAAAATGTTGTCCTTGCAGACATCGCGCAAAAGGCTATCGACAGTATCTATATCGCCGATCTGAATGCGGACTCCAGCCCGGAAATCATTATCAGCGCAAACGGCTCCTATGTGGTTACTGTCGGTAATGATTTAAATTTCAGCATCATGCCGATTGAAAACCACTCAGATAAACTAACGCCGGTCGACTGGGATAACGATGGTGACCTCGATTTTGTGGAACAAGATACCCTGCAATTTTGTCAATCGCTCACACTCACTATTCCCGAGTTTCTACACTACTGGATCAACCAGGGTAATGGTGAGTTCAGGGAAGAACTTGTTTCCACCACACCAACCTTAATTATCAATCCTGCTCCCATTGAAGTAACGCCAGTGGACCCATCTACCCTGACTCTAACCGAAACCGATTCGGGTTCTGGTAGCATCTCCGTGCTGTTTCTATCTGTTCTTCTCGGCCTGTTATTACTTTCGATATTCAGGCATGTTGAGCGAAAATAATGCTCCCCGTTGATGCGAATCAAGGCCAAACTTGAGGCCACTTACCTCTGGCATGGTCTTAATGTTTACGCGGGTTTACTTATTGACAACACCCTCGTATTTGTCATCCTGTGCCTTGATCTCAACAAAAGGATTTTTGTTTCTTCCATTCAATTGCCTGACCAGCAGCGAGCTTTCAGAGAACAGCTAGATCACCACATAGGTACAGGTCACCGAAAACAATAACGGCAGCGCCGGTGATAGCTTACCGGTCATTTCGATCAGGCCGATGATCGCCACCATGACCGCACCAATGATACCGGCCACCATGGCTCCCATACCGGCGATCTCGTAGAGAGAAATACTGGAGCTACTGATTCCGCCATCAGACCAACCGCTGCGCCGGTCATCGCTCCCATAAACAGTGCAGGACCGAACACACCGCCGTTAAATCCGAAGGAAAAACTGACGATGGTGGCGATAAACTTCAACACCAGCAGGATCAGACACATTTGTAGTGCAACACTTCCGCTGATGGCTGCGGTCGTCATATAACCACCCAGACCCAGAATTGCCAGAATTGCCAGAATTGCCAGAAAATAAAATCCCAGCCCGGCCAGAATAAGTCCACCGAGCATTGGCTTCAGACGGTTATCGATTTTAAGCTTGGCACCCAGCGCTACACCTTTTGGCAGCGCATGATTAAATCCTATCGCGATGAAACCGCACAGGACTTCGACCAGTCCGAAAAACACAAACTCATACAGAGTTGACATAATCCGGCACCGCCCCGCTCGAAATATTAAAGTTAACCCCGAGCATCTGCGCCAGTTCTGAGCCCGCAACAGCGGCGGCAGCAGTCGGAATAAACGGGTATAGACGCCACTGCCGTAGCACCACTTCCTGAACAAAAATAACCGCCACCAACGGTGCAGAAAAGGATGCCGCGATCGCAGCCGCAATACCGGCACAGGCCAGCGTCAGTTTTTCCTGTTCCTGTAGTTTGAACAGTGAACCGACACCGCTACCAGCGCCGGCACCCATGTGTACTGCCGGTCTGTAGCGCCCAACCGAAGCGCCCGCGCCGATCGAAACCGCACTGATTAAGCCGACCGAAAAGCCCTCTTTTACCCCGGTCTGTCCGTGATTAAAGTGAATGTCTTCTATGATGTGGGATAAGCCGCGATTGGCGCGGTTTGGCGGCGAGAGCGGCGATGAATCCAACGATGATGGCAAGAATAACCGTTCGAGCCATGGTCCAGTCGAGGTTCTGGAATCTTTTTGCTTGTGTCATTTTGGCACCTTTCGCTTTAATTATAAGTATTATCAGTCATGCGTGCGTCTTAGCCGAGTCCATGTATAACATTCTTTCAGCGCATACCGTTAGGGTTTATTCGTTCAGGAAATCGTTACAATATTCAACAACGGCGTTGATTGATACGCCTTATCTATTTTGACTGGTAGAAAGATTTATTCACGCTAAACAAAGCGTAATCGGCCGTAAAATTGCAGCTATGGAACCTTATATTCAGGGTGGCGAAAAGGCATCGGAAAGGGATGAATAAGCGAGCGAAATTAATGTCGGGAAACTCTACCTTAGAGTTTCCCTCACCCGGACCCGCAATTAGAACGCTAGCGGTTACTCGTGTTTCGATTCAATGCTATGCAGAATCGTATTCTCTGGTGCAATAAACTCCGCGTCCGTACTACGCAGGCGTCGATCCATCAGCAGCTTGAAAAACAACGGCAGAAAGAATACCGCCAGAAAGGTTGCCGCCAGCATCCCGCCCATGACACCGGTGCCCACCGACTGGCGCGCTCCAGCTCCAGCTCCGTGCGAGAATGCCAGCGGCATTACGCCCAGAATAAACGCCAGTGAAGTCATGATAATCGGACGAAACCTTAACCGCGCAGCCTCCATCGAAGCGGCCGTCGCCGACCAGCCCTGCTGCACCTTGAGCAACGCAAACTCCACGATTAGTATCGCATTCTTGGCCGCCAGACCCAGCAACGTGACCAGACCGATCTGAAAATAGACGTCGTTGGTATAATCCCGCAGATACACGGCGACCAGGGCCCCGAAGGTGCCAAACGGCAACGCGAGTAACACCGATAAAGGCAGTGACCAGCGCTCATACAGCGCGGCGAGGATTAAAAACACCATGACCACCGCCAGACCGAGCGCAATGAAGGAATTATTCTCCGATTTCATTTCCTGAAAGGAGGCACCACTCCAGTCGTAACCAAAACCGGCCGGCAGCGACTCTTTAGCGACTTTTTCAACCGCAGCCAGCGCCTGACCCGAACTTACACCGGGCGCACCGGAACCAAACAGCTTCACCGCAGGCAGATTATTAAAACGGTCCAGCGTATCGGGGCCAGAGCTGTATTCCACTTTGGCAAAGGCGGTCAATGGCACCATTTCGCCCTTACTGCTGCGTACGTACATGCGCCCGATATCATCCGGCGTACCGCGATAGCTGGAATCCGCCGATAGCAGCACCTGCCAGGCACGGCCATAGCGGTTAAAGTCGTTCACATAAAACGAGCCGAGTGTCGCGGCCAGGGTATTGAAGGCACTATCCAGCGGTATCCCCAGTGACTTGGCGCGCTCACGATCGACATTCACAAAGATCTGCGGAGTCGCCGGACGCCATAGACTGTTGATCATGCCCAGCTGTGGATTTTTCTGTGCGCCACCCTGAAACGCTCGCATCGCTTCGGCCAGTTTGGCCGGATCGCTTTCACCTTTGTTCTGGATATAAAATTCGAAGCCACCGGTAGCGCCCAGTCCGAAAATCGCGGGCGGATTGAATGCCAGTACCAGCGCTTCCTTGATGCCGGCGGTTTTTGCAAATAGTTCACCGACCAGTTGCTTGGTCGAGACTTCGCGGTCGTCCCAGTGCTTCTGACTGACAAACAGGGTCGCTGCATTATTTTTGTAACCGCCACCGAGAAAATCGAAACCGGAAAACGACACCACGTTTTCATTATTCGGATTCGACTTGATCGCCTTGATCACCTCTGCCACCACCTGATCGGTGCGCTCCAGCGAGGCTCCGTCCGGAAGGAATACGGCCGAGATATAAAAGCCCTGATCTTCATCCGGCACCAGCGATCCGGGTATGCTTTGCCACAGGCTGGCGGTGATATACACCATGCCGCCGAACAGTAATACCGCAAAAATGGAACGCTTCAGGATAAAGTGTACGCCATGGATATAGCCGCGCGTAAACGCGCCGAAGAATCGATTGAAGCCGCGAAACAGAAAATTAGTCTGCTTGTGTTCATGGCGCAGGATCATCACACATAAGGACGGCGTCATGCTCAGTGCGACAATGCCGGAGATGGTCACCGAGATCGCGATGGTGACCGCAAACTGGCGATACAGCTCGCCGGTCAATCCACCCAGAAACGCGATCGGTACAAACACCGACACCAGCACCAGTACAATCGCGATGATCGGACCGCTGACTTCCTCCATCGCCTTGATCGCGGCTTCGCGTGCACCGAGACCTTCTTCGTGCATGATGCGCTCGACATTTTCCAGCACCACGATCGCATCATCCACCACGATGCCGATCGACAGCACCATCCCAAACAGGGTCAACGTATTGATCGAATAGCCCAGCAGGTGCATACCGGCGAAGGTGCCCAGCAGCGATACCGGAACCGCCAGCGTCGGAATCAGCGTCGCGCGCCAGTTCTGCAGGAAGATAAACACCACCAGGAACACCAGCAGCATCGCTTCACCCAGAGTTTTCAGCACTTCACGGATCGACACTTCGACAAAGCGCGTGGTGTCGAACGGAACCGAATAGGTAAAACCATCGGGGAAGGATTCAGCCAGCTTTTGCAGCGTTGAATTCACTTCATCGGCGACACTCAGGGCATTCGCACCGGGCTGCAGAAAGATACCGACCAGCGCCGAAGACTTGCCATTGATCTGCCCGTTAAAGTTGTAATCCTTCGAACCCAGTTCAATCCGCGCAACATCCTTCAGGCGCAGGCTGCTGCCATCCTGATTGCTGCGCAGGATAATTTGTTCAAACTCTTCCACCGTGGTCAGGCGTCCCTGGGTGGTGATGCTATACACCATCTGCTGACCATCCGCATTCGGGCTTTCACCGATCTTGCCGGAAGCGAACTGGGCGTTCTGTTCGTTCAGCGCCTGCGCAATATCACTCACGGTCAAGCCGAGCTGGGTCATCCGATCCGGCTTGATCCAGATCCGCATGGCGTAATCCTTGGCACCGAAGATCTGTACATTGGTAGTGCCCGGAATACGCTTCAGGTGATCCAGAATATTCAGTTTTACGTAGTTGGAGATGTACAGATCATCGTAACGGCCTTCTTCCGAGTAAAACGCCAGTACCTGTAAAAACGAAGAACTGCCCTTTTCAACCGTAACGCCCTGACGCTTCACCTCTTCCGGTAAACGCGCCTCGACCTGCTTCACCCGGTTATTCACGTTCAGCGCCGCCTGATCGACATCGGTACCGATATCGAAGGTCACCGAAATGGTCACGGTACCACTGGAGGTTGAGGTCGACGCCAGATAGATCATCCCTTCCACGCCATTGATCGCATTCTCGATCGGCGCGGCTACCGTCTGCTCGATGACCTGAGCAGAGGCACCGGGATAGATCGCCCGCACCTGCACGACCGGCGGTGAAATCTCAGGGTATTGTGAAATCGGCAACACCCGCATTGCGGCGAGTCCGGCCAGCATAATAAAGATGGAAATGACGTAGGCGAAGTTAGGCCGGTCAATAAAAAAACGTGCGATCATGAACTGTTATCCTCGTCCTTATTATTGCTGTGCGGGCGCTGGTTTGGTTTCAGGCGCGGCCGCCGCCACCGGCATACCGGGGAAGAAAATTCGCGCCACGCCATCCACGATAACCTCATCACCGATTTCCAGTCCGCTACGGATGATCCAGTAGTTTTTACGCTGCTCATCCAGGTTGACCCATTCGCCCGGCACAATATTTTTTTGCAACGCAACCGTCATCCCGTTTGCGCCGGGGCTGGCCACATACACATACTTACCGCCCGGCCCATCCAGAATCGCGCGTTGCGGTAACGCAATGGCGCGGGACTTGATCGCGCCTTTCAGCTGAACCCGTACAAACTGTCCCGGCGACAGCATCGCATCATCGTTTTTCAAAATCGCGCGCATCGCAAAATTACCGGTATTGTTATCCACCTTGTAATCCTGAAAATCGAGCGCGCCGGAACGCCCGGAGCTGGCACCCGACTCATCCAGCAGATCGACCACAAAACCGGTTTCTGGTAGCACCAGTGTTCCACGCGCAATTTCGCGCCGCATGCGTAACTGATCATTCTCTGGAATACCGAAATTCACATGCACCGGATTGGTCTGTACCAGCTTGGTTAACAGGCTGTCACTACCCGCCTGCACCAGCGCGCCACGATTAAACAGCGCACGGCCGGCGATACCATTGATCGGTGCCTTGATCTGGGTGTAATCGAGATTAATCGCAGCCGTCAGCAGGTTGGCTTCCGCCTGTTTGATTGCCGCTTCAGCCACCGCTTTTTGCGCATTCGCTATATCCACTGCCGAGGCCGCATCATCCAGTTGATTCTGACTGACCATTTGTTTTTGTGCCAGCGGCGTGACTCTTTTGAGTTCGCGCTGGGCCTGACTCAACTGCGCCTCAGCGGTCACTTTCTGCGCCTTTGCAATCTCGATCGCAGCCAGTGCCTGCTGATACACCGCTTTAAAAGGGGCCGCATCCAGGCTGAACATCAGTTCACCGGCACGAGTCTGCACCCCTTCCTTATAATGGCGCTGTTCAATAATCCCGGTGATACGACTGCGCACATCGACTTCCAGCGAACCGGCGACCTGGCCGACAAATTCATAATGTACCGGAATATCTTCGGCTTTCACCTTAACCGTCGTTACCGCCACCGGAGGATGTGCGGGTGCTGCTGCAGCCGCCTGTTTTTTGGCGGCTAGTGGATTACAGGCTGTCAGTAACAACAGAGGGATCACTAACGCGATACGGGGAAGTGTTGATTTCATCATGATGGTGTTTCCACTAAATATTTTCAGGCGCTTTTACGAATTAGAACACTGCTTAAACCACTAAATAAACATGGTTATAACGACCGGATTAACAGCTCTGGAAAAATCTGAAAAGCCGAGTACACTACACCGTGCAGTTTACTACTAAACCCAGCAAAGTAAACTAGCGAGTTTACTTTTAACCTTATTACCGCACGCGATTATCGATGAATTTTTCCGCCTCAAAACGCCAGCAGATTATTGATGCCGCCCTGCTCGAATTCCAGAACCGGGGTTTCAAGTCGAGCAGCATGGACAGCATTTCGAAGCAGGCTGAAGTTTCCAAGCGCACCGTGTATAACCACTTTAATAGCAAGGATGAACTGTTCATCAGCGTGGTGCTGTATGCGCTGGAAAAAATGCATGATGTGATCAGTACCGACTTTGACCCGGATAGCTGTATCGAACAGCAACTGACCCGCATCGCTCTGGCTGAAATTGATCTACTCCAGTCCGAACAGCTGTTGCCGTTTGCGCGTATGCTGATGGCCGAGTTGATCAGCAACCCGAAGATGGCACTATTACTGGAAAGCAAACGACCGAGCTTCGAAACCAAATTTGACCAGTGGCTGAAAGCAGCCGTCAAACACGGCGCATTGTCTGTTGCAGACTTTGAAATCGCTATTCAACAGTTTTTTGGCATATTGAAAGGCAGCGCATTCTGGCCGGCGCTACTGGAGAGAAAGAAACTGAGCAAAAAGCAGGCGGAAAAAGTAGCACAGTCAACCGTATCGATGTTTCTGAATAGCTATGCCAGCAGGCCGTAATTAAAACTCATCCGAAACACTGGCGTAAAGGTCAGCTGCGCAGATCTGAAACTACCCGGCCCCTTTTAAGCATCCGCTACTCAATACCATGATAGGCCCTGTATATTTTCAGGGAGGGGTGATGGGTTGCGCCAAATGATAGACATGACACCGAAATCTCGGCCTTTTATCCATCGCTCACGAGCGCAGCGTAGGTTTTTCCTATGCAGCTTATTGCTATATGTTTATGCAGCAAATAATTTTGAAACATGAAGTTCATTTCGATGCTGCTCTGCTTGCCATAGGTCATACTGTGACTGTTGATTTATCCAGCTCTCTGAAGAGGTGTTAAATGCAATTGAGAGACGAACAGCCATCTCAGGGCTTAAGCCCACCTTACCATTAACAATACTTGAAAGGGTTTTCCTACTAACTCCCAGTCCTTTTGCTGCTTCTGTAACGGATAGTTCCAGAAGTTCAAGGCAAAGCTCCTTAATAATTTCTCCCGGATGGGGTAGGTTCTGCATCAACATAATAATTGCCTCAATGATAATCTTCGTAGTTTACAATTTCGGCGTGTTCACCATAAAACCTGAATGTAACACGCCAATTTCCACTTACTCTAACTGACCAAATTTCAGCGCGAGATCCCTATAGTTGATACAGGTGCAAACCAGGAAGATTCATATCTTCCGGTGCTACTGAAGCATTTAGCCGACCAAGAATTAACTGAAGACTTTTAGAATGTTTTGATTGAATCCCTGATTTGCGGCCAGTTGTAAAAAACTGTTCGAGTCCTTTGTGCTTGAAACTTAAGATCATTATCGAAGTGCAACCAGTAACGACTCGGGTTGCTAGTATTTTTAGACAACGCCAGGATTAGACGGCGCAGCGCAGTTTGCGGCGACCGAGCAGGGCATGTTTTTGCCCTGCGTTTTTAAATGACTTGTTGAACTATCCTTTTTTGTTATACATATTTTGGCGCAAACATAATGATTGCCATACCGGTTAACGCAACTGAGCCCCCAACAATATCCCAGGTAGTGGGCTTGATACCATCTACACCCCAGAGCCACAGAATGGCGACAAATACGTAAACGCCGCCGTACGCGGCATAGACTCTACCCGCCGCTGTTGGGTGAAGTGAGAGTAACCATGCGAAAAGTGCCAAGCTCAAAGCGGCTGGAATAAGTAACCAGACACTTTTTCCTTCCTTGAGCCACAGATACGGAAGGTAGCAACCAACGATTTCTGCGATTGCAGTAATTAAGAATAAGGTTATGGTTTTTAGTTCAAACAAGTGGATGTTTCACTAGTATTGGTTTGAACGCTTTACTATCGGGTGCATAGCGAAGCGAAGTATCCCGCATAAGTTACTTGTTAGCAGCTTTTTCTTCGAGCCGCTCAACTAGCCAAAGTTTAATTATAGATTGACGAGTTACACCAATACGACCAGCCTCTCTATCTAGAGAATCTATTACCCAAGAAGGAAAGTCTACATTGATTCTTTTTTGTTTTTGATTTGGACGCTTGATTGTAGATAAATCAAGATCATCAATAATATCTTGTTTATTATCATCAAATTTTTTATCAAAGTTTTTAGCTTTCATAAAGTTCTACCTCTTTTTTACGGGAGCGCCTGACTGAAATTATTCTGATGGTGCTACCACGATAAGTTATTACGGCTGACCAGTGCTTGTGAGCGATAAGGCCAATTACTAAAAAGCGTGGTTCATCC
>JACNJF010000236.1 GCA_014382695.1 Gammaproteobacteria bacterium | reverse complement strand
ATCAAATCCTGATCGCGATTTCACAGCTTTCTTTCACCGTTTCCATCGCCACCAGGGTGCGAGAGTCACGCACGCCTGGTAATACATGCACGATTTCTCCAAGCAGTTCGCGATAGGCTTTCATGTCAGCAATGCGGATTTTCAGCAGATAATCGAAATCACCAGACACCAGATGACACTCCTGGATCTGCGGCCATTGCCTGACCGCCTGACGAAACTCATTGAACACATTACCCGAGGTGTAGTTCAGGCTGATCTCAACGAATACCAGCAGGCCGGCATCCAACTTTTCCGGTGACAGGCGCGCCGTGTAACCGGTGATCAGTCCATCCCGTTCCAGTCGCTTGACCCGCTCCAGACAGGGCGATGTACTCAGGCCAACCTGTTCAGCCAGTTCCACATACGACAGCCGGCCGTGATTCTGCAGGCTTTGCAGAATCTTACGATCCAGACGGTCCAGTTTTCGGGTCTTACTGTTTTCCATAATTATTGCTGCTTATTTAAAATATAACGATATATATTCTGGCAAAACCCTAAATACAGCAACATTTATTCCTGCAGTTAAATTATTATTTTGACTCTTTTCTAATCCGTCAGGCGAGTCAGCAAGATGAAAATTATTGTCATGGGTAGCGGTATTATTGGCACCACCACAGCCTATTATCTGGCGCGGCAGGGACATCAGGTGCGCGTTATCGATCGACAACCCGCGGCCGGGATGGAAACCAGTTTTGCCAACGCGGGACAGATTTCGCCGGGTTATGCATCGCCCTGGGCGGCTCCCGGGATACCGGTCAAAGCGATTAAATGGATGCTCAGCAAACACAGCCCTCTGGTGGTCAACCCGAAACCTGACTGGGAAAAGCTGAAGTTCATCTCACGCATGTTGATGCAATGTAATGAAAAGAGTTACAGCATTAATAAAAGCCGCATGTTACGCCTGGCCGAATACAGTCGTGTATCGTTACAGAAATTGCAGCTGGATACCGGTGTTAAATACGATGATCGCAGCATGGGCACATTACAACTGTTTAGAACCACCAAACAGTTGAAGGATGCGCGTAAGGATATGACCGTGCTGGATCAGTTTCAGATACCCTATCAGTCGCTCGATGTGAATGCCTGCATAATCGTCGAACCGGCTCTGGAGCGGGTCAAACATAAGATTGCTGGTGGTCTGCGTCTGCCTCTGGATCAAACCGGAGACTGCCTGCAACTGACTCATCAGCTAGCCACCCGCTGTCAACAGATGGGGGTTGAATTCATGTTTGATACCGAAATCACTGGCCTGACCATGGATCACGGACGAGTGCATTCGGTGCTGACCAGCAAAGGCGAGTTTCATGCAGACCGATATGTAATGGCGATGGGAAGCTATTCCAGCAGAATCTTGAAAACCGTCGGTATCCATAGCCCGGTTTATCCGGTTAAAGGCTACTCAATCACTGTACCCATCATCAATGCGGATGCGGCACCGGTATCCACCGTGATGGATGAAACCCATAAAGTCGCGATTACCCGGCTGGGCGATCGAATCCGCGTGGCAGGTACCGCTGAATTGAACGGATTTGACCTGACTCTGAGCGAAAAACGCAGGGCTACCATCCGTCATGTGGTTTCCGACCTGTTCCCGGATGGCGCCGATTTATCCCAGGATGAATTCTGGACCGGGCTACGCCCGATGACGCCGGATGGAACTCCCATCATTGGCGGAACCTCTATTAGCAATCTATATCTGAACACGGGGCATGGCACACTGGGCTGGACCATGAGCTTTGGCTCTGCCCGCCTGCTGGCCGATATTATCAGTGGCAAACAGACCGACATCGTCTGTGACGACCTGTCCATCAGTCGCTATAAACAACCGCGTATGGCGCCTAAACTCAGCACAAAATTCTCCACAGCAGGTTAAACATTTTACAACTGGGGTTGCGCTAAACCCCAGTTCCGTTTGGCAGCTTGACCTGTCTGAACTGAGGATTAACATAGTCGCTAAGAATTAGCATTGAGCTTAGTAATGAAGCCGAATACGACACAGGCCATGTATCAACTGATCGAGCAGATCAAAACAACCCTGCCTTTCGATCTACCGGCCGAAGAATTCTGTAACCAGCGTAGTGACTGTAAAGGCTGCTCGCTGAAGTTACTCGAATACCTGAGTATGGAACTGGAAAACTGGGAGTACCGGCTGGAAAATGAAGAAACACCAAACTTTAGAGACTTGAGCAAACTCGCCAAAAGCGCTGGCAATATCTATAAGGTGCTTAAAAAAAATGGACTCATCGAGCGACATAAGGCAGAATTTGAAGAATAATAATGAGTGTTTTAATAATAAATTTCGGGCGCATTGACATTTTCTATGAAATTCCACTCTCAGCTTGAGCGCTTTTGATTCAGGTCATCCCTGTCAATAACACGTCTTATTATAATTTCCACTTTCAACAACTAACTTATTAAGGAAACATTATGCTGGTAAAAGATGTCATGAGTACTGCGTTAAAAACCGTCAATCCTGACACTCCTATGGCTCAGGTAGTCAGTATGATGTGTCTTTATCGTTTAAGTGGAATTCCGGTTACGGACGAATCACGCAAGCTGGTCGGTTTTATCTCCGAGCGCGATGTGCTCGACCCAATGTTTCCAAAAATGGAAGACATGATGGATGGTATGGCCAACCTCAACATGACCGCAGCTCTCGACAAGTATCGTGATGTTGTCGGCATGAAAGTTTCTGATCTGATGACTTCTTCGGTGATCACGGTTGATCCTGAGATGGAAGTCTTAAAAGCCTGTGCCAAGATGGTAGGCAACCGCTTCAGACGTATTCCGGTTGCCGTCGATGGCAAACTGGTCGGCATGCTAAGCGTGGGTGATGTGCATAAATCATTGTATCTGCAGCACGCCAAGAGTCGTCTGGCGTAACGCCTGCTTTAAAACGGGGCACACGGAAGTAGCCCTACAGTTTTTAGCCCCTCAATTATCTGAGCAACGGCCGTAACATCCCCTCCAGACCATTCAGCTTTACTTCATAGATCAACGCCAGCTGTTCGCCCAGTTTACCGGGAGGGAAGCCCTTGTTATGAAACCACACCAGATAAGGTTCCGGTAATTCCAGCAGACGCCGACCGGCGTACTTGCCGAAGGGCATGGTTTGATTAACGGCTTCAAGCAGACGTGCACTATCCATCAGCAAGCACTTACTTTGGGGATTTTGGACGGGTGATTTTTTTCTTTTTGACCTTCCCTGCGCCGACTTTATCCTTCTTTTTCAGTTTTTTAAATTTTGAACCGGCTGCCTTACCGGAAGATTTCTGCTTTTTGGGACCTTTATAGTTGCCTTCCAGCTCGGCAATCTTACGCCGCTCAAAAGAGTGTTTCAGGTAACGCTCGATACCGGCCATCATATTAAATTCGGGGGCGGTAATCAGCGAAATCGCCAGTCCCTTTTCACCCGCTCTGCCGGTACGTCCGATACGATGGATATACAGCTCACCCCGACGTGGCATATCAAAATTAATCACCAGATCCATACCTTCGATATCGATCCCGCGCGCCGCAATATCGGTCGCAATGATGACCTTGATCTGATTGCGTCTAAGCTTGCCCATGGCCTGATTACGCTGCTTCTGGTCGCGCCCGCCATGCAATATGCCAGCACTGATTTCCTTCTGCTGCATCAGGATATACAGTTGATCGGCCTGCTCGCGTGAATTGCAGAACACCAGACAGTGCAGATAACTTTCGTTCTGCAATAGCCACACCAGCAGTTTGTATTTATGCGCACGATCATCGGCAAAGACCACCTGTTCAGTGATCATTTCATGCTTGTCGGTGAGTTTATTCAACGCAATCACGCGTGGCTCGGTGAGTAGCGCCTCGGCCAGCCCGCGCAGTTTCTTATCGGTCAGACTGGCCGAAAACAGCTGCGTCTGCTGGCGATTAAAACAATTCTCGGCGATCGCCATAATCTCATCGCTAAAACCCATGTCGAGCAGGCGATCGGCTTCATCCAGGATCAGGATTTCAACCAGACTCAGATCCACCTGATCCTTCACGATCAGTTCCGATAGCCGACCCGGTGTTGCCACCAGGAATTGGGGTGGCTCCCTGATCAGTTCATTCTGCTTATGGATATCGGTGCCACCACCGATATGCCCCAGTTTGATCTGGGTAAACCGTGCCAGTGATTTGGCCTGTTTCAAAACCTGCTGTGCCAGCTCACGTGTCGGCACCAGTACCAGCGCCAGAATATCCCGTTGATGGGACTGGCGGCCGAGTAGATGCTCAAACGCCGGAAGCAGATAGGCGCAGGTTTTTCCGCTGCCGGTTTCAGCACTCACGAACAGATCTTCACCATCGAGAGATGGCTGCAGCGTCTCCAGCTGGACCTGGGTCGGCTTGTCAAAACCAGCCTCCTGTATGGCCTGAATCAGGCTTTCATCCAGATCACCAAACAGGGATTCGGGGCTTTCTTCGGTCATATCT
>JACNJF010000212.1 GCA_014382695.1 Gammaproteobacteria bacterium | reverse complement strand
TAATTATAAAACGTTCCATAAATCTCATCATGAGAACAAGATATGAATAAGTTTAAACTGGTCTGGTGTTTGCTTCCGGTACTGCTAACGGCCTGTGCTGCGCCGGTAACCAACAATAGCAGTCAGCAAACCCGAGAGGCGATAAGCCAGGAAATGGAGCAGGCCAGTCAGCAGATAGTGCAAAAACCGGTCACGCCAGCGCCTGATATTATGAGTGACTTAATGCCGCAGTCTGGTCTTCCAATTGCTGGGCTGGAGGATGAGATTTCTCAGGACCCGCGCTTTGATATCTCTGTCGCAAACGTACCGGCCGATGTGTTTTTCATGAGTCTGGTGGCGGATACCGAAGTGAATATGATCGTACATCCGAGTGTGACAGGATCGATCAGCCTTGATCTTAAGAAGGTATCCGTGCTGGAAGTGATGGACTTAACCCGTGAAGTCTACGGTTATGAATACAAGAAAACTGCCAAAGGCTATATCGTGTTACCGGCTCGCATACAGTCCAGAATTTTCCAGGTAAATTATCTGAATATCAGTCGCGATGGCCAGTCCAGCATGACAGTCAGTTCCGGCCAGATCGCATCCTCCGATTACGCCAGCTCAAGTGATAGTACTGACGACAATAATAACCAGAATACGACGACCCAGTCGAGCAGCATCAAGTCGACCAGCAAGGCCAATTTCTGGGCAGACCTGCAGGCGACCATCGTTTCTATTGTGGGGAATAGTAAAGATCGTTCGGTAGTGATTGATCCGCATGCCGGGCTGGTTATTGTGCGCGCAATGCCGGGTGAGTTACGCGACGTGGAAGAGTATCTGATTAGTGCCCAGCAAAATCTGCAACGTCAGGTCATCCTCGAAGCCAAGATTATAGAGGTGCAGCTGAACGACCGTTTTCAGTCTGGTATCGACTGGGCGGCACTGGCGCAGTCTTCAGGTGATAGCCTACTGGTCGGACAGCTGGGCGTTGAGAATGGGAGTGCTTCATTATTCGACTCTGACGGACAGTTAAATGCCGCATCCGCATTAACCGGACTGGACTCTGCCGGCTTTTCCAATATGTTTGCTATCGGCGGTACTGCCGATAACTTTGGAGCGCTGATCCGTTTACTGGCCACCCAGGGCGAGGTTCAGGTGCTTTCGAGTCCACGCGTTTCAACCCTGAATAATCAAAAGGCCGTTATCAAGGTCGGCTCAGATGAGTTTTTTGTTACCGAGGTTTCTTCAACAACTTCGTCCGGATCGGTATCCACTGTCACGACGCCCGAAATCACACTGACACCTTTCTTTTCCGGTATAGCACTGGATGTGACTCCGCAGATTAGTCCGGATAACCAGGTGATACTGCATATCCATCCCAGCGTCAGCGATGTGAGTGACCAGACCAAGAGTATTACGATAGGTGGTCAGATTCAGCAGTTACCGCTAGCCCTGAGTACCGTGCGAGAATCCGATTCGGTGGTAAAAGCCAGAAGTGGGCAGGTGGTGGTTATCGGCGGCCTGATGCAAAACCGAACAGCTAACGATGATGGTGGTGTGCCCGGTCTGAGTAGCATTCCATTGCTGGGAAATCTATTCAAGCAAACCCGAAGAGAGAACACCCGAAGTGAGCTGGTGATATTACTCAAGCCGGTCGTGGTTGATGATGCCAAAACCTGGACTGAATACATCCAGCAAAGCCAGCAACGTATCGATCGGTTGCAGAAAAATCAGCAGGCTCTGGAAAATCGGGATAAAGAATGACACGCCCGCATCATCTGTTAAATGTCTGTGTTGACGAATAATAGAGGCCTGCGATGTATGAGAGCTACTACGGACTGTCGGAAAAGCCTTTTAATATAACCCCTGATACGGATTTTTATTTTCAAAGCGTCACCCATCAGAATGCTTTAAACGTATTGCTGGTGGCGATTAAAAGCGGTGACGGGTTTATCAAACTGACCGGCGAAGTGGGTACCGGTAAAACCTTATTATGCCGCAAGCTGCTGGATCTGCTGGATGATCATTACTGCACGATCTACATTCCCAACCCCTATATGAGCTGTGACCTTTTACTCCGCGCCGTGGTCGAGGAAATGGGTTTGAGTGGGGGGCTGCAGGGCGATAATTACCTGTCCTGTATTAATGAAAAACTCATTGAAAATGCCCAAAACAATATACAGACCATCATTTTACTGGATGAAGCACAGTCTTTACCGGTCGAAAGCCTGGAGGCAATCCGATTGCTGAGTAACCTGGAAACTGAAAAAAAGAAGTTGATTCAGATTGTATTATTCGGTCAGCCAGAGCTCGATATCAAATTACAGCAGAACAGTATTCGTCAGTTGCAGCAACGTATTTCGCACAGTTGTCAGATTAGTGGCTTATCGGTTGAAGCGCTGTCGCATTACATCCAGCACCGCTTGATCTCGGCGGGTTATCATGGCCCCCAACTTTTTAACGATGGTGCCATTAAATATCTCTTTAAATGTACCCAGGGTGTTCCGCGCCTGATTAACCTGTTGTGTAATAAAGCGATGATGCTGGCGTATGCGTCGGGTGATTTTAGTATCTCCAGACAGCATATAAAAATGGCTTTCCAGGATCATCAAAATAAAACCGGGGTGCCCGGGTGGAAATTGTGGTTTGCGACTATCTTGATGACGCTGTCGGGCATTCTTGTCATGAGTCAACTGGGTAACAATGCCTTATGAGCCTGATTAACAATGTTTTGCGAGGACTCGATAACAAGCCAAGCGCCTTTACCCCGCTACAGATCGACCGGGTGAATACACCTGAAAAGCCAATACGGACAAACCGCTCGGTTTATTTTTTCCTGCTTATAGTGACGCTTCTGGGCTGTGTCTATCTAATCTATTTTTTGTTAAACCAGGGGATTCAGGAAAAGTGGCAGAGTGAAAAAGTGCAGCTGCCAGCCGTTGTAGCAGTCACAGTACCTGCTGAGCTGGTGGTGAACAACCTAAGCCATGAGTTGCCTGAGCCTGAGCTGAAAAAAGAAACGCTTAGTGGTCTGCAAATCAATGAAAATTCGGATTATCTGGAGTTGACCCTACGCTTGGCGGAAGGGGCGCAGAGTATACTTTCCAGGAGTGCTAAAAATCGCTATGTGTTCCTGATCAGCCAGTCAAATCAAAACATTATTGTGCCTGAATTCTCTCAAAATCAATGGTTGCGCCAGATCAGTCTGAGTCAGGTGGCGAATGGTTTAGAGCTGGAGTTTGTGACTCCGGATGGGGTTCTGGTGGAGACCCATCATCAGCTCAGAGGGGCAGATAATTACTGGATCATCCGGCTTAAAAAAACACAGCAGAAAAAGCCTGGCGCGCAGGCACTAAAAATAACAGCCCCACTCGAACAGCCACGTCCATCGGTCGCTAAAGTGCCATCCAGTATTCCGCTTACTGAAGAGAAGAAGGCCGCGCAGGTGAATGTAGCGCAGGTCAGGCTGGATATAACCCCCGTTAAAGCTGAAATATCTGATAAAGACAGGTTGTATCAGGCGCAGTCCTTGATGAAGCAGCAGGACTGGAAGTCCGCCGAAGAACAGCTTAAACAGTTGCTAGGTAGTCCGGTCGACATCAGTGCTCGTATTAATCTACTAAAACTGTACCAGTACCAGCAAAAAAATAAGCCGATGAATGAGTTGCTATCAAGTAGTTTGCGGCTGTATCCCGCAACAGCCGATTTTAAAGTAATCGATGCGCAATTGCTGTTTGATCAGCAGGATTATCAGGGTCTGATTACACGCTACCAGACGGAGAGTTTTAGTCGTGATGTGTTAAACCTTGTGGCCACCTCTTTTCAGCAACTGGGTTCTCATGAGCAGGCGATCGGCCATTTTAAGCGCTCGTTAACTCTCGATCCTCAACAGCCAAAAAGCTGGATTAGTCTGGCCATTTCACAGGAACAAAACGGGTTATTTAGTCATGCTCTGCAATCTTATAGAATGTCTCAACGCAGCGGGGCACTTAATCCAAGATTGCAGGAGTTTGCCGGCAATCGAATTCAGCAGCTTGCCAATACAGCGCAATGATTTAAGGGTTATATCATCATGGTAATAAGAAAGAAGATACGTTTAGGGGATCTGCTGGTTGAAAAGGGGTTCATCACCAATGACCAGCTTCAGCTTGCGTTACAGGAACAGAAAAAACTGGGCCGTAAACTGGGCAGTACCCTGGTCGAACTGGGAATGATTACGGAAGACAGTATCCTGAATCTACTGTCCAGCCAGTTGAGCATCCCGTTAATCGATCTGACCAATTATAGCTATAGCGAGGAAGTCGTTCGCACCTTATCTGAAACAGTTGCAAGGCGTTATCGGGCCATCGTACTGGAAGACCGGGCCAACGATTATCTGGTGGGCATGGCTGATCCGACCGATCTGTATGCGGTTGATGAAATACAGGGCAAGCTATCCAAGACGCTGAGCCAGGCGATCGTGCGTGAAGAAGATTTGCTGGAAACTTTTGACAAGGTTTACCGCAGAACCGAAGAGATTAATGCACTGGCTCA
>JACNJF010000026.1 GCA_014382695.1 Gammaproteobacteria bacterium | reverse complement strand
CCTGCCAGCCGATGCTGGCTGACAGCCTGTTTGTGGCGGGCCTGCTGCACAATATTGGTCATCTGATCATGTATCAGGCGATTCCAGAGCTCTGTCAGCAGGCGATGGTGCAGGCACGAGAACAGGCGCGACCGCTGTATCAACTTGAAAGAGAATTAATCGGTCTGGATTATGCGCGTATCAGCTGTGAGTTGATGCGTCAGTGGCAATTACCGTTAGTTCTGCGTGCAACGGGAAGATTCCATCAGGAGCCACATCTGGCTCAAGAGTATCCGCTCGAAACCAGACTGGTGCATATTGCCGTCAGACTCGCGGAGCAGGAAAATAACCGCATTCAAAACCTGCAGATCGCACCAGAGGTACTGGCTCGGACAGGTCTTTCTCTGGAGCAGTGTCGGATGATTATGCAACAATCTGAACTTGAATTGGTTCAGGTCATGAGTGCGATTTTTCCCTCTGCTATCGCCAGCTGAACCGGTCGCTAGTGATTGCGCGTTATGTTTTCCAGTAGTGTCTGCATCTCACTCACTTGCATCGGCAAACCCAGGTAAAACCCCTGAGCCTGGTCACACTGCAACTGCTTGAGCAGCTGTAATTGTGCCTCGGTTTCTACGCCTTCGGCAATCACACCTATGCCCATATTCTTTGCCAGACTGATGATAGATGAAGCTATGGTTAAATCATCTGGATCGGAACCGATGCCCTGAATAATGGAGATATCTATTTTCAGCCTGTTAATGGGGAGCTTTTTAAGTTGTCGCAAAGATGAGTAGCCGGTTCCAAAATCGTCAATCGATGCCTTGATGCCAAGCTGCTGCAACTGTTGCAGAATCAGCAGTGTGACTTGAGGGTCTCTCATGGACAGGGTTTCGCTGATTTCAATCTCGAGAAAGTTCGCATCAAGTCCGGTTTCAGCAAGCGTTTCGCGGATCATTTGAAAGATTCCCTGGTGCAGGAACTGGGCGGACGATAGATTGACCGCGACCGGGACAGCAGGCAAACCGGCGGCTTGCCAACGCTGGTTCTGGCGACAGGCATGCTGTAGCACCCAGTTGCCAATCCAGATCATTTGATGAGCCGATTCGGCACGCGGGAAAATTTCCTCAGGAGTGACCAAACCCTGTACAGGGTGATTCCAGCGTATCAAGGCCTCGATGCCTGTCAGCCGGTTACTCTGAATATCGAACAGGGGCTGATAAAAAAGAAAAAATTGCTCTTTAATACAGGCCTCATCCAGACTTTACTCAAGCAATAGATGTCGCTCTACCTGATGGCTGAATGTCTCGTTATAAAAGCTGAGCTGAGAGCCACCTTTTTGCTTCGCCAGGTACATTGCACTATCGGCATTCTGAACGATATCTTCCGGGGTGTTGTGCTCGCCGGGGTACAGGCTGATACCGATACTGGCCCCGATATGAATTTTATAATGCTGAATAAAAAAAGTGCGCGATAAGTCTTCAATTATTTTACGCGCAACCTGGGCAGCACTTTCAGGTGACTGGATAGTCGGCAGGATCGCCGCAAATTCATCCCCCCCAGACGTGCAAGAGTGTCACTTTCACGTACGCATTTTTTCATCCGGTTAGAGACTTCGCGCAATAACTCATCACCAACCGCATGCCCGTATTGATCATTCACCTGTTTGAAAAAATCCAGGTCGATATACAGTAGTGCCATTTTATTCTGATTTCTTTTGGCGAGTGCCAGCTCCTGCGTCAGGCGCTGGTCAAAATAACTTCGGTTGGCAAGTCTGGTCAGTTTGTCGGAATAGGCCAGCTTTAACAGATGCTTTTCTTTCGCTTTTAGTTCAGTGATATCGGTAAAACTGCCGATGTAATGGGTGATACTACCCTGGTTATCGCGCAGGGCATCGATATGCAACCATTTTGGGTATAACTGGCCGTCCTTGCGCCGGTCTATAATCTCTCCCTGCCATTTACCGGTCTGCATAATGCTATCCCACATTTGCGTATAGAATTCCGGCGTATGCTCCCCAGAATTAGATACATTCGGATTTCGACCAATCAGTTCTTCTTTGGAGTACCCGGTTGCTTTGCTATAGGCCTCATTAAGAATCACAATTCTGTTGTCGCTATCGGTAATCACCATGCCTTCTGATGCATTCTCGAATACGGTAGCAAACAGCTTGAGCTTTGCTTCCGCCAGTCTGACCTGAGTTACATCCTGTAGAGTCCCCGTCATTGCTAAGGGCTGATTCTGATCGTCGAATTCGACTTCTCCCAGTCCATGGATAGTTTTAATCGTGCCATCTGGCAGCTTGATGCGATGATCGATGTCGTAGGATTGATATTGCTGAATAGCGGACTGTATCGCAAGTTCAACGTTTTCAAGGTCGTCGGGGTGAACACAGTTTAAAAAGGCTTTTGAACAGGTGCCAAAGTTATCCGGATTGATGCCGAAGATAGCGTAAACCTCTGATGAGCATTTGATGTGATCAGAGCTGAATGTCCATTCATAGCTACCCATCTGGCCGATGCGTTGCGCTTCCGTGAGGTGAGTATGGTTATCGAGCAACTGTGTTGCATGATGGTATTTTTGGTCAGCGCTATTTCAATCGTTAGCTTCAGTTCCTGCTCATTAAACGGTTTCAGAATATAGGCGAAGGGAGCAGTGAGTTTGGCTCGTGAAATAAACGATTCATCAGAAAAGGCGGTCAGAAATAGAACCGGGGTCCGGTACTGTTGCTGTACGATCTGGGCCGCCTCAATACCGTCCATGCTACCCTCCAGGATGATGTCCATCAGGACCAGATCGGCTGCAAGCACATCAAACTGTGCGAGAGCTGCTTCGGCAGAGGCAAAGCTACCCACCACTTCATAGCCATACTGGAGTAACTGCAATCGGAGGTGTTCGGCAAAGTATCTGTCGTCTTCGATAATTACGATCTTACAGCTGAGCATTATTTAACCTCTAAAATAAACAGCCTTTTCGTTTGTAAATTACCATTATGTAGGACGGGATTATCCCGCTGGGGGTATGACTCTTTACCATATAAAACATATGATTTATAGATTATAGGAGGGCTTTTAACGATTACACTCGTTGGAGCGTAATAAACCGATGTTAATACGGGTTTGTTGCGCTATACAGTGATCGAAGTGAGGCTATTCAGGTTCAATAGTAACGCTGCTGCGGTTGAATCCATCACCCGCGAAACTCGTCACGGAGCAGCAGTTTGTCGAATTTTCCACGGTCCGACCTTGCCAACGGTAGTTATCAATAGCGAACGGGTCAGGGGAAAGTGATAAGGTGGCTGAAATGTTTAACTATGGTAAATTCAAGATCATGTGCTCAAAACAGCTGCTCACGGATTGGCATCAAGAAACTCTGTACTCACACAGCCTTGCGCTTAATCTGGATGCAGTGACTGTAGCCAGCTTTTATCTGGCTGAGGTCAACCGGCCATGACGGATACGCTACAGCAGGTACGGGCTTACCATCAGCGTAGCAAGCACTATCTGGATGCCTACGCCAGAGGTCCCGAGACACTGGACTGGGATCATCAACCCGATCCATTTCGCCGCTTTACGGCAGCAGCGCTGCAACAATTACCACTGATTGGCACGACCCAGCTGGCGGCTGTTGCAGCGTTTAATCGTAGCGCTGTCGGCGCTCTGCTGGAATTATCCATGGGGCTGTCGGCCTGGAAACAGTTTGGCCCGCAGCGCTGGGCTTTACGCTGTAATCCATCCAGTGGCAATCTACATCCGACCGAGGCTTATGTGATCGCGAATGGTATCGAAGATCTAACGGACGGTGTTTACCATTATGCGGCGCAGGCGCATGCACTGGAGCAACGGGCCGTGTTCGAACCCCGAGCAGCGACGCAACAGTTATTGATTGGCCTGAGCAGTATCCCGTGGCGGGAAGCCTGGAAATACGGGGAGCGCGCATTCCGTTATGTGCAGCTGGATGTCGGACATGCAATTGGCGCGATACGCTATGCGGCTGGGGTACTCGGCTGGCAGGTCACTCTGGTGCCGCTGCCGGATGAGCATCTGGCGGCACTGCTGGGACTTGACCGAGATGCTGATTTTAGCGGGGCAGAGCGTGAAAATCCCGATGTATTGCTGCATATCCAGCCTAAAGCTGCAGTGTCTGCGGTTCATTACACGCAACCAGCGCAGTGGACTGGTTGCGCCAATGCGCTCGGTGGGTTACCTCGCAATGAATGGAGTATTATTGAGCAGATGGTGTCGGCTACACGCCGAGTGGATGCAGAAACTGTAGTGCCATCCAGGTCATCTTATGCCCCTGCTATCGCTGCCAGCCGATCACCATCCGACTGGATCGGGCTGATTAAACAGCGTCGCAGCGCTCAGGCTTTTAGCCCTGAAACCAGTAGCCTGTCAAATGCCGTCTTTTACCGCATGCTGAATGCTGTTCTGCCTCGTGCCAGCCAGTGTCCCTGGGATAGCTGGAATTTACCGGCGCATCTGCATCTACTGCTGTTTGTACACCGTGTCGAAGGCCTGCCGCCAGGTCTTTATCTGCTGCCGCGCCG
>JACNJF010000153.1 GCA_014382695.1 Gammaproteobacteria bacterium | reverse complement strand
CCGTCGCGGGTGAACTCTACATGGGCAGAGGTTTTACCCGGTGCCGGGCGCAGGGTTTTGACAATCTCCAGGGTCTGCTTGTCAATCACGTGCATCACATCGCTGTTCTCGCCAAAAAATACATCGACCCAGGCGTAGGGGCTGTTTTCGTGGCTGCGCATAAAAAAGCCGGGGCCGAGGGTGGGGATCTGTTTGATCACCGACCAGTCTTTGGTATCCACTACGGATACGGTGCTGGTCTTTATGTTTGGGGTGGCTAACACGGTTCTGCCCTGATACTCCCAGCTGATACCGGAGCTTAAATGCGGCATACCGGGGAGTTCCAGAGCAGACACTGCGCGCCCCAGATCCAGGTCTACGATCTGTCCTTTGCCTTCGCGTGAGGTACCGGCAATCTGGGTGTAGTCCTGATTGATGAAAAAGTCATCCAGATAGCCCTTGACGGGGATACGGCGGACCGGAAAAAGCTGTTCATTGCCGCCCTCACCGGAATCCTTACGATAGTCATGAATCCATTTTCCAAAGCCAACCGGTGGCGGGTTTTGATAACTGATTTCCCATACTTCCGGCAGATCCTTGATTGCGGCTACGAAACTGTAGCGCGGGTCAGCGGTATATACTGCACTCACTCGGGAGCTTTTGCCGGACTCATCCTGCACTGGAATAACCTTGACCGGTGACAGGTCTTTGGCATCCAGTACCACCAGTGTATGCGGCAGATAGTTGGCCACCATAATATAGTTGCCATCGTGTGAAACGGCCAGGTTGCGGGTATTGATCCCGGCCCGCACTTCGGCGACATAGGTCAGGTTAAAGATATCGAACTTGCTGATCCAGCCGTCACGCGAAGCAAAGTAAACGTAACGACCGCCATCGGCATATTTGGGGCCACCATGCAGCGCAAAGCGGGTGGGGAAGCGGTGTATCGGCTCGAACGTATCGCCGTTGAGCAGGGTTGCATGATGATCTCCGAGTTCGACCACGATGAACAGGTTATCGATCTCTGCGTCAAACAGTGGTTGGTCAGGCAGGCTGCCGGGTTTGTGATGCAGCAGTTGGCTGGAACGGATCTGCGCCATGCCCCATTCGGGAAGCTGGGCTAACGGGGTGTAGATATAGTCGACCAGCGACTGAATCTGTGCGCTATCGAGCAGGGCTTCAAAGGCCGGCATCTGAGTGGCCGGTCGACCCTGAGCAATCACACCGACGGCATTCTTCTGTTTCAGGCGTCCGAGGTTTTCTGGCAGTAATGCCGGTCCCTGCAGGCCGAGGCGATCTGGACCATGACAGACTGCGCAATGCTTTTGATACAGGCTGTCTACAGACTGTATGGCAGCGAGAGTTTCAGCTGCTGCGGGGATAGACGCGCCCAGCAGAAGGATCAATATGGGCAGGCTGTGGATTGTGCCGAGCAGCCTGAGATCCCGTAACCGAAGGTAAGTATTTTTAATGCGCATGTCAGGTACCGCTAATTCATTCGATAAAGCGATATCTTACCCTGACGCTATTCATGTTGTCAGTTTATAAAGCGGAAAATTCTGCGCCGGCTATGACGTAAGTCAGCTTCAGTTGATGGCGCTGTCGGTCGATAACATGGGCCTTTATTTTATGACCGGATTAAACGATACCTGCGTATTTTCTGAGCAGATCCTGATCCAGTACCCGGATGTTACTTTCCTGGATTTCTATGACCTGATTATTGGCCAACTCTTTAATCAGTCTTGAAAAGGTTTCCGGTTGCAGTGACAGCATGGATGCAATCGCATTCTTGGGGACTTCGAGCTTGAACTCCATTCCCTGTCGCATTGATTGATCGAGAAAATACATCGCGATCCGGTTACGCCCGGTGAGCAGGCTGAGATACTCAATTTCATTCAGCTGTTCATGCAGTCGATGACTCAGGCTACCCATCACCTTGATGCAGACCGTGGCGGAGTTTTGCAGTACCTCCAGAAAAGCGCTGGCGTTAATACAAAGTAAGGTCGACGCTTCCATAGCGATTGCGCTCACCGGGTAGGTCGGATGGTCGAAAAACATCAGGGCTTCGCCAAACGTCTGTCCGGGCTTTTCCAGTTCGATGATTTTTTCCTGGCCGGTCGGTGACTGGCGATAAATCTTGATCAGGCCTTCGAGAACAAAATAAAAATTGTGCACCTTATCGCCGCGATGAAACAGCATTTCGCCGTCATTCAGGCTGTTAACCCTTGAGTGCTTGATGACGGTAGCCATCTGATCCTTGTCCAGGCTACTAAACAGTGGACTCATCTGCATCAGTTCTTCAATTCGACTCCAGCCAGGGTGAGACGTGCTTTTAGTGTCCATAATAATGATTTCTGGGTGTGATTATATGAGTGAAAAAATTGATATAAATCATGAGGGATGCAAGTTATTGGAATTTTTGACATTTATCAAGTTAATCAAAGCCAAAGTACCTTAGTCTTCACGTCGCCATTATGGCACAAAGCATTTCAATTTTATTGTCTAAACAGGGGCTAAATTATGTCAGAGACATTCACTAAGTCGATGGCGCGGAATATTTTTTACGGCGGAAGTACCTTTTTCTTCCTGCTGCTTCTTGCGCTAACGTTTGATACGGAGTCCTCACTCCACGAATCAGATAACCGGGAAAATCTTACCGAGCAGGTTGCTCATGGTAAACGCCTGTGGGAAGAGAATAACTGTATCGGTTGTCATACCTTACTGGGTGAAGGCGCTTATTTTGCTCCTGAACTAGGTAATGTGTACAAGCGCTTCGGCAATAGCAAAGAGGCGATCATGGGCTTTATCAAAAGCCGTCCGGTAGACGGAATTCCGGGTCGTCGCAGTATGCCCCAGTTTAACTTCACCGATGAAGAGCTGAATGCAGTGGCTGAATTTCTGAAATATGCCTCAGAGATCAATACCCAGAACTGGCCACCAAATATTCAGGGTTAACAGGAGACTCTTATGAATTATCAATCTCAAGCGGTTGCAAAACCTTATTTTATGGCGGCTATAGGCCTGTTTGTCGGGCAGATACTGTTCGGCGTGATACTCGGCCTGCAATATGTAGTCGGTGACTTTTTATTCCCCGAAATTCCATTCAACGTTGCGCGTATGGTACATACCAATCTGCTCATCGTCTGGTTACTGTTTGGTTTTATGGGATCTGCCTACTATCTGATCCCGGAAGAATCTGAAACCGAACTGTGGAGCCCGAAACTGGCACTGGCCATGTTCTGGATTTTCCTGGTTGCTGGCGCTTTAACCATCGTCGGTTATCTGACGGTGCCCTATGCTACGTTGGCACAGATTACCGGTAATGATTTATTGCCGACCATGGGACGTGAGTTTCTGGAGCAGCCGACCATTACCAAGATCGGTATCGTGGTTGTGGCTCTGGCGTTTATTTTAAACATCGGCCTCACGGTTCTGAAAGGACGTAAAACAGCGGTATCACTGGTGCTGTTAATCGGTCTGGTCGGTCTCGCTGTTTTCTTCCTGTTCTCCTTTTATAACCCTGAGAATCTGGTTAGAGACAAGTTTTACTGGTGGTTTGTCGTGCATCTGTGGGTAGAAGGCGTATGGGAACTGATCCTTGGCTCGCTGCTGGCATTCGTACTGATTAAAACGACTGGTGTGGATCGTGAAGTGATCGAAAAATGGCTGTATGTGATCATCGCCATGTCACTGATTACCGGCCTGATCGGTACTGGTCATCACTTCTTCTGGATCGGTACACCTGAGTACTGGCAGTGGTGGGGATCGATCTTCTCTGCGATGGAGCCAATTCCTTTCTTCATGATGACTCTGTTTGCTTTCAACATGGTGAATCGCCGTCGTAGAAATCATCCTAACCAGGCAGCTGTATTATGGGCTCTGGGTACCGGCGTGATGGCTTTCCTGGGCGCGGGTGTATGGGGATTTCTGCACACACTGGCACCGGTTAACTACTATACGCATGGCACGCAGATCACTGCCGCCCATGGTCACATGGCTTTTTATGGCGCCTACGTGATGATCGTACTGACTATGATTTCCTACGCTATGCCGTTAATACGTGGCCGTAAAGAGGCCGCCAGTCGTAAGTCACAGGTTGTTGAAATGTGGTCTTTCTGGCTGATGACGATTTCAATGGTCTTTATTACCCTGTTCCTGACAGCGGCCGGCGTACTGCAGACCTATCTGCAACGTTATACCGATACCCCGATGTCTTTCATGGTGGTGCAGGATAAGATTGAAATCTTTTACTGGTTACGTGAAGGTGCTGGACTGGTCTTCCTGGTTGGTCTGTTGCTGTATGTCAGCAGCTTCTTTATTGGCCAGAACGAGCCTGAGGAAACCGCTAAAGTGTAGGCCTCATAGCTTTTTAACTCTTTAGCTGTTTTTTAATGGCGGGCAATTTTTTGCCCCCCCTATTTTTTTTAGCCTGATATATACCGGTCCCAGGGGGAGTGTTTTTCCAGGGGTGGGACATTTGAGTCAGATAAGAGAAATTGATGTCCAGACAAAAAACACCCGGCCAAGATCGTACAATATGGATGTTCTGTATTCCGGAGTGATAGGGGTTTGTCCTTTTTTTTGCT
>JACNJF010000190.1:1996-4574 GCA_014382695.1 Gammaproteobacteria bacterium | reverse complement strand
AGGTCATGCATGGCCTGAATCAGTGAGTTTTCAGTCTCTTTAACCGAATAGCGTCCGCCTCTGATCAGTGAAAGTAATGCAATCAGCTGTCCTCCGACACCGTCGTGGATATCTCTGGCAACGCGTTCTCGCTCCGCACTGAGTAAGCGCTCACGGTCGTGGTCACGCAGCTTAATCCGATTGTTTTCTATGACCTCGGCGGCGGCCTTTATGCGCTGATCGAGGTCGCGGGATATTCCTTCCATCGCGTCCAGATTTTTGGCGAAACGATTGACCAGCAGAGAGCTGAATACCAGCAATGAAGTTGCCGCAGAATAGGGCAGCATATAACCCAGATCCCAGGGCAGGAACCCGAGTTTGATCAGGGTGTCATGGCCTCCGTACAGCACCATCACTGAACCGGTCATGGCCATCAGCTGCAGCTCAAAACCGGACTGGCGCCAGGCATGAGTATACATGAGTAGATACAGATACAGACCAAAAGACATGATGACTGGATGCCAGATATAATTGCTAAAGATCTGCAGGGCTGGCGGTGGAAGCAGGAACAGCAATGGCGCACCGAGTAAGCTAAACCAGAGAATAGCATGCTCGATGCGGGAGCGCTTCAGGCCCACCAGATAGCGATGAATAAAGAAGGTGGTGGCCGTTATAAATCCGCCCAGGGTGAGCACCGAAAAGGCATCCCAGTACTGAGCGGGAAGCACTGGATTGGTAACGATGAAGTTCAGATCATGTGCGGCCCAGCACAGCATACCGAGGCCGTACAGTCCATAGATGACATCCTGCCGTCGTTGTAACCACAGAAATAGCATCAGTAAGGCGACTACCGACATGGCGATGACGATGATTTGTAGCAGAGTCTGGCGAAATAACTGAGAGCGAGCCGTGTAACTGGCTAACGCTGAATAGGTCCCTACCAGAGGCGTCGCCAGGTAGCCATGTGTGGCGGCATTACTGATCGTGATCTGTAACTGATTACTACCCTGTTGTAATAGACCAGAGGACAGCGGATACAGCAACGGTTGAAACCACATGCGGGCAGTACTCGAGTTGTAGTCATTTTCATTATGGGTCAGGGGATGGTTGTTCAGTTTCACCTGTGCGCGCAGGTTGACCGAGGGCAATAACAGTGCCCAGGTTTCCAGCGGAGCCTGCTCCAGCATCAGGCTGAACTGATAAACCTCCTGCTGACCTGAATAGCTCCGGCTGCGCCAGTCATCCGGCAATTCAACGCTTGTACCGGTAGAGCCCAGCTGCGCCTGAGACAGGGTGATGACATCGACAGGCAATGGCCAGTTTATCAATAAAGGTAGCGCAGCCAGCATCAGTGTCAGGATTTGTAAGCTTAGCCAGCTAATGTGGTTAAACTGGAGTGGCATCAGGCAAGAGTAATCAGGCCAAGTTGTACCGCTTCGAACACGGCTTCTGAGCGCGAGCAGACTTCGAGCTTGCGGTAGATGTTTTTGACATGGGTGCCCACGGTGTGCGGAGAGATATTCAGTTGCGCGGCGAGTTCCTGGAAGGTGTAACCTCTGGCCAGCCCGGATAAGATGCCGATTTCGCGTTCTGTGAGTGTAATGTCGATACCCGGTGGTATTTTTTTGGGGTGTAGCTGGTCCAGCAAATGACGAGCAATGATCGGGCTCATCGGTGAACCACCGTGGATTAAGCTTATTATGGCTTCGGCGATACGCTGATTTGACTCATCCTTCAACAGGTAACCGGTCGCCCCTGCAGCAATCGCACTGAATACCCGGCTTTCTGTACCGAATACCGAAATCACCATGCATTCACAATCGGACCAGCGCTGTTTGACTTCACGGATCAGCTGTACTCCATCGCCGTCAGGCAGTGCCAGATCGGTCAGCAATACATCCGGAGCGGAATCTAGCAATAGCCTCTGTCGAGCCGAAGCAAGATCCGCACAGCTAGCCTGTAAGCTCAGCAACGGATGCTGGTTAATTACCTCAGCGATATAATTGCGAGTTGCCTCTACATCCTCCACCAGTAATACGGAGTAAGGTTTAGCAGCACTTTGTTGTGTGGTCACACTCACTCCTGTTAAGGTCGCGCCGGACTCAAATGTGGTTATCCTGATTAGCTTACTATCGCACAGAAGTCTGAGGAAATACCGTGTTCACGGTATTTCCAGCAGCCTGATAGTAGTGACAGAATAACCTAAATGCTTTGAAAAAGAATGCGACATCTTAGGGCTGAAATAAAGCCGGTTGATTCGATAATAAATGGCGACACACTGAGAGGGCATGATGGTCAGGGAACTCTGTTTTGCGTTACTGAATCCGGTCACAAAAGTCATTCCGGGCGTGCAGTTGCTGTTCATTATTGTGTTTGCGTTGAGCGCCTGTGGGGGTGGAGATAGCGCAGATGTCAATGCGCCGGATACTTCCTCTATACCTTCCTTTCAGGCGGTGCGCCTGAGTCCGGTACTGGAATCATCCAATGCGAACTCCAGCTCCGTGGGTGTAAACGGAGGCAGTATCAGCGCCATCGGTTCAGATGGCACCCGCTATAGACTCGAAATACCTGCAGCAGCACTCACGGCGACGACCCCAAT
>JACNJF010000190.1:0-1703 GCA_014382695.1 Gammaproteobacteria bacterium | reverse complement strand
CATTTTTCCGGCTACGGAATGGGGATCGCTGGTGCCTCGCAATTGTCGCAGGTGGCCGGTGAACTGGTAGCCTTGAGCAGTGATGAAAGTGTGGCGAATTCATTGTTTTTTTCGGTTACTACCGAAAGCGAATTATTCAGTACCATTGAAGACTGGTTCGATCTGATCGTACAACCGCGACTCGATGAAGGTGATGACTCCGTGGTGAAAGCACTGGTAGCGCATGAAGCGTATATCAACTGGTTAGCTATTATTGATTTAGTGCCGTCGCCAGAGTTTTTAAGTAGAGTGCTCTCCGGTCGTGAGCAAACTATTAGTAATCTGACATTACACTTTGCGGCCTACACCCAGCCTAATTGCAACGGCGCTGTGGAGAACTGGAAGGACTGGATAAGAATTCCCGATGAATTGCGACTACGCATCATCAATCACTATTTTTTTGAGGATGAGGCTGATAATTTCCCGGCCTTGATTGGCGGTTCATTTTTCCCGGACAAAATCAGCTGCGCGATATTGGAAAGTGAATTTGTCAATCCGCCCACTGAGCTGGCGGATGATCAAACTGAAATCCCGTTAACCCTGCGTACCTACATCACCCATCCGGGTGGCACTACACCGATCGCTGCCAATATCAACATGAGTTACTCTGATGGAGCCAGTGGTGAAGCCCAGTTGATAACCGAGGTCAGTGATGGTCTGGTTCAGTTTCAAGTGGATCGTGACCCAACCTGGCCATCGATACAGGTTAGTGCTGACGTATTTGAGAATTCACTCGGCCGTGATGAAGTGCTGAACCACACCCTGGGACTCATCATTGGCGAAAATGCATTATCTTTTCTGGCTAATCCACTTGGGCCCAAACCAATTCTTGCCATCGGCGCGACCAGAGCACTAACCGTTGAATTGAATATTCCCGGGCAGCAGGTCGAAGGCGTTATAGTTAATTTTACGCTGGATGGCCCCGGTAGCCTGAGTGCATCGAGCGGTGTCATTGAAAATGTTGGATTAAATCTGGCATCGGTTCAGTATATTGCACCAGCGTCTCCGGTGATTAAGGATCTGATCGCTACCATCACTGCGACGGTAAGCCATGACGGTCAGAATTACGAAGCCAAATATGTTTTACATCCTTACTGGCAGGATATAGAGATAAGGGTTAACACGGGTAGTACGTTGGTAGAAGCTACTAACGACAGCGTGAATATTATCGGTGATGGCCCTTTCGGTTTACACGCTATCATTACCGGCGCAGGCGAAACCACAGCGGATGCACCGATTGCGGTAGATCTTCCAATGGATAACGTAGTGTTTGATGCCAACAATCCGGTGCAGCAAACACTGCGACTGGAAAGCGGAACCTGCTGTGTCAATACAGTGACCGCGCCGGTTGCAGCCAATGGTATTGCGATTGCGGAGTGGTTGCCGGAGTTTGCAGAAAACTTTGAAAGCCACGTGATTGAAGTACGCTATAACGACGGTGAAAGTGTAGATTCGATTGGTGCAACGGTAACACTGGTGAGAACCACAGTGCAGCTGGGTGGTGTTTTTATAAATGTGCCGGAAACCATTGATCCGGGAGAAACGGTAAATATTACCGTGTTTGCACCGCTGAATTACTGGGTGGAGCTTTCAGTAACTGGCGGTGAGCTGGGAGCGGTTGCAGGATTAGCGACACAGGGAATAAATGGATCACCAGATCTCAC
>JACNJF010000059.1:15512-24610 GCA_014382695.1 Gammaproteobacteria bacterium | reverse complement strand
CTTTTGATTTACTGAAGTTTGTCTGATCGTAGATCGAAAACATGCATGGCACCGAGATCGCCGTCGAGGTTCCACAGGCCCAGAAATCAGAAAAATTGATGACATTTTCTTTTTCCAGCAGGGGATTGGTCTGAGGTTGATAACCATTCAGAGAAAAATGATCGGCTCTGACCGTTTCGCCCACCACCATTACCACCAGTTCTCGGTGGATATCGGAGGCCGGGATTTTTGCGTCCTGACCGATTGCCATCAGTGGAACCGTTGCCTGGATGGTCGAATGACTGAACGTTTTCGCGAGTGAATACAGGTAGTAGGATGGATTGGAGTAAAATCGCAGCGGTTTATGCTCACGAAAAAAAGACGCGTAATAACCGCCGAAGATCACCACGCACAGTACGATGGTAAGTACTGGAAAAACCAGCAGTTTAGCTCTTACGATGAGTGCCGCACGCCATCCTTGCGGATGGATGAGCTTTAATTTATACACGTACAGCGCGGGTAACAGGCCGAGCACCAGGAAGTAAACAAACTGCTTCACACTAAGCAGGTCCATTGACTCATTCAGGTCTGTTTTAAGGATGTTATCGATCATCGATTCATCGATCACGATATTGTAGGTATCCATGAAATAGGCGCTGAATGAAGACGTGATCAGGATCAGGATGAGTACCGGCTTGATCGTGAATTTGAAGCACAACAGTGCAAACAGGAACACGGTGGCAGCACCGAATAAAATCACCAGCGATAGCAGGAACAGACCATTCTCCAGGTTGAGTGGATAAACCTTGAGAATATTGGAGAAAAAGGCAAAGTTGCCGAGCGCGATTAAAAAAATCGACACTAGCAGGATGAGTCTTGAACTGGATAGTGATGTCATAGTATAGGGACAGGGAAGTCTTATTGAATCAATTTTTAAAAATAGCGATGCATGATTTTTAAAAAGCAATATCTTTACAGGAATACAGTTTAATCCTCAAACCTTAAGGTTTGCTGAGGAAGTGTTATGCGACGGCAAAATTTAAAAAATCAGGTTTGAGTCCTGAATACCCAGTGCCTGGCCAGTTGATAGTTACTGAACAGGCCCAGAAGAATTCCGCAGCTCATGGCGAATATAATCGAGAACCAGGAATTCGAAAGCAGCTGCATCAGCAGGTAAAAAAGGCCAAGATTGGGGATAGCGGAAAGCATAGCGCTGACCAGAAATCGTAACCATTCGGCTGATTTTCGATCGGATAGATGCTGTGGTAAAAAGGTCAGGTGTCGGTTTAGGAACCAGTTGCTACTGGCGGCCAGTATAAAGGCAAACGCTCTGGCTTGCTGCAGTTCGAGAGCTGCGTAGTTATGAAGTAGCACCAGTGTCGTCAGATCTACTATAAATCCTATGCCGCCTACCAGTGAAAACCTGAGCATGGGATGAGCGCTGGATAGCAGGTTCAACAGCTTAGTTTTCATCTTCTCTGCACACGTAACAAAAATCTCTCCATTGGGCTTATATGCTTGCAGGATGCTGCTGGTTTTTAGTCTGAGCTTTGGCCGGCTTTGTGTGAATCTCGCGGATGATATAGTTTGGTCGACCTTTAACTTCGGTAAAGATGCGCCCGACGTATTCGCCCAGAATACCGATGGTGATCAGCTGGATACCACCGATAAACAGGATCACGATCATCATCGATGGATAACCGGAAACCGGGTCACCAAATATCAGGGTGCGCAGCATGACCCACATGGCGTAGGCAAAGGAAGACATGGCAACGATTGCGCCCATCCAGCTGGCGAGACGTAGTGGCTTGTTACTGAATGCGGTAATGCCGGATATAGCGAGTAGTACCAGACGCCAGTAACTCCATTTGGTACTTCCGGCAACGCGAGCCTCACGCTCATATCCGATGGTGTTCTGGTGAAAACCCGGCCAGGACAGGATGCCTTTCATATACAGGTTGCGCTCACCCATGCGATTGATTTCATCGACAACGCGGCGGCTGAGCAGGCGAAAGTCCCCTACATTTTCCGGTATCGGTGTTTCTGACAGCACTCCCAGCAGGCGGTAATACAGTCTGGCCGTTTTTCGTTTCAGCCAGGTTTCGCCTTGCCGGGAACGTCTTTTCATGTTGACGACTTCAGCGCCGTTGCTCCAGGCTTGCAGCATCTGTGGAATCAGCTCCGGCGGATCCTGACAGTCGGCATCGAGAATGATCACGACATCCGAGTTGACGGCTTGCAGGCCGGAGCTTAGAGCAGCCTCCTTACCAAAATTTCGACTTAGCGTGATCGCATTCAGATCAAAATTGGCTGGTGAGTAATTGCAGATTTCCAGCCAGCTATTGTCGTTGCTGCCATCGTCAACCAGAATGACTTCGGTTTTTAGCTCGATGAGTTGAGTGATTTTTTCAAGTCGAAGAAATAAATGCGGTATCATCTCAGCTTCATTGAACAGCGGAATGACAATACTCAGTTTGCCGTTTGAAGGGGTACAGTCCTGCGGCTGGATCGCTTCGATAGTTCGCATGGGTCAAGTCTCAGGTGGAAAATTTGATTAAATGTATTCAGTGCCATCTTAAGTACTTCTGAGTATTCGGTAAATTTTTTATTATTAATAAAGCGCTGAATTGCTGAAGATGCCCTGAAGTCGAGCAATAGGTTTTATTATTTCTATAGTTCAGGGTTTTTTAAGAATCTTGGCATACAATTCAAGCTAGTTCATAGATGATAGGGGGTTTTCCCGAGATGTACCTGAAGTCTACCTTGCCGTTAATGTTGATGTCTGTTTTTGCTGGAAATGTAGCCGCTGCTGAAGCGATCTGCCGCCCGCTAAGTGGTAGTGCAGAAGGACTCGAAATCGGTGAAATCAGGATCGTGAATAAGGATATCTTCGATGCACAGAACCCGGATGAAGATTCGGCGGTGCATATGATGGCGAATAAGCTGCACATTCAGACCCGTTCTTCCGTGATCGAAGCACAATTACTGTTTGCCAGTGGTCAGCCCTTTAACCAGCGCCTGCTGGATGAGTCTGAACGACGGTTGCGCAGTAAAAAGTTTATCCATACTGCTGATATCGATGCTGCGCAGGTCTGTGATAATAAGGTCGTGGTGGTCGTTAGCACCACCGACAACTGGACCTTGACGCCGAGTATTTCGTTGGGACGTTCAGGAGGTATCAACCGTATTGCGTATGAGATCTCTGAATCGAACCTGTTCGGTTATGGTAAAGATATCACTCTGAAATCAACCTCTGATGAAGACAGGGATAGCCGACTATTTCATTATCAGGATGACAATCTTTTCGGTTCCCAATATGTAGTCGACTTCATAACGGCTAAAAATTCGGATGGTTTCCTGGATACGGTCAGTTTTGGTAAACCGTTTTACCAGCTCGATTCAACAGACGCTTTGTGGCTGGAACTACACAACGAAGAGAAACAAACTACGAGTTATATCAATGGTAAAATTGTGGGTATTACCGGTGAAGCTATCGAACAGTTTTCGGTTGAAAAGGGCTGGTCTGAAGGGCTGGTTAATGACCGGGTGTTGCGTTATAAACTGGGTATACAATCGCTAAAAAATGATTATTTCAATGTGGCTAATTACCCAGCCACCGCACTGCCTGACGGGTCGGTAAAACAGTTTCCTTATGTCGGTCTTGAGTATTTCGAAAACCGCTTTATCAAGCGTGAAAACTTTAATGTGATGGGAGTAGTTGAGGATATTGCGATCGGTAATCATTTTTCAGCCCGGCTGGGAATGTTGAATCAATCCTGGGGCTCGACCTATGATGGCCTGCTTTTCGAAGCCGATTACTCGCTCGGTCTGGATTTGAGTGAAGACACGCTGGCGTTTATCGATGCCGGAGTGAGCAGTGAAATGAACCGTGATGCGGAAGATTATAATGCGCTTAATTTAGCGGCCAGCTGGGCGCATTATCAGGACCATAACCATAGCTATTATGTCCAGGCAGAGTATCAGGTGGCGGATAATCTACTGCCAACCGAGCGTTATGTGATTGGTGGTGAAACCGGTCTGAGAGGTTATCCCATCCGCTATCAGAGCGGTACATCCAAGGCGCTATTCAGTGTTGAAAAGCGCACTTATTTTAACTGGTATCCGTGGAAAATCATGAAATTTGGCGTTGCCATCTTTGCTGACGTGGGATCGGCCTGGGAACGAGATGAGTCACCCGATTTTATCCGCGATGTTGGTTTTGGACTCCGCCTGGTGTCTACCCGCCAGTCGGATGCCAAGGTGTTACATCTCGATTTTGCCTATCCGCTGGATGAAAAAGACCAGGTCGATGGGTTCCAGTTACTGCTCAGTGCGAAGAGCCGGTTCTAGCCCTGCTCAATCGTCGTTGGTTTGAGTCAACGACGCGTAATCGGTATGTCGCACATCACGCCCCTGTACCAGATACACTACATACTCACAGATATTGGTGGCGTGATCGCCGATGCGTTCGAGGGCTCTTGCACACCAGGAAACCCGTAGCGTATTTCGAATATTACGCGGGTCTTCCATCATGTGGGTAATCAGCTGACGCTGCAGGGCTTCGTATTCGCCATCGATTTTAGAGTCCATCGCGATCGTGAGTAGCGCATCCTCGGCATTCATACGGGCGAAGGCATCCAGCGCATTGTGCAGGATATTACTCACCAGCGTGCCCAGATGTTCCAGTTTTACAAACTGTGAACTGGAAGCCCCTTCATCGATCAGCTCGAGTTCAAAGATGCCCAGTTTTTCCGCCTGATCACCGATACGTTCGAGGTCGGTAATGGTTTTAATGATCGCGACTACCAGGCGCAAATCGCCAGCCGTGGGCTGACGGCGAGCCAGTATCTGTACGCAGCGTTCGTCGATTTCAACTTCCAGCGAGTTGATTGCATAGTCACTTTCGGCAACGATTTTGGCAGTCGCAGAGTCGGATTCGAGCAAGGCCTTAAGTCCATTATTGACCTGAGTTTCGACCAGGCCACCCATGGTTAATACACGGTTTCTGATGTCTTCCAGTTCATGGTCGAAGCGTTTTGAGATATGCCCTTTTAAGGGTGTTTCGTTATGCATGGTTGTTATCCAAATTTTCCGGTGATGTAGTTTTCAGTCAGTTCACAACGCGGATTGGTGAAAATCTGGCTGGTTTTTCCGACTTCAATGAGTTTGCCCAGGTGAAAGTAGGCGGTGCGCTGTGAAACTCGGGCGGCCTGCTGCATAGAGTGGGTGACGATGACGATGGTAAAGTTTTCGCGCAGCTCATCGATCAGTTCTTCGATGATCGCGGTGGCAATCGGATCCAGTGCAGAGGCCGGTTCATCCATCAGTATTACCTCCGGGCTGACCGCTATGGTACGCGCTATACACAGGCGTTGCTGCTGTCCGCCGGATAGTCCGGTACCCGGAGCATTCAGGCGGTCTTTGACTTCTTTGAAAAGCCCGGCTTTCTCCAGACTGGTGATGACGATTTCATCCAGTTCCGCATTATTACTGGCCAGACCATGAATACGCGGGCCATAGGCCACATTATCGTATATCGATTTTGGAAAAGGGTTAGCTTTCTGGAACACCATGCCAACTCTGGCACGTAATAATACCGGGTCCATCGTTTTGGCGTAAATATCTTCCCCATCCAGGGTGAATTCACCGGTAACCCGGCAGATCGGAATGGTATCGTTCATACGGTTGAGCGAGCGCAGAAATGTGGACTTGCCACAACCGGACGGTCCGATCAGGGCCACCACTTCATTATTGCCTATGTCCAGAGAGGTATCGAAAATCGCCTGTTTATCGCCATAAAAGACGTTCACATTGCGCGTCGAAAACTTTGGATTCGGAATAATGTTCCTGCCGACCGTTTTATAGGTGTCACTGGTACTGGTCATAATCTTTTGATTAGTTTGAGTTTGGGCGATTGCCGGAGCAGTCGCTGTTTGTTGGATTGACATAATAACATTACCAGCGTTTTTCAAAATGTTTACGTAACAGAATGGCGAGAGTATTCATGGTGGCCAGAAAAACCAGTAGCACCAGAATAGTCGCTGCGGTGAGTGCGGTAAAAGCACGTTCCGGACTGTCTGCCCAGAGATAGATCTGGACCGGGAGAACGGTGGCAGAGTCGAGGATACCGCCGGGAACATCGACGATAAAGGCCACCATGCCAATCATCAGCAGTGGAGCGGTTTCACCCAGCGCCTGCGCCATACCGATGATGGCGCCGGTTAGAATCCCCGGCATCGCGAGCGGAATAACGTGATGAAACACGGTTTGTACATGTGATGCGCCAAGACCCAGAGCCGCTTCCTTGATCGATGGCGGCACCGCTTTAATCGCGGCGCGACTCGAGATGATGATGGTCGGCAGCGTCATCAGTGACAGCACCAGACCACCGACCAGCGGGGCAGAGCGCGGCATACCAAAAAAGTTGATAAATACCGCAAGTCCCAGCAGACCGAACACGATAGAAGGCACGGCCGCCAGGTTGTTGATATTGATTTCAACGAAATCGGTCAGCTTGTTCTGTGGAGCAAACTCTTCCAGATAAACCGCAGCGCCGATGCCGATCGGTAGCGATAACAGCAGAGTGACTAGCAGGGTCCAGAACGAACCGAGTAGCGCACCCTTGATACCGGCCTGCTCCGGTTCCCTCGAATCGCTATTGCTAAAAAAAGTGGTATTGAAATGGGTGGCAATACGATTTTCCTGTTTAAGCTGTTCGACAAAAGCCACCTGTTCCGGCTTCACCCGACTGGTGAGTGTTTCCAGTTTAAAAAGGGTATCGATGTCATCATCGGCCTTGATCCAGAGGGAGATGCTGTCTTTACCGATAAGCTCAGGATTGCTAATGATATGATCTCGCAGGGTAAACTCTGCACCATCCGAGACCAGTTTATACAGTAGCTTTTTATCCGAACGATTCGTTACCTCAGGGAAGGCCTGACGTAATGCCGTTTTAATCAGGCCTGCATAGTTGAGTGCTGACAGGGTATCCTGATCCAGCTTCTGTGCGGGCTCGAGCTCCAGCGTTGCGTGATCGAGCGGTATGTCGAGCAGGATCTCGGTGGCCTGAAAAGCGGGCATGGCCTTGCTGATGATGTCGATCAGCAGCAGAGCCAGAAAGATAAAGCCGGTAAGCACGGCCATCTTGCCATACAGCTGAAATCGACGTTCTCTGGCATAACGCTTTTTGAGGTTTTTTTCGACCAGTTTTATATTACTCATATTGTTCTCTGTAGCGTCTGACGATGTGCAAAGCAATGACGTTGAGCACCAGTGTGGTAACAAACAGCATCAGGCCAAGGGCAAATGCGGCGAGTGTCTTAGGGCTGTCGAACTCCTGGTCACCGGTCAGCAGGGTGACGATCTGAACCGTGACGGTGGTGACGGCATCGAGTGGGTTGGCAGTAAGATTAGCGGCCAGGCCGGCTGCCATCACCACGATCATGGTTTCCCCGATGGCTCTGGAGGCTGCCAGTAGAATGCCGCCAACGATTCCGGGTAAAGCCGCTGGTATCACAACCTGTTTGATGGTTTCCGAATGGGTGGCACCGAGGCCGAGCGAACCATCGCGCATGGATTGGGGCACGGCGTTGATCACATCATCGGATAAAGATGAGACGAAGGGGATGATCATCACACCCATCACGATACCCGCTGCCAGTGCACTCTCAGAGGCAACCGTTAAGCCCAGCGACTGCCCGAGATCACGGATAAAGGGAGCGACTGACAGGGCTGCAAAGAATCCATACACCACGGTGGGGATGCCGGCGAGTAACTCGAGAGCAGGTTTGGCAAAGGTACGAAACCGATTGGAGGCATATTCGGACAGGTAAATTGCGGTCATCAATCCGATGGGTACGGCGATGAACATGGCAATGGCTGAAATCAGCAGGGTGCCGACAAATAGCGGAATCGCTCCAAACGTACCGGAGCCACCAACCTGGTCGGTACGGATGGAGGTTTGCGGGCTCCAGGTCGTGCCAAAGATAAACTCAAAAAATGAAACCGAGTCGAAGAATTTAATGGCTTCAAAAAGGACCGAAAGTACGATGCCGATGGTGGTGAATATGGCGACTCCGGAACACAGCATGAGAGCGATTTTTATCGCCTTTTCGATACTGATGCGGGCATGGCTATCGACCAGCTTTTTACTCAGGCCAAAAATAATACCGGAAAGACAAAGGGTAAAAACCAGTCCTGTGATCAAATAACGACTCTGCTGTTCAGCCTGCTGATAGCCTGCTATGGCTTTCTGGCTCACGGGATCATCGACTGCAGTCCCGTTTTTGATCGCAAGGTTGATCGAGTTAAGATATAGCTCGAGCGTATCCTGTTGCTGACTGGCGATGGAATCGGGCAGGCTCTGGATGATCTGATGCTGCATATAGGCGGGCCCGGCCAGCAGCCAGGCCACGATCAGTATCAGGGCCGGAACACCACTCCATAAAGCGGTGAGCACACCATAATGATTCGGTAGCGCCTTTAATCGGCTATGAGCTTTCTGACGGTAGGCGCGCTGGCGCCCCGTCAGAAAGGCAATCAAACTTAATCCAAGTATGATTAATATCAATGCGGAACTGCTCATAACCGATAGTAAGACCTCAAAATAACGATGGGATATCTGTAAACTTAAATGTGCTACAGGCTAATTACATTGCCAGCTTTTTACCACTGATAACGTCATTACGCAATTTTGTACGCGCTTTTACCGGCAAAGGGATCAGACCTTTATCGAGTAAATAGCCTTCATCTCCCATGGCTGCTTCAGAGGTGAATTCGTCCAGATATTCACGCATGCCTGGAATGGATGCAATATGCGAGTTTTTAACATAAAAGAACAATGGACGAGAAATCGGGTAAGAGCCGTCTGCGATAGTTTCGAATTCAGGGCTTTTACCTTCTACAATGGAGCCATGCACCTTGTCGTCATTCTGTTCTAGAAATGAAAAGCCGAAGATACCCAGTGCATTCGGGTTCTTTTCAAGCTTCTGTACGATCAGATTATCATTTTCACCAGCTTCGATGTAATGCCCATCTTCACGTAGCGAGTGACAAACCTGTTTATAGGCACTTTTATCACTCTTTTTCATTGCCTTGATCCAGTCAAACTGTTTACAGCC
>JACNJF010000059.1:0-15135 GCA_014382695.1 Gammaproteobacteria bacterium | reverse complement strand
GAGTTGGTGATGTCCGGTGTATCCAGTCCGATACCCGCGCAGAAAAGCTTCATGCCGCCACCCGAACCGGTCGATTCGATTTTAGGTGTGTTAAAGGATGTTCTTTTACCAAATTTTTCAGCCACGACGGTGGCGAAAGGGTAAACCGTGGATGATCCCACGATATTAATCGTATCTCTGCCGGCGGCCTGTGCCTGCAATGTCAGCAGACTTGTACATAATGCTGTCGTAATAATGATGTGTTTCATAGGTATGCCTCGTATCAATCTAAAAGGTCAGGTTCAATGGATCATGATGTATATCAATTGAGCGGCATTATGCGTAGTGAATATGACGGTAATATTACAAAAGTTGGTGAATTTTCTTTTTTTTTAGCTTAGCCTTGCTCGCACATAAAACAAATCACCCAGTGGTATAAAAATAATTATGGAACTAAAAGACATCAACGAGATAGAGAAAGCCGCCCAGCCCAGTCAGAACGAATTATTCCGACTGGGCGTTGGATTTCTTTTTGTCATTTTAATTATGATGTATACCGGAAGTTCCTTCGCGGGCCTGGAAGGTGGTTACATGCTGATGACCGCTGCCATGATTGGGGGCTATATGGCAATGAATATCGGTGCCAATGACGTTGCTAACAACGTGGGTCCGGCGGTTGGATCAAAAGCGTTGACGCTGGCGGGCGCTATTCTGATTGCAGTAATTTTTGAAGCCTCCGGTGCCTTGATCGCTGGCGGTGATGTGGTGAGTACGATCAAAAAGGGCATCATCAATCCTGCCATGATTGCCGACACAGACACCTTTATCTGGTTGATGATGGCGGCTTTGCTGGCGGGTGCGGTCTGGTTAAATATTGCCACGGCGTTGGGTGCACCGGTTTCTACCACGCATTCGATCGTTGGTGGCGTGCTGGGTGCTGGTATTGCGGCGGGTGGACTGGGCATAGCTAACTGGAGTCAGATGGGTATGATCGCTGCCAGTTGGGTGATTTCTCCGGTGCTTGGAGGGCTCATAGCGGCTTTTTTCCTGTACCTGATCAAACGAAAAATTACCTATCATAGTGATATGAAGTCGGCAGCCAAGCGCATGGTGCCGATCCTGGTCTCCATCATGGCCTGGGCATTTTCTACCTATCTGATACTGAAAGGCCTGAAGCGTCTGGTGAAGCTGGATTTTCTCAGCGCACTGGGTCTGGGCCTGATGATCGCGATCGTGATTTTCTTTATCATCAAACCGATGATTGGCCGCGCTGCCGACAAGTCATCCAATGATAAGGTCGGTGTAAACCGCTTATTTACCATGCCATTGATTTTTGCGGCGGCGTTACTCAGTTTTGCCCACGGCGCAAACGATGTTGCTAATGCGGTAGGGCCGCTGGCTGCGATTAACGATGCCATTCTGCATGGAGGGATCAAGGCTAAAGCGAGCATTCCCTTATGGGTGATGATGGTTGGCGCCGTCGGAATAGCAATTGGTCTGGCACTGTACGGGCCTAAACTGATTCGCACGGTTGGTTCTGAGATTACCGAGCTGGATCAGACCCGGGCATTTTCGGTCGCGATGGCAGCCGCTATAACGGTCATCATTGCCAGTCAGCTGGGATTGCCTGTTAGCTCAACGCATATTGCTGTGGGTGCCATTTTCGGTGTTGGATTTTTACGTGAATATCTGAAAGCCAGCTATGCCCAGATGGAGCAGGAAATTATCGATCACCACAGTAATAACGGTCACGATCAGCGCGTGATTGAGGTTTTTCTGGCTGATTTCCGGCGAGCCAGTGTGGATGAAAAAGGGCGCATGATTCAGCAGTTAAAGAAGCATTCTGTGGAAGCGGATTTCTCCAAGAAAGAGCGTAAAACCCTGAACAAGGTGTATCGCAAGGAACTGGTCAAACGTTCTGCGTTGATGAGGATTGTAGCTGCGTGGATTATTACGGTACCCGCTTCCGGTTTAATGGCGGCGATCTTTTATTTCACCATTCGTGGCATGATGCTACCTTAAGGTTTGGGTACTTCGGGAAGATAAAAAACCTGCCAGGCTTTAGTTCGGCAGGTTTTTTTTGGTCTCAGTTTATAATGCTGAAAAGAGATCGCTGGTAGCATGTCTGTTTATTCTAGACCGAGATATTTCATCGCCAGATAGATGGTGAGAGGCAGCGTAATAAAGGATGCCAGCGTTTGGTTGCTGATGATGGAAGCCATCAGTTTGTAATCGCCTCCCATCTGACGAGCCAGTGCAAAGCCTGAGGCTGCGGTTGGGGTTGCAGCATAGATAATCAGGATGATCGCTATTTCAGGGGGAACCTCAGCCAGTAACACGATCGAAAATACCACACCCGGGAAAATTATAAACTTGGCTATACTCGAGACCAGCAACGGCTTGAGCGTCTGTTTGAGACCCGCAAACTGAATGCTGGCTCCGATGCAGAGTAAAACGATTGGCAGAGTCGCGCTGCCCAACAATCCTGTGGCGTCATGGATAACGGGTATATATTTAAATCCAGTCAGGTTAGCAACAAAACCCATGAAAATAGAAATTAGTAACGGATTACGCAATAAATCACCACTGATTTTTCTGACCATCTGCTGTTGCCCCTTGTTCAGAATAATCACTAGCGCGACCACTATAACCAGATTGGTTACCGGAACCAGAATCGCAGTGGACAGGGTGGCAATCATCAGACCTTTCTCGCCGAACAGGCTTTCTGCAACCGCCAGCGCAATGAAAGTATTATGCCGCCCGGCTCCCTGAACGACTGAGCTACAGGGGGCGCTCTCAATGTTTTTCCAGTGACTAACTGACCACGCGAAGATGACAGATAAAAACATCCCCGCCAACAGGGTCTGGGAGATGGGGCCGAGGAGTTCAGCGGTCAGGGTAATGGTCGAAGTTTTGTAAAACAGAAAAGAGGGGAACAATATCCAGTACACCAGTTTATCGGCGTACAGCCAGTATTCATCGCTGGGGATGGTTTTAATACGAAGTAGACTACCGAGCAGGATTAAAATAAAAACGGTGCCGATAGCGGTTATTATTTCTATCACTGTGAAACCCTGCTGAAAATTGGAAGACTGGACGATTGAGCCCTGTCATCATAACTGAACAACCGTTAAAAATATGGATGAGTTAGCCGTTGTGCCGGGCCATACAATCTTACGGATGTTCGATTCAATAGCCGCAACAGATTCTACCGGTGGAAATTAAATGCATAAAAATCATTTGTTTAAATCGACTTATACTCATACCTCGAACACGGACTTTGCTATAAAATAGAGCCAGCCTATTGATTGATCAATATTAAGTGTTGCTATCTTTAATGCTTAAAAACCCTGGAAAATGTTTAGCACGCTATGCTTCGAAATATACTATTACCCTCTATTTTTATATCCCTGGGATTCGGTTTCTGGGTTAGTCCAGATTTCAAGACTATATCTGCGGGCGTGGCAATTTTTCTGTTTGGTATGCTGTCACTGGAAAGCGGGTTTAAAGTATTTACCGGGGGCACACTTGAAAAAATATTAAGCAAGGCCACCAACAACCGCTGGAAAAGTATTGGCTTCGGGGTTGTCTCTACCAGTGTAATGCAATCCAGTTCTCTGGTATCGGTCATTACCATTTCATTCCTGAGTGCCGGTCTTATTGGTTTATACCAGGGCATAGGCATCATCTTTGGTGCTAACCTTGGTACCACGACGGGTGCCTGGCTGATAGCAGGATTCGGGCTTAAGGTTAATATCTCCGCTTATGCAATGCCAATGCTGGTGTTTGGTACGCTGCTGATATTCCAGAGCTCCAAAAGCCTGAAAGGAATTGGTTATATTTTAGCAGGACTCGGGTTTTTATTTCTGGGTATTCATTATATGAAGGAAGGCTTTGAGGCTTTCAAGGATACCCTGGATCTAACCCAGTTTTCAGTTGGAGGTCTGAAAGGATTATTGTTATATACCCTGATCGGTATTAGTGCCACAGTAGTGATGCAGTCGAGTCACGCCACTCTGGTGCTCACGATCACCGCATTATCCAGTGGTCAGATAAGCTATGAAAATGCATTGGCGCTGGCAATTGGGGCAAATGTTGGCACTACCATCACTGCGATTATTGGCGCCTTAAGCTCTAATGAGCAGGGCAAGCGGCTTGCCGCAGCACACCTTATCTTTAACCTGGTTACTGGTTTAGTTGCGATTGCTTTTCTAAGCCAGATATTATCACTGGTCAATGTCATTAGTGACTTTACTGGAATTAACGCTGAGGATTACACCCTCAAGCTCGCCGTATTTCATACCATTTTTAACCTGCTCGGCATCATCATCATGCTTCCTCTAATGAATATGATGGTTGAGTATTTAGAGCGCATGTTTAAACCACAGACACAATCCAGATTAAAACCACGTTTTCTACATGAGTCGACGATCGCTTATCCGGATACCGCAACCCAGGCGGTGCGCAATGAAACTTTGCATATGTGGGACAACACCATCGATATTATTGCGCATGGACTCAGATTACCGAGGTCAGAGCTGTTAAATGAAAAAAGTAATCTGGATAAGATAGTGCTCGACTTACCGGTTAAAGATAGCTTTGATATTGACCGCTATTACGAACTTAAGATTAAAAGCCTGTATTCGGAGATTATCGCCTATATCAGTCGAGCATCTTTCAGCTGGGAACTGGAACAGTCCGGTGAGATTCACTGGTTACGCAAGGCTAATCAGGATATGGTTGATGCGATTAAAGATGTAAAGCATATGCAGAAAAACCTGGCTAAATATACGGTTAGTAATAATCAGGTCATAAAAGAGCAATATAATGGCCTCAGGATTCAGATAGCACAGCTCGTGCAATCGCTGGAGTCGATTAGAACGGCTGAATCGAGTGATATACCATCTTTAATGATTGACCAGTTAAAGCTCGAATCAGACACACAATACACGCTGCATAATAAAAATATTAATGAAATGATACGAAAGAGAGTGATAACAGCAGACATGGCCATATCATTAATGAATGACAGGGCATATGTTTACAATATTTCCAGGAAGCTGATTGACATGGGTGAGACTTTATTCATCAAGCAGAATAAAGGGATTTCAAAGGCTGAAAAGACATTACAGCTTGATGATAATGAGCTTAAAGATATTCACGATCAGCACCAGTCAAAAACCTGAGGGTATAAACTATGGCAAGAAAAAAACTATTAAAGCGGTTAGCTGATTTTTTTGACATGGATGTTCGTGCCAGAGAGCAGCGTAAGGAAGAGTTAAGCGAACTGCTAACGAGACTGAAACAGAAAGAAGTTTCACTCAAAGAGGAGCTTGAGCAGGAAAAGAAAGAAAACGCCATAAAAAAGCTGGAACAGAAAATCGATGTGGTACATACACAACGAAAGAAGGGAGTAAAAATATTGCTGGAGCTAAGAAACGAGCTGGAAGGTAAAGCTTCATAAGCGGCTCGTGGGGATCCTTAGCCCTAACAAAACTCATTCCCGGTGCAATTTATAATGTGCAAAAAAAAGCCCTGCTAAGCAGGGCTTTTTAATTTATAGCTTAAGCCTGGTAAAATTAACCACCAAATGTATCACCGGTGATGTTCTTAAACCATGAGTAAGCATACTCTACTTCACGTGCACGCAACTTGGCATCAAACTCGGTAGATGTTAAGCCACCAGAACCTTCAACCTTGACAATTTTTCCATCCTTATAGTCATATACCATCGCGACTGAAATACCATCGCCGGGTGCAATAATACTGTAGCAGGTATTAACATAAGTAGGATGCGGAGCCTCTTTGCCATTCAACAGTGCTACCACAGCTGCAGCACAAACCTTGGCTTCAGAGCTGGCTGCATAGGCTGATTTAGGCAGAGGAGACGCAACAGCCGCATCACCAATCACGTGTATATTTTTGTGAATGGAAGATTCGAAAGTTTTTCCTTCAGTAGGGCACCAGCCTTTGTCATCAGCAAGTCCAGCGCCAAAAGCGATAGCCCCGGCTTTCTGTGCAGGAATGATGTTGACTACGTCACCTTTGAATTTTCCAGCAGCAGCCGTTACTGTTTTAGATTTAGCATCATAAGCAGTAGCAGTACCACCATTTTCACTATTAACAAATGAAATCATACCGGCAGCAGTTGGATTGCTAGGGTCAAAACCATAGTGACGTTGCCAGCCGGAAGTAAATAGACCAAATTTGGAAAATTTTGCTTTAGGATCGAGAATAATAATCTTCGATTTTGGCTTGTGCTGTTTAAAATAATGGGCGATCTGTGAAACACGCTCATAAGGTCCCGGAGGGCAACGGAAAGGGTTAGGTGGGGCAACCATAACAAAGGTACCGCCATTTTTCATATCTTCGAGTTGCTTGCGTAAGGTTGCAGTCTGCGAACCTGCTTTCCAGGCATGTGTTGTAGTTTCAGCTTCGTTGGCATCGTAGCCTTCAATGGTTTCCCATTTGAAGTCAATACCAGGAGCAACGATACAACGGTCATACTTGAATGATTTCCCACCTTTGGTGTTAACCATTTGTTTGCCGGCATCAATACCCGATACATAATCAAATACGACTTTGACCCCATGTTTTTCGAGGCCGCTGTAACCAAACTTGAGAGAATCAAGGGTGCGCTCACCGCTCAACACTTCATTGCTCAAGAAGCAGGTGTAGTAATCTTTGTTAGCTTCAATCAGGGTGACTTCGACAGAGGAGTCCATCATACGGATGTATTTGGCAGCTGTTGCTCCACCCATACCACCACCTACGATGACAACCTGCTTTTTGGACCCACCAATAGCGAAAGGTGTGAAGCCTGTAGCGGTTACGGCACCGGCTGCAACACCGGCTTTAATAAAATTTCGACGTGAAAAGTTACTCATTATATTAATTCCTCTCTTTTATTTCAGGCTGGCGTAGTAGTCTAAAAGCGCCTGGATGTCCTGGTCGCCACCTTTCTCATGGACCTTGTTGAGCTTTTTCATCATTTTCTTGCCCATGTCATGCGAACCATCGAGAGCATCAACCAGAGTGTATCTCAGATAAGGTGTCCACTGTCCAGCCAGAAAGCCAGAGTCATCTTCTGCAACTGTGCCCTGTTCGGTATGGCACTTTTCACAGTTATCTTTATGCAGTTTGGCACCTTTTTTTGCCATAGAGCCGACTGACTGGTTTGCAGAATGTCTATTTTGAGCGGAAAAGAATTTTCCCATTTTTGTAAAGTCATCTTCATCATAGCCTTTGGCAATACGAGTCATGATGGTTGATACGCGCTCACCGGATTTGAAATCTTTCATCGATTCAACGATGTATGCTAAAGACATTCCGGCAATACTTGGCATGGCCGGGCCACCGCTGGCACCGTTTGTACCATGGCAACCTGCACAGGTATATGACAGGGCTTCTGCACTAGCTTCACCCGCAATACTCGCGCCAGAAAATGCAATACTGCCAATGAGTAAAGCAACACCTAGGGTCTGTGTGTTCTTCATATTACCTCCTTAATAGGTATGAAGTTTTGATTATAAAATCATAGGGATTTGAAAGATAAGCAAATTTATTATTATTTAGCTTACTGTTTGTGATGTTATCAGATAAACATGTCCAGTCAAGCAAGCTTATGACTACAAATTATAAACTAACAGAGGTTTTACTTATCTATACATAAACGCTGTTTATGCTTCTGTTTAATATGGATGAGTAAATTTTTGGAAAGGAAAAGTTTTTTAACTTTTCTGTGAGTCTTTAAGTCCGTGTTCAACGGCAAGGACGGCGGCCTCAACACGGGAGTGGATATTGAGTTTACGTAAAATTGCCTTTACATGTAATTTTACCGTACCATCTGATATACCCAGGTTACGCGCGATGACTTTATTGCTCTGTCCTTCGGCGAGTAAACCGAGGATTTCAGTTTCACGTGGTGTCAGATCTTCAAAGGGCTTTTTTTCGTCGTCCCAGCTGGAAGTGTTACCCTGAACAACCTTTGCCAGTACCGGGGCCAGAGTAGGTGCTACGACTGTTTTACCCTGTTTAATATCTCTTAAGGCAACCACCAGTGAGTCGGGTTCCATATCTTTCAGCAGGTAACCTTTGGCGCCACTGCGTAAAGCCTCCACCAGATCGCGTTCTTCGGTGCTGGTGGTTAACATGCTAATCGGCATCTTGAGGCCACTTTCGTTGAGTCTTGCCAGAACTTCCAGACCGTTTAAGTCCGGCATACGCATATCCAGTAAAATGATATCGGGATTCAATTCCTTGGCCAGACGGATACCGGTCTCTCCATCACCAACGGAAGCAATGACTTCGATGCCGCGTCTGGAAAGTAAACCCTCCAGGCCTTCGCGAAACAGGGTATGGTCATCGATAACTAAAACGCGCAGATTCATATAGGTTATTTATATCAGGTTGAAGCTCGTATCGATCTTAACAGATGGCTGAGTGGATTGTGCCTTCAAAAGATCGAATTCCAGAATTATTCTCGTACCTTCTCCAGGATCACTCTCAATCGCAAAGTCGGCTTTTAATCGAGAAGCGCGCTCTTTCATACTTTTTAACCCTATCTGTTCGCCCGGGTTACTATGTTCAGGCAGGGTTTTTAAACCGGTGCCATCATCCTCAATCAGGATTTGTAATCGGCCACCATCCCTTTGCCGAATCATGATACGTGCCACATTGGCTTCGCTATGCCTGCGAATATTGTTCAAGGCTTCCTGAATAATTCTGATCACTTCGAGATGGTATTTATCGGACAGGTGTAAAGGGCTGCGAAGGGTATGCTGGAAGAAAATATGAATATCTGTTTCGGTGCGAAAACGTTTGACGATATCCTGTACCGCAGGAATCAGGGCCTGCTTACGGATCGGCGCCTGGAAGTGGGCAATCAATCCGCGTAACTCGGTATTCGCTTCATCGACCGTATTTTCGATACGTTCGAGTTGCTGCCAGGTTGATGCTTCGTCATTTTGATGCAGGATTTCATCCAGTACGCGAACCTGCAGGCGAATGCTGGCGAGGGTTTGAGCCAGTGAGTCATGTAGTTCATAGGAGAGCCGGTTACGTTCCTGCATGATCGATAACTTGGTCGACTCTTCATCCAGCCGAGCTTTGGCGATGGCCATGCCTAGATGGCGCCCAATACTGGTAAAAAGCTCTTTGTAATCTTCATTATTTTTTTTGTCGTAGATCTCTTTATGTACAAACAGATTGTATACACCCAGCGTTTTACTCTGGTACTGTAAGGGTACGACAATTAACCCCATATCGGTGCCAAAGAAGGGGTGATCCACGTTTTTACTGCAGGGCAGTAGAGTATCCTGAAAGATGAGGTCATCGCTGCTATCGATTTTCCCACAGACACAACTTTCGGTGGGAAGCAGGCGTTCCTTTTCTATTAGCGCGTCATCAAAACCGATGCTGGCGACGAGTTCCATCTGCTGGTCCTTATTCAGTAATCGAACTGCTCCGGCATTCGCCCGCAGCACTTCGGTTAAGGTTTTCAGGAATCGTTTCAACAGATCTTCCAGGCTGCTGGAAATATTAATGCTGGCGGCAACATCATACAGTATGCCGAGCGATTGCGTTTTTTGTTCGGTGTGCTGGGTATGCTGTATCAATTGCTCTTCGGTATCTTTCGCCAGATGATACATCATGGTGCCGAGATCATTCAGATCATCCGAAAGCTTGTTCAGATCGCCATGTTTCGGAACCTGCATTTTAAAGTCCAGATGCCCACTACGCATCTGTTGGGACCACTCTTCAATATCCATTACCGGTTTCAGCAGGTCATTCCAGATCAGGTAAAAGCAGTACAGCAGAAGCACGCCTGAAATTAGCAGTAACAGGTAAAACATTTGATTACCGATGGCGGATTGTGCCGGTGGAAGATAGGATACAGAAATGAATAAAGCGCTTGTAGTCAGCGCAAGCAGGGTAAGAAAGCCGAGGGCTCGACAGCGGAAAATACACAGTAAGGCCCTCTGGAAAGTACTCATTTCAGGTGAAAACCTGAAGGATAACTGCAATGAATTATCGGTTTTTTGAGGTGAGCGTGACTCCATTAACGTATGCAATCAGTCCTGTGTAGACGGAGCGCAGTTTTTATCGTTGGGATTCAGGAAAATAAAGTTTTTTTCACCGTTATCCAGTTCAACATAATCTAATGTCATGTTTTCAGCTAAAGGTTTTGAAGCTTCGGAAATTACCAGTTGAATGCCCGAATTTTCAAAGCGCAGATCGGAACTGGAGATGGCATCATCGAAGCCCATCGCGTAATGAAATGAACCGTCCTCGATACGCTTGATGGCGATCCGTAAAATAGCATCACTGATGCCGGATTCTTTAGCTGAATGTTGAATTTGCTGAGCGGCGCTGGCTGTCACTGTGATCATTTTAATTCTGCCTGTTACATGTCTTTACAAAGGTTACAAAATCATCGACCCATACACAACGGTCAGTCTGTCGAAGGTGTGTATAACTTGCGATCAAATTATACATAACTATACCATCATTTAGGCCATCAATACCCGCGCCTCTTTTAATGCTATAAGCGTATCTAACATCCTCTGGCAGGCCGTGTAAGTTAGAGTAATGAAACTCATGAGCCTGGATGGTTTTGGTTGTGCTTTTAAGCCAGGGATGCAACGGACTGGATTGCAGGATGACGTAGCCCCGTCCCTGTGGTTTTTTGTTCATTTTAACCGTCGCGGGAATAATATCGCATAACGGATAGGCGTGGTCGTTCTGAACCAGGTTTGAACATAAATACATCATGCCGCCACATTCAGCGTAAGCAGGCATATGGTTCAGTATGGCCTGGCGGATGGACTGCAACATCGACTGATTGGCGGATAAGCCTGCCACCTGGGTTTCAGGGAAGCCTCCGCCGATGAATAGTCCATCCAGATTTTCCGGCAATGCCGTGTCATACAGGCAGCTAAACGGGACGATTTCTACGCCGAGTGATTTAAATCGCTCTAAATCGCCGGGGTAATAAAAGCCAAAGGCTTCATCCATCGCGACTCCAATTCTTAGTTGGTCGGCCGCAAAGGATATGGTTTCGACTATTGGGGGTATTTCAAGCGCTGGTTTTGAAGACTCAATCGCGAGTAAACGGTCAATATCAATATGTTCACGCGCCTGTACGGCCAGCTGCTCGATAACGGCGACCGCATCGTCCCCCATTTCATTGCTGGGGATCAGCCCAAGATGACGTTCAGTGACCTGTATTTCTGTATTTCTGGGGACCGCACCGAGAATAGGGAAGTCGGTATAAGCTTCGATCACCTGGGTTAACTTCGCCTGATGACGACTGCCTGCAACTTTATTCAGGATTACGCCGGCATAGCGGATGTTGTGATCAAACTGTTGATAGCCGTTGAGTAAAGGGGCTATGCCACGACTGGTGCCTGATGCATCGATAACCAGGATTACCGGTAGATTTAACAAACGTGCCATCGCGGCATTGCTGTCACTGCCGTCCAGTGCCAGGCCATCAAACAGTCCCATATTGCCTTCTACCAGCACCACGTCTTTTTGCGTACTATGGAGTGCATATTGCTGCAGGATAAAGTCTTTCCCGGAAGTAAAAAAGTCCAGGTTATAACAGGCATTGCGGGTGGCCTGTGTCAGCCAGATTGGATCGATGTAATCCGGACCCTTTTTAAACGCCTGTACCGACCGGCCGCGCTGATGTATAGCGGATGCAATGCCAATCGATAAAGTTGTTTTACCGGAAGATTTGTGTGCGGCTGAAATATAAAAAGCAGACATCGGTATGAGTGCAATGACAGAGCAGTCTATTATATAGAGTCGGGCTGGATCTGGCAGCAACTATACACAGGCCTGCCAGTAAGCAGAAATAGAAATAGAAACCTGGCAGTGGTTTCCCGCATGCTGCGGAAAACCACCGGATTTAACCGAATTGCCAGCTTAATCCTTAATCAGGACTGATGCGGTTTGGCAAAGTTGTCATCCAGGCTTTCCGGAATCAGGCGGAAGATTTTGAGTGCCAGGGTAACTATGATCAATGCGATAGCGACGCCACCCATGCCTAACATGAATTCCCAGATGCTGGGAGAATATTGAGCAATAACACCATCGGAAAAGGTGGATGTTGCCTCATAACCCGGAATCAGTGTCATTGGAAATGACTGCCCACCGATCAGGATGACATACAAGGTTGAAAAACCACCGAGGATAACCAGCGCAGAAGCAATACCGGTCATTTTTCTGAGTCTGGCGGGACGCGGACAGTACAGCAGGGCCAGCGGCACTATCGATCCCAGCAGGATCTGGCCAATCCAGAATATGGCAGTAATTGCACCGCCATTCAGCAGAATGTAGGCCTCAACACCATGGTGTTCTGTCGCATACAGGTTAGTCAGGTGATAGGCGAGGGTGAAATAAAGCGTCGCTGCGATAAAAACACCGAGCAGATTCTTCAGTCGGTTGACCACGTAGTCACCCAGCTCACGTCCGGTCCATGAGTAACTTGCCAGTAGTACCAGCAGGTAGATTGCCAGACCGAAAGAAAACGACATGATCACAAACATCGGCGCCATAATCGCCGCATCATAAGCCTGACGCGAAACCAGAAATCCAAAGATTGAGCCGGTACCGGTGGTGAGTATCAGGCGCCAGATGAAAGCGGCTGTGCCGGCTATGCGGGTATACTTTTCAACCTGCCAGTCCATCATGGTCCACAGATAGACACCGACAATACCGATGAAGCCGGTATATAGCAGGATATTCCAGGTAAAGATCGACTTGAAGTTGTAATAGGTGATCGCCACAATCAATCGATCCGGACGTCCCAGATCCAGTAACAGAACGATCAGCCCTCCCACCAGTAACGCGATCGCCAGCACCGCGGAAAGTTTTGCCAGCGGTTTATAGAATTTCTGGTTAAAAACAGAAGCAATGGAGGCGACATTCAGCGCGCCGGATGCGGCGACAATCAGAAAAATAGCGAAAACATGCGGCAATCCCCAGATCACCTGATTGGACATACCCGTAATGTGATGACCTTCATGCTCCATCTGCAGAAAAGCGATGAAACCGAGTAAAATAAAAAACCCAAGTCCGCCAAGCAGGGCCAGAAAACTGGATGATTTACCATCAATTGAAGTGTAACGTAATTTTTTCATGTCACTATAAACCCTGGTAACGTACGCCTGGATTCAGGCCAAGTTCTGCACGTAATTGACGACCACCATTCGTGGCCAGTTTTTTAGCAATCAAACTGTTTTTATCGTTCAAGTCGCCGAAAGTAATAGCCTTTTCTTTACAGGCAGTGGCACAGGCGGTCGTGCCATCTCCGCGATCAACCTTGTGCATGCAAAGCGTACAGGCTTCTACAGTTCCCTTACCGCGGGGAGCAACCGGTAACTGATCGGTTAAAGTTTCATGGATAAAACTACGTGCTTTATAGGGGCAGGCCATCATGCAGTAACGGCAACCGATACAGATATGTTTATCGACCAGTACGATGCCGTCTTCGCGCTTGAATGAGGCTCCTGTAGGGCACACATCGACACACGGAGGGTTTTCGCAGTGTTGACACATCATCGGCATATTCAGGGTATGACCGGTTGATTTGTTTTTCAGTTTAACCGTACGAATCCATTGTGCATCGGTTGCTGGGCCGTGAATCTCACGGAGTCCATGCTCTTGATTACAGGCGGTGACACAGTCATTACAACCGTCTGCACATTTAGTGGTGTCGATTAACAGTCCCCAGCGATTTTTGCTGGAAACTGCCTGCTCGGCCGGTTTCGCCTGAACCGTTTGTAACAGCAGACCTGGCGCTAACGCGAGTCCTGCGGTTGCGGCAACCGTACCACCCACAAACTGGCGACGATACTGATCAATTTTATTTAGCTTGCTGGTGGACTTCTGATTCATATCTGTATTTTGATCGATCGGGTTCATGTTATTGAACCTCCCTGTGCATAGCGACCTGGGGTTTAGCTAAGTCAGTTTCGCTTTGCAGGGCAATAAAATCTCTGGCTGGCAATTGACTGAATGCTGAAACAGGACGATCTGCATGACATTCAAAACAGTCCAGTTTGACGCTGACGGAGAGATGGCAGCTAGCACAGAAATGCTTGCTCTCGCTGACGCGTGCAATCTTGCCATCGTTAGCCGGAGTCGCATGACAATTGATGCATTCAACCAGACTATGTTGTTTACTGCGTATCCCTTGATACATGGTTTTATCGCGTTTATGCAGCAGGTATTGCATGTGATTCGCACGCATGTCTGCAGTGGGTTCTACGCATTTCTCACCTTTTGGTGTGGGCACGATATTACCGTTTGCATCCCGATCAGGCCCCGTGTATTGACCGCTCGCAAGGCTCATTGTAGACCACAGCAGGAATGCGGTGATCGTTAACAGTCTGAAAAATTGATGAGTATTCACAAATAAATCCACCAGTTAGGTTAGTGATTACCCATTGCCATGTCGATATAGCCAGTTGGGCAGACATCGGAACAGATGTGACAGCCGATACATTTTGAATAATCGGTATCTACATAGCGTCCAGTCGTTCTCTGGTCTTTATTGACCCGGAAAACAGCATCCTGAGGACAGTAAATCACACAGTTATCACACTCAAAGCACATGCCACAGCTCATGCAACGTCCAGCCTCAGAAATGGCCTGCTGCTCGTCTAATGGAACCAGTCGATCTTCGAAATGACCGAGAACTTCTTCGGAGCTTGGCACGACCTGATCACGAATGATTCTTGGGGTATACGCAAAGTGTCCGAGATATAGCTTGTCGGAAGAAATGATTTCCTGCGAGGAGCGGTCTTCAAAGTTATGTACTGCATATTTGGCATCCGCCGTGCCACGATCATCATTAACATGCTGATAATGCTCGGGGTCGAGTCCGGCTTCGTGCAGTTTATTCAGCAGATCAAAGTGATGAACGTCCACTTTAGGGCGCTTGGATGGTGCCGCTGCACTCAGATAGGCATTCACCGATTCAGCACATACCGAAGCCTGACCGATGGCGGTGGTTAACAGGTGTGGGCGGATGATATCACCGGCCACAAAATGACCTTCCTTGCCTGGTACACGGTAAAAATTATCTGAGTTGATCAGGCCACGACCGTTATCAAACTGTTCCAGTCCGGTAAGATCACCGGATTG
>JACNJF010000235.1 GCA_014382695.1 Gammaproteobacteria bacterium | reverse complement strand
GGGATAACATGGCTTGCCCCGCCTGCTGCAGAATCTGGTTTCTGGTCAGTTCCGCTGTCTCGGAGGCAAAATCCGCATCGCGGATACGACTTCTTGCAGCGGAAAGGTTTTCAGTGGTGGTACTCAGGTTATCAACCGTAGAAGCGAAGCGGTTCTGAATCGCACCCAGTTCTGCACGGATACTGGAGATCTGGCTGAGTGCGCCATCGAGAACAGTGATCGCTGAGTTAGAACCAGCCACCGAAGATATATTCACTGCACTCAAGGTGCTCAGTGAAGCGGCTGCACTGGTCATGCCAGCAAAAGCCAGGTCCGCACCCCCCAAAGTAAAGTTATCGGGTGAGCTCAAGGTTAAAGTTCCGCGTGTTGTGACACCATCGGCATCATCGGCAGGAAGTACACCCGTGACAGTGACCGCTCCCACTAAAGCACCAGCGTTAGTAGAAACGGGCTCAGGAATGGCACCGGCTGTTCCGATAGTGTCATCACCTAATACAGTCGACGTGAGTGTTATCAGAGTAGCCGCTGTTGTTATGACAGAGTTAATGGTATTACGACCAGCAGCTGTTTCGGTATTGATAGCGCCATTAAGAGCAATAATAGAGTCTGTAGATGTTCCACCAGCGCCTATCAGCACCTCAACATTTCCCGCCGCACCCGTTCCAGCAGAGGTTACAAACTGAAAGGTCTGGCCACCAACGGTCACCGCGTCAAGAGCGGTTAAACCTGTAGCTGAACCTTCAACGTCATTTACAAAGGTGAGCGTAGCGACTTCGTTAACAGTCGCACCTACGCCATCGGAAGCATCAAGCCCGGTCGCATTCTGGATATTTTGAGTGGCCGCCTGGCGAGTGGCGGCATCGGTACCACCGGTAGAAACGGTTATGTTCCTGCCCTCAGAAGAAGACAGTGTTAATGCGCCAGTAGTCGCGTTGGCGGAAGCGGTTACACCGGTCTGACTGGTGACCGCATTGATCGCGGTTGCCGCACTACGGCCCTGGGTGACAACATTCGAACTGGAAGCAACGGAACCAATCGAGATTCCATTGATGACCAGCTCACCGTTTGAAAGTCCCACACCGGCTAAAGGTGCATTACCGGTTAACGTGGTAGAGGACGTTGCAGTAACACCCGTGTCATTGGTTTTACCGTTAATCGCAGCGGCTTTGGCAGCCGCACTGTCTGCGGTAAAGCCGGGAGCGGTGGTCGCTGCCGAAACACCGATTTCGGTTCCGTTGATGGTAAAACCGGCGCCATCGAAGGCAGCTGCAGAAACGGCGGTACCCGTTGCCTGATAAGCACCCAGCAGATTGGTGGTAGAACCGGTAATAGTCATACTGATGGTCTGCGCGGCATTCGCACCGACCTGAAACTGAGCAGATGAGAAAGTACCATCCAGCAGATTCTGTCCGTTAAACTGAGTATTAACGCCCACTCGCTGTACTTCGGCCAGAAGCTGACTGACTTCATTATTCAGTGCCTGGCGGTCAGAAGCCGAGTTGGTTGAGTTTGCAGACTGGATCGCCAGTTCACGAATCCGTTGCAGTGAAGAAGTGGTTGACTGCAACGCACCTTCAGCGGTTTGTGCCAGTGAAATACCGTCGTTCGCGTTTCTTACAGCCTGATTCAGGCCGCGGATCTGCGAAGTCATCCGGTCGGAAATGGCAAGACCTGCTGCATCATCTTTGGCGCTGTTGATACGCAAGCCAGAAGATAACCGCTGCAAAGATGTTTGTAATGAACTTTGTGAAGAGTTCAAAGCACGCTGTGTATTCAGCGATTGGACGTTAGTGTTGATAAATTGAGGCATGATAATCTCCTGTGCTGGACTGCGCTTTTGGGCGTCAATTCAATGATAAATGTTAATTAAAACAATCCGGTTAATTATTGCTCTAATTAACCCTCTCAGGATGGTTAGCGGCAGCGGGTTTTAAAACTTTAGGTTTATTTTGAAATATATTTGGGGATAAGACATCTTGTAAAAGCTGTTCCACCACGAAGCTCACGATGGACACGAAGAAAGAAAGTTAATGAATAAATCCTTCGTGCTCTTCGTGCCCGTCAAAATCTTCGTGACACACTTTTAACCGCTTTCCTTATCGGCAGCGAGCTGACGATATGAAGGTAGTTAGCTAAAGTTAGCGCAGGAAATTAAACAGCGAGGAACTGGTGATGCGGGCAAAAATAGCCTGTGCGGCGTCCAGTGTGGTCTGTTCCAGGGTCAATTGACTGATGGCTTCGGCCAGGTCGACATCGCGCAGGATGCTGATGGTTTCGCGCGTAGAGACCCGCACCGCATCATTATTATCGAACTGGGTCTGCAGTGCATTCAGACGCCCGCCGATGGAAGTTCGCACATCCAGCACCTTGTTAAAAAAGGCCTCTATATCATCCTGAGCCTGGGTCAGGTTGGCTGCGCGCTGGTCATTGCTCAACCCGGAGTTCAGGGTATCGGTTAAACCATTCAGCGTGGTAAAAATATCCCGGTAGCGTCCCTGACTGATATCAAAGCTGTCACCGGTATTCGGGGTTCCACTAATCGAGGTACGAATACCGTTGAACTCGATGCTGCTATTGTCGACATAAGTCGCCGCTGTCACCAGATTGGTGGGGCCAGACAGATCGACAATGTCATAGGTTGTGGGCGAGGTAAATACTATCTGGAAGCTTCCCGCCGTATAGGCCGTTGCATCAAACACATCGGCTGGTGCAATCTGCGCTGTTCCGCCATTGCCGGTCGCGGCTGACTCCCTGAGTCCTGCGTTACTGTCTACCTGCAGGAATACCTGGCTGCCGGGATTATCGGTCGTAATCTGTCGGGTCGGACTGATCTGCACCGATCTCTGCCCCTGATCGCCACTGTATTGCACATGCGTCACCGACCCGGTCTGTGTCTGTGCAAACGGTGGTGACTCACTCTGAAACCCGGCAAACAGATAACTGCCGTTGTTATCGATGGTGTTGGCCAGACTCAACAGTTCCTGATATTTTTCATTGACCTCGGTTCCTATCGCCTTCAAATCATTGCTCGACAGCGCGCTGCTATTGGCCTGCACCGTTAGCTCCTTGATCCGAAAGTAAACGTTTTCCACCGCGTCGAGAGTGGATTCTTCCAGTTTAAGGCGTGCTTCGGCCAGGTTGATATTCACATTATACTGCTCCATCTGCGACACCGTCTGCTCAAGTTCGAGTACGCGCGCCGAAGCAGCCGGGTCATCCGATGGCCGGGTGATCCGCACACCGGTGGAGATCTGTTGCTGAAGCTTCGCCAGCTTGGTTTGCTGGTCGGCGAAGGACTGTACGCCCTGCTGATAGATTTGTGAGGTTGAAATTCTCATGCGTGGTTACCGGGTGGCCTCAATTAATGCATTAAACAGGGTCTGGGTGGTACTGATGACGCGTGAAGCCGCTTCATAGGCCTGCTGATAACGGACTAGATCAGCCGCTTCTTCATCCAGATTCACCGCTGACTTGGCATCCCGTCTGCCCTGAGCCTGAATCAGCAGGGATTGTGCCGCTTCGCGCTGGGTATCCGCTGACGCCGTCTGTGAAGCCACTCTGCCCACCAGTACGCTATACGCTTCCTGATAGTTGCTGTTGCCATTATCCAGAGTGCCACTGGTCTGTAGATTCGCCAGCAACAGTACATTCCGGCTATCGCCCTTACCGCCTGCATTGGATTCGACCGTCAGCACATCATTCCCCTGCGGAACTCCGGACAGCGTGGTCTGCCAGCCGTTCGAATCGATACGCATGCCGTTGCTATACGGAATCGCCGCACCGGCTGCAAACACGGTAGTACCCACGGTCACATTCGAAGTAGAACGAAAAGTGCCAGGCGGTGTATCAAAAGTCAGCGTCACCGTATTCAACAAAGCGGGATTAGTCACATCGGTGACCACGCCGGCAGTGATCGCGGTCGTTCCCAGATTATTCAGCGAGGTCGCGCTGCGCACCGGAGCCGCCGCCGAGATCAGTAAAGGATCGCTGATTGCCACGTTGAACGAGCCTGCACCACCACTGGTCGGCTTGATACGATACTGATCACCGGCGGCAGGACTACTGGCCACACCATCGATGGTAAGCGTAATGCCTTCGAAGGTGAGCGTGGTGTTAGCCGGCGAAGCATCCGCAACCGCGCCTGAAACCGTACCGGAATCCGAGCTCAGGCGCCAGCTGCTACCATCAAAGGCGAGTGTATAGTCAGAACGGGTGAGCACTCCAACATCTGAAATGGAGGTGGTAATACTGGCCGTGCCTGGATTACCGGCAAAGCTGAGCACCTTCGGACTGGCTACCGAAAAAAAATCACCACCCAGATTACCATTCAGATCCATGCCGTTACTGTGCTGGGTGTTAAAGGTATCTGCCAGTGCAATCGCGATCCGCCCCAGATCGTTACGAGTATCCTTCAGCAGTTGATCGCGAAACTCCAGCAGAGCACCCAGTTCGCCACCACCACGTAACGAACCCGAAATATCCACTGGTGAGCTTAATCCCTGATAGACGATAAGATCCTGCGACGGGTCAGCACTGCTGGGTATGGTTCCCAGTGTCGATGCAATACTGCCGTTAACGAGGGTCTGACCATTGCCGATAAAGATCGACATACTTCCAGCATCTTCATTCAGTACCGATATATCAATTTTCTGCGATAGTTCCAGTATCAACTGATCGCGCAGATCGAGCAGATCGGCCGACTGCTGGCTGC
>JACNJF010000122.1 GCA_014382695.1 Gammaproteobacteria bacterium | reverse complement strand
CAAGTAATCGGGCGACATGCTCCGGGCGAGCCGCCAGACGGTTTTGCAGGCTGTTTTCATGATCGGTACCGGTAATGCTGTATAACATGTTAAGAGTTCTCCTTATTGGATTTGCTGTCATCCTGGGGCAGGTAACTGGCCAGGTAAAACGATTGACCGATGACGAAGATCAGGGTCAGACCCATCAGGCCGAATAATTTAAAATCCACCCAGATTTCTTCGCTGAAGTTGAAGGCAACGAGCAGGTTAGCGACCCCGGAGAAGATAAAGAAAAGTACCCATGCCATATTCAGACGCTTCCAGACACTGTGGTCCTTAATCTCCAGTGCATGTCCCATCATGCGTTCTACCAGCGATTTAGAGCCAATAAACTGACTGCCGGCAAAAACCGCCGCAAACAACCAGTTGATAGCGGTTGGTTTCCATTTGATGAATACCGGATCCTTCAGGTAAAGGGTTGCGCCGCCAAACACCAGTAACAGAATCAGGGTAATCAGATGCATCTTTTCAACCCGGTGGGTAAAGGCGATGGTAAGTCCGACCTGGAGCAGGGTCGCCAGTATTGCACTCAGGGTCGCCAGATAAATCGCATGACTCGCATCGCCCGGTTGCATCGCCATAAAAGGTAATGTGTCATTAATCGATACGATCAACCCATCCGGCAAATCGAGATAGAATTTATAGACGATGAAAAACAGTAGTATGGGAAAAAAGTCGAAAAGTTGTTTCATGTTGTTAACGGGTGTGAATCAGGGGACGGAATATTAACATGAGTCAGGCCCGGTCGAAAACAAAGCTGTAATTAGCGGGATCGAATACAGATAAAAGCAGATAAAAACGTGTCACGAAGAATTTGAAGAGAGCGCAAGGCACACAAAGATAATAATAAGTTGAGTCTTTCGTGAATTGCGTGGATCTTTAACTTAGTTGCATATTTGATAATTTCAGGGGAAACGGATGTATATCCACCCAAAAAAACAGAATATGTTGTAAATTAGCAACAAAATAGGATTTTTTGAAGCAGGTTTTGTTTAACTTAGGGCTTATTTTTAAATTAATGTGGTTTTTTTGAAAATAACTGTTGCAAAAATAATATCACTCTGTATTATCGCTGCACATCTGAAAGCCATATGGAATTCAGGAAGGATTAAATAATTTTTTAACTAATTTTTGGGGTATTACTCAATGAAAAAATCTGCAATTATCGCCGCTGCAATCGCATCTTTAATGGCTGGTTCAGCTGCTGCTGATTCTACCGTATACGGTATCGCACACGCATCACTTACTAGTTATGATACAGCCGACATGTGGAAGGTTGATAGCAACGGCAGCCGTCTGGGTTTCAAAGGCTCTGAAGATCTGGGTAATGGCATGAAGGCGATCTTCCAGATGGAAATGGCTTACGATCTTACTGATGGTCAAGGCGTAACTGGTGCAAATGATGGAGCTAAGCATAAGCCTAGTGCACGTAACTCTTTCGTTGGTCTGACAGGTGATTTCGGTACTGCAGTAATTGGCCGTCACGACACTCCTGCAAAAGCAGCATTCTATGCAGCTGGTAACGAGCACCTGGGTGATTCGATCGTCGATCTGAACGGTTCTTTTGGAATGAATGAAACCCGTGCAAGCAATGCGATTGCATACATCTCAAACGATATGAATGGTCTGTCATTCGCTGCGGCAATCGTTCCTGGTGAAACTGCTACTGACAATGGTCTGGCTGATTCCACCTCTGTTGGTGTAATGTATAAGTCTGGCGCTATCAAATTTGGTCTTGGTGTCGACAGCTTCGCAAGTGATGACACTATGACCACCGTTGGTGGTAGCTACAATATGGATGACCTGACAGTTGGTGTTCAGTACTCTTCTGAAGAAAATGCTGGTGTAGATAGTACTGCTTTAGCTATCGTAGGCAAATTTGCAATGGACAAGAATGCTCTGATTGCAAGCATTGGTACATCAGAAGTTGGTGCTACAGATGGCAGCGTTATGAACGTTGCTTACACAATCGGTATGTCTAAGAAGACAACTGCATATGTTGCCTACAGCAGTCGTGAAGCTGGTACTCAAAAAGGTGAAGATGATCTGATGTCATTTGGTCTGATGACTAAGTTCTAAGCTTTATCTTTCAAGCTTAAGTTGCACAGGAACGGGGCCTTTATGGCCCCGTTTTTTTTTGGTGTAATCTGAAGTTGATTGTATTCTGTGCGGAGATCTATTCGTATCGATTAATTAATGGATAAGCTGTTTTTCCCTTAACTTTTTTTATTGCTCATTAATGCTTGAGTGATTTGCGTTAAAACCCATCTGTCAGATTACATGTCCACAGAATTTTCTCGCGTATTTTTTCCCGCACACTATAATTCCGCGCGGCAGTTAACTTTGAATCGTATCGAATACAAAATATATGGCACAGTTTTTTGAAATTCATCCGCAAAACCCGCAAAAAAGGCTGATCCAGCAGGCGGTAAAGATTATCGATGATGGTGGGTTGATCATCTATCCGACCGACTCCAGTTATGCACTGGGCTGTCATATCGGTGATAAGAGTGCGATGGAAAGAATTCAACGTCTGCGTAAGCTGGATAATAAACATCACTTTACCCTGGTCTGCAGTGATCTATCTGAAATCGGCGTGTATGCAAAGGTGGATAACTCTTCCTATCGTCTGATGAAAGGCCTGACACCGGGTCCCTATACCTTTTTATTGAAAGCAACCTCTGAAGTACCGCGTCGTTTAATGAATCCGAAGCGTAAGACCATCGGGGTACGGGTGCCGGATAATAATATCACCCGTTCCATCCTGTCTGAATTAGGTCAGCCAATCATGAGTAGTACGCTGATTATGCCGGGGTCAAACAATGCGCTGGATGATGCTGCTGCGATCCGCGAAATGTTTGAGCATGATGTCGATCTGGTAATCGATGGTGGCCCCTGTGGCGTCGAGCCAACTACCGTTATCAATCTGATCGACGGTAGTCCAGAGGTATTGCGTTACGGCAAGGGGAATGCCGAGTTTCTGGATTACTGATTGCTTTGTTACTGCTAGCGGTGAATTGATACGGTTCGTGGTAAAAATTTACTGAACAGCCTCCCGGGTCTTTTTCCGGACGATTCAGGTCGATTGTTATAGATTAACTATACCTTTCAGGGTGGGGATTCTATAATGCCGCTGAATTTTTTTAATCAGGAACTGCTTTTTGAATACCTCAGTGAGTCATAATCAACGCGTGCTTTCGGGGATGCGTCCTACCGGTCTTTTACATCTTGGTCATTATCATGGCGTATTAAAAAACTGGATTGAGTTACAGCATAGTTATGAATGCTTTTTTTTCGTGGCGGACTGGCATGCGCTAACCACCCACTATGAAAACCCTTCCATCATCGCCCAGAGTAGTATCGATATGGTGGTTGACTGGCTGGCAGCAGGGGTTAACCCCGGAAGCTCGACTATTTTTATTCAATCGCGTGTGCCGGAACATGCCGAACTGTATACCCTGCTATCGATGATTACGCCGCTGGGCTGGCTCGAACGTGTGCCCAGTTATAAGGATCAGCAGGATAAATTGAAGGATAGGGATCTGAGTACTTTTGGTTTTCTGGGTTATCCACTGCTGCAAAGTGCAGATATTCTGATCTATAAGGCCGGTCATGTGCCTGTGGGTGAAGATCAGGTCGCGCATGTTGAACTGACCCGTGAAGTCGCGCGGCGCTTTAATCATCTGTATGGTAAAGAGATTGATTTTGAGGATAAGGCGCAGGTAGCGATCAAAAAACTGGGTAAGAAGAATGCCAAAATCTATAACGACCTGAAGAAACGTTATCAGGAACAGGGTGATGGCGGTGCCTTATCGGTCGGATATGCCTTACTGAGTTCTCAGCAGAATATCAGTCTGGGTGATAAGGAGCGTTTAATCGGTTATCTGGAAGGTGGCGGACGCATCATTCTGCCGGAACCCCAGTCACTGCTGACGGCTTCCTCCAAAATGCCCGGACTGGATGGACAGAAGATGTCCAAATCCTATAACAACACGATTGCGCTGCGTGAGAGTCCGATCCAGATCGAAAAGAAGGTTAAAACCATGCCGACTGACCCGGCGCGTATTCGCCGAACGGATGCCGGTAATCCGCAAAAATGTCCAGTCTGGCAGTTGCATCAGGTGTATTCTGGTGAAGACCTGAAAAATGCCATCATTGATGGTTGTACCACCGCTGCGATCGGCTGTGTGGATTGTAAGCAGCACATTATCGATGCGATACTGACCGAACTGAAGCCGATTCAACGGCGTGCGAAAGATTATCAGGATGATCGCTCAACGGTTGAAAGTATCCTCAATGCAGGCTGTGAAGCGGCGCGGGATGTTGCACGCGATACCATGGAAGAAGTTAGAAAAGCCATGGGCATTACCCTGCGCTGATGCCTGATCTTTTTCAGAAAACGCAAACCGACCAGTCAGAGATGCCTTTCGCGCTGGTGGAGGGTGAGCCGTTAACGGTGATTCCGCAGGATCTGTATATTCCGCCGGATGCCCTGCTGGTTTTTCTGGAAGCGTTTGAAGGGCCACTGGATCTACTGCTGTATCTGATCAAGCGTCAGAATATCGATATTCTGAATATTCCGGTGGCAACCATTACCCGTCAGTATATGGATTATATCCAGCTGATGGAGAAGCTGGCGCTGGAACTCGCGGCTGAGTATCTGGTGATGGCTGCGATGCTGGCTGAAATAAAATCACGCATGCTGTTGCCACGCCCGGTGGATGATGAAAATGAAGATGATCCAC
>JACNJF010000225.1 GCA_014382695.1 Gammaproteobacteria bacterium | reverse complement strand
AGCGGCCGAGCTGAAACACAGCAATGTACTGGTGAATGCTCTCGACCCGGGCTGGTTAAAAACCGAGCTGGGTGGCCCGAATGCGGACTATGCCGTCGAAACCGTGTTGCCGGGAGTGCTCGTCGCCGTATTGCAGGAAGACTTCGCACTGACCGGCCGACTGTTTAAAGCACAGGATTACCGTTTAGCCTGAGCAAGTTTTTTAATGGGGTCAATGTAGTGAAGCCTGATATGTGGTGCCAGAAGAGGATTAAACTTGTGCTGATGGATTTCGGGTCTTGAAATGCAATCGGGCAGGGCTTGCGTAAGTATATCGAATAAAAAATTTGTCTATTTGGTACTCCTGATGAGCATCTGTGCCTGTACGCAGTACCCTGCGCTGCACTCATCCGATGCAGCATCAAGTAGGGTGGATGCACGTTCTACCACCCTTTTACCAGCTGAGCACAAAGTCCTGCTTATACTCGGGCAGGACTTAAACTCGGTGAAGGACTATGTCGATTCGGGTTACTTCCCTGCGCCCGCCGGTATCACGACCTACCTGTCTTTTTACCGCTTGAACCGGGCTTCTTTCCCCGCCTATGGCGCGCTTGGCGTTGACCCCGAGGGCAGGGCAAGCACTGCCTCGGTAGACTGGGGAGCAGGGCCGTTAAACGCGTATCAGAGCGTGCTCAGATATCCGCACTCAGCTTTAGTCATCGGGCTGAATATTGCTGAAGGTAGTGGCGATAATATCTGGGCAGCGGGCGGGCTGGCTGACATTGGCGTCGGCGCCTATGATGAAAATATCCGTCTGCTGGCCGATGTATCTACGTATTGGCTATGAGTTTGATGGTGTCTGGAACCGTGGTTACGCAAACAAAACCAGTTACATTCTGGCATTCCGGCGCATAGTTGAGGTGATGCGCGATCAGGCAGTGAAGAACGTTGCCTACGTGTGGCAGGCTAGTACATCTCCGCTGGATGACATAATCGATACCAGTCACGAAAATATTCAGGACTGGTATCCGGGTGATGCCTATGTAGACTGGTTGGGTCTGTCCTGGTTTCTACCCGCAGATGAAGTGGGGCACGGGCAGACGAGCCAACGTCTGCTGGCCGATGAAGTCGTTACTCTGGCCCGATTTAAACATAAGCCGGTGATGATTGCTGAAGCTGCCCCACAGGGTTATGACCTGACACGCCTGACAAAAGCCAATATATCGCCGTTATGGGATGGCGCTGCGGCACAGTCACGAGTGTCGAAAACGGCGGAACAGATCTGGCAGCAATGGTTCAGGCCTTTTTTCGAGTATATCCACGCTAATTCAGATGTGATCCGTGCAGTCGCCTATATCAATGCCGAATGGGATGCTCAACCGTTGTGGAGTGCGCCTTATCGTCAGGGGTACTGGGGGGATTCACGCGTGCAGATAAATCCGGAGATTCGCCAGCTCTGGCTGGACGAAATTTCGCAGTCTTCGTTCTGGCAGTATGGGGAGCCTGGTCTTGATGAAAAATAACTGGATTAAGGTTTTTAAAGAAGTGGCCATTTTAGCGTTCTGGCTTTTCCCCGCATGGAGATAGCCGGGATAGTTTTTTACGGGCCTGGGTAATCAGCAATCGACCGATGCATAAAAAGGGATAATTGTGTCAAACAAAGTTGTCCGAAGTATCGGGGGAATGATCAAAATCACAGCCTGCGCTGCCGATTTCTCTGCAAGGCCGCTGCAACCGATCGAGCGGCAGTTAATGTCGGCTTGTTAACGCCGTCGCAAGGTCTTAAATATGGGAGTGGTCCTACGCGTTCGGCTTTCTACGGTGTGCAGAATAGCCAGTAATCGATCAATAGCAGACGTTTTAAATTATGTTTTTCGAGGGATATTGCTTTCCTGATTACGATACCTCAACATCTGTTCGATCCCGTCATGCGGCTAAGGCCACGGGTGATAGTTGAAGGTCAGGTTTATCTATTCAGGGAGTAGTGAAAAGTGAGTCTCGGCATCAAAAGTATTCTATATGGCGTGCTGTTTCCGGTTCTTTTATTGCTGTCCGCGTGCGGAGGAGGGGGAGGCAGCACCACAACCAACAATGATTTCCCGCTCGATCAGGCGTTATCGGCGGAGCTGGTCAGCCAGGGCATTCCTGAGGATATCGCTCAATTTTTCGCAGCGGCCAGGTTCTCATCCAGCTGTGCAAGTAATACCAGTTGCAGCTATGTGTATACCTATCCCAACGGGGCCAGGCGAAATTTAACCTTAACCACGACACCCGTCGAGTACACCCCGACCGCCGATGAACTCAGTAGTACGACAGCCGTTATCAACCCGGTGTATAACGGCAGGTTTACGGCAAGCGGCATAGAGGACAGTGAGTCTTCGGCCGATGCGCAAATCAACATCAGCTATTTCGTACCGACCTCCAGCATATCTCAACGCGCGGCATTCAGTGCGCTAACGACAACAGCAGCTCGAAGCATCGTAGTTACTCTCGCTGCAGGCGCGAGCGGTGGTTACCAGTTCAATCTTTCGGAGAGCGCAAGTAAAGGTGCCGATGTGACGATAGGTTCTCTGCTCAGCTATTACGAGAGCCTGGGTAAGTCGGTGAAAGCGACCGGGTCGGCCTATGCGATCGCTTCGGCGCTATCCGACATCGCCGGGGCTGCCGCTATCTCGAAACAGGTAAACGCCTGGTTGAACGAACTTGATGAGCTTGAGAAGTGCGCTGCTGATCCAACCAACCCAGTCACTCAGTCTGACCCCAGTTATACCCAAACCACCGTGGCCAGTCTGCAGGCGGCTCGCGCCGAGCTCAAGCAGTTAAGCGCAGTGAGATTTATCAATGTAATGGACGAAACCGCGATGGGTCTTCATCCCGTGGCAGCGGTTCTCTCCATCCCGTTAAAGCAGGCGAATGCGTGGACAGAGCAAACCCTGCAGGATCTGAGTGAAAAATTAATGCAGGATGCACGTTCATCGGTGGTCTCCTGCAAACCGTCCTGTCCGACCGGACTTGCTGCGAACGGAGTATCAGAAAGCCAGATAGACCTTTCCTGGAATCCCTCGGTAAGTGACAACGAAGTGACGGGTTATATCATAGACGGTGGTAATGCCAACGGGTCTTCCACTAGCGCGACCACGTTCTCGGATAATGGCCTGGATAGATCGACTACCTACTGTTACACGGTGTCTGCCTACAATGACTACGGTACGGCTGAAAGTTGTGCGCAGGCCTGCGCAACCACCTTTGGACCGCCTGAGATCCATAGCACCGGCCCAATCCATAACGCGACCGGAGTTTCTGTGAAAGCCATCGTAACGGCAATCTTTTCCAAGGCTGTAGATTCGGCGACAGTGACATCGAGCGGCACCTTCACCCTGGCCGGCTCAGCAGGCGCTATTGGTGGCAGCGTTTCCTACAGTGGCACCACAGCCAGCTTTACGCCTTCAGCCGACCTTGCCTATTCCACAACCTATACCGCAACAGTCACTACAGCGGTAATGGATCTGGATGGAATTGCCATGGAAGCAAACCACAGCTGGAGTTTTACCACCGAAGCGGCACCGGTGGCCGGCAACCTGCAATTCAACCTGGATATGACGGACATTTTGGTCAGTGGATCAGCCAACGTGACGTGGACGTTGTTTGAAGACCTGGGTGATGTGCGTAGACATGTACCCTCTGGAACCATTACTGCTGACATCAGCATTTCCGGTTGCGACACGTTGCATGCAGCCGTGCCGATCCATGATACCGGTGCTAACGGCCCCGGCCCGACACTGGTCGTGTATACCGCGAGCAACCTCGTCTTTCCGAAGAGTTACCAGTTTGCAATGGCAGCGGATCCGACTGTTATCCTGCATTTTAACTGCGGCGATACGGTTATATCGACACCTGCACCGATCAGTTTCCTGGTCGGTTTCTGTACTTCTGTTGAGTTTGTGCCGTTCATCAACGAAGCGCAGCTGGCGGGCACGTTTAGCTGCGCTGGAACCGGACTGGTCAACGCTACCTGGGATTTCAGTAATTAGCAAAAGGGTAGGATCAGTTGTGTGGCCCAACGGGGCGGCGATTGAGTCGCTGAAAAAACCGGGCTTTGAGTCATCCTGGCCAGATCTGCATATTTTTGGGATCTGGCTAATTTCTCGATAGCGCCTGAACTTGGGTAGTCGCAATACTGACTGGTTTAACAACGGTGGACATTCAGCTATCGAGTTTTCAGGCAAATCTATGGAAATGCCAGTCAGCGCATTAATCGGCTAATTGCTGGTCATCATCATTCAAAAGCCTGAGCCAGTATTTTAACTTCTGTTTTGGAAAATCAAATCCAGACTACTGGTATAAAGCATGCCTATGTCCAGTTCGGCAGTGTGCGCCACGATAATATCACCATAAAAGCAGGACGCCAGATGCAGGAGTGTTCCCGTATGGTCGTGTGTGGGGTCGATCTCGGCGAGATGTCGCATCAGAATTTCATTACCGTCAGGAATCTTCGCTGCATACAATTCGGCTGAATCTGGATAAAGCAGAAATCGATCCGCGGCTTCAATGTCATTCGCCATAGGGTCGATTTCACTGGTCAGTAAAGAGGCAACGAAATTGGCTATCAGACGCGGATGCTTTTTCACCTGTTCTGCAGTGTGGCTGAAGACACGGCGAATCGCCGCCTCACCACTTAGCGGTTGCCTATGCTGCAGGATCATAAGATCCAGCGCCCAGATTCCCATCATGTACTTAAGAATATCCTCTTTCTTTTGAAAGTAATTAAAGAAAGTCATTTCCGTGATACCAATCTCCTCAGCAATCAACTTAACTT
>JACNJF010000231.1 GCA_014382695.1 Gammaproteobacteria bacterium | reverse complement strand
GTTTGATAACTCTACGAGTGAAAAAAGTATTGGTCAGCATAGCGAGATTCTGCAGCGCTCTCAAGCTTGTCTACTCAATGCAGCAGCATCGATCGGATGTCAGGCATACACACTCGACGCTAGCCAGTAAACCCTGGATTTGAAAGCATCGCTAGTCATCGTGATGGACTCCTTTAAGCGTTAACAGGCTGTACACTTTTTGCTATTGATAGTTGAAGCTCTGTTCAACTACACTTATTGCTGTTTTTCAATATACAATGTCACTTCACCCACGTTAAAACCCCACTTACTCATCTGAGCACGATTAATCAGGCGATGCTCATCGATCAGATACATCCAGTCTTCAAAATCAACCTCCCACAGGGAATCGTCAACCTTGATAGCAAGGGTATATTTCCACTCCAGGGCATAACCCTGAGTCTCTCCATCGGCGGCCTTGACCACATCCGAGGCTGACCCTGTATACAGTCCATCAGATTTTTTTTCCAGATACCAGATACGCTGCTGCTTTTCACCATCATCATAGACAAAGTGCTCATCCAGTACACCCTTATTACCGTTCCAGGTACCGGTCATATCGACGCTAAAACGACGTAACACTTTTCCATTACGCGACTGCACGATACCGTAGGCTGTCAGCTTGCCATTATAAAACTCTTCCAGCTTTAACTGCGGGGTGGTGGTGTTGTAATAGGCAATCGGAGTCGAACAGCCGACCAGGGTCAGCAGTAGTGCGATTAGCAGTAACTTAGACATTGTCATCACCGGTAAGTAGTTTGCGTAATCCGGGCTGTCGACTATTGGCAGACAACCAGATGGATAAAAAGGCTTCTGAAAAACTGGTATCGTCAATTTCACCGATCAATTTTTTATTCCAGTAAAACTGATTGCCCTGCTCTGCATCGACCACGAAATCGATCGTATCGCCAGCCTTAACCGAGGGCCATATCTGCTCTAACTGCTGCACCCATTGCGGCCTGTAGTCGATGGATAAACGCTGCCATTCATCAACCGTGGACTGGACTAGACGGGTGGCCTTGATGTCACGCGCATAGGTAATCGATAACGCAACAGGCACGCTGTTTTTAGCATAGCCTCCATCCGCGCTATAAAGACGGATGTCATACAGCTTCCATAGCATCCAGTTCATCTCTCCCTGACCGACCAGTACCAGTCTGGCAATCGGATCGGCCGGGATAGCGGAGCTGAACAGCATCAGCAGAACTAGCAGGAATTTCATCACACACTCCTTAATCGGGTATCAAGTTTTAACAGCAACGGCAATAGACATGCCCAGATCAATGCGAGTAGTAGCATGCTGGTGCTTACTCCGAACGGCAGTTCGACCGCATCGAGCTTCCAGCCGGCCAGATAGGATGCCGGTCCCATGACCGCAGCCATGGGTATCAACAGCACAGTCGGAATTTTCTTTAACCAGACCAGGCTATGCCCCAGACTCAAACTGAATCCGGCCCATAACAGCCCCAGCCAGAAAGGGAAGGCACCAAATGCAAAAACACCACTGAGTGCCAGAGTGGCATCGATGCTGATGCCGATAAGAGCCAGCGGTAATACACGCATATCCTGCTTAACTGCCGGACTGAACATAAAGTGCACACCAATCATCAGCAGTGCCAGCAAAATCAAGTCATTCTGACCCATCACACAGATCAGCCATAACGCCTGAAACTGTACCAGCTGTATCCACAACCAGCGTGTCACCTTCAAACTCCGCGCTTGGTGGCCTGCAGGTGAACCAGCCCGATATTATTTTCTCTAAACCCACCCTCACAGTAGGCAAAGTAAAACCCCCATAAACGCTGAAAGTCGGTTTTATATCCGAGCCGGATGAGCTGCTCCGAATGCTGCTTAAAACGCTCCATCCAGTGCGTCAGTGTTTGCGCATAATGTAATCCATAGTCGTTGATGGCCGTAATACGCATGCTGGTCTGATCTTTGATATGACGCGTCATTTCAGAGATCGATGGCAGGCATCCTCCTGGGAATATATATTGCTGAATAAAATCAACCCCGCGTCGATACTGATCATAATACTGGTCGGCTATGGTAATTGACTGAATCAGCATCTGCCCTCCGGGTAACAACAGGGTTTCCAGTTGTCTGAAAAACCGCCCCAGATACTCATGCCCGACCGCCTCAATCATTTCCACCGAAACCAGTTTGCTATACTGCCCGTCCAGATCCCGATAGTCCTTCAGCAGCAAGGTAATTTTATCCGATAAACCCTGATCTTTTATCTGCTCTGCGGCATACTCAAACTGCTGTTGAGAAAGAGTTGTAGTGGTCACTTTACAGCCATAGTGTGTGGCGGCATAACAGGCAAGACCACCCCAGCCAGTGCCTATTTCAAGCAGGTGGTCGGTTTCACACAGATTAAGATTGTCACAGATAGTCTTCAGTTTATTCTGCTGGGCACTGCTCAGGTCGTCATCCAGTCTGGCAAAAATCGCGGAGGAATACTGCATGTGTTCATCCAGCAGCAGGCCGTACAGTTCATTACCCAGATCATAATGTGCTGCGATATTAGTGCGGCTTCCGCTGGTGCTATTGCGGTTCAACAGGTGCCTTATTTTACGCAACGGGAAAGTCATCCAGCCAAGTCGTTTTTCAAGCTTTTCCAGAGTGGGTAAATTACGTGCGAAGATGCGAATCACATTGACCAGTTGCTCACTCTGCCACTCGCCTTCGACATAAGACTCTGCAATCCCGATACTGCCGCCGAACAGCAGGCGCGCATACATGCGACTGTTGTGCACTTTTATGTGCGCCTGCAGATCACTATCGCGATCTCCAAAATAATACTCACCGGCATGATCTTCGATGGTTAACCCACTGTTGGTTAAGCCACCCAGGATAGAAAAAATAATATTCCTGCTGATGTTTTTTTTGCCTGAAAGAGGCAGTGAATTGATGATAGTTTCCATTAAATGCTCCTTAAGGATGAGAGTGGTATGGAATTTTTTTTATCAACAGCCTGATGGCCTGCCAGTAAATCCCCCTGACGATACTCAGGGTCATCATTGGCCAGTGTTTCAACACGGTTTTAATGCTGCGGTTATCGAGTGGTTGTCTGACCAGCGCCAGAGTCGCATCGAATAACTTTTCTGTTTTCCAGTTTTCGATATGAATAGTAATGCGATTATCGAGTAATTGAATCTTCCACTCGTAATGCATATCCATCCCCATAAACGGTGAAACATGAAACTCTTTTGGCTGACTTTTCGGACTCGCCACATTAACCAGATAACAGTGGGTTTCATTCCACGGGGTATTGTGCACCTCTGCCAGCATGTAGAGCGCTTCACCCTGATCAAATAAAAAGTAGAAATTGACTGGACTGAAATAAAGACCAAAACACCTGACCTGGCCGAGTAGCATTACCCGATCGATGCTGCCGATAACGGCGCCCAGTTCACTCGCTTTGAGCAGGACTGTCTGCTTCAAATCCTGCTGCGGGTCACCCAGGTAATCCGCTCTTCGAAAACGCAAAGGTGAAAAAAATCTGGATGAAAACGAACTAACGCAGGCTTGAATACGCGGGATCTCATCCAGATCAAGGCTGAACATATATAGTGGATAATTGAACGCATGCCGGTTCGGGCTGTAGCGGCAGTGATGTACCGTACCGGTGTAAAGTGCACTGTTAAGTTCGCAGCTGGTGCTTTTCATCTGGTTCATAATGACACCCCGAAACGCTTACACACATCCAGCGCACTGTTAACACCGTCTTCGTGAAACCCGTTGTACCAGTAGGCACCGCAGAAATGGGTATGATTGTGACCGCAGATTAAAGCGCGTTGCTGTTGCGCGCTTAAGCTGGTCTGATCAAACACCGGGTGTGCATAATTGTATTTACCAAGAATTTTCTGCGGATCGATCTCAGCAGTCCGGTTCAGGGTCACACAGAAGGTATGCGCAGATTGTATGCCCTGAAGAATATTCATATTGTAGGTCAGCGCCGGCGGTGTGCTGGCAGACTGGCCCTGCCAGAAATTCCAGCTAGCCCAGGCTTTTCTGTGCGTGGGCAGGATTCTTTCATCGGTATGCAGCACCACTTCATTGTCCTGATACTTCAGACCGCCCAGCACTTTTGTTTCCAGCTCACCAGCGTCGGCCAGCAGTTTCAATGCGTCTTCCGAGTGACACGCAAGAATAACTTCGTCAAAGGTTTCAACCCTGTCCTTATACTCGATGACAACCCCTTCAGGTTTTCTCTCAATACTCTTTACCGGGGTGGCAAGATGAATATTTTGTACGCCCTGCGTCAGTTTTGGAATATAACTACGTGACCCACCCTGAATAACGTGCCACTGTGGACGGTTAAGAATATTGAGGAGTCCATGATGTTTAAAAAAGCGCAGGAATAATCCCAGCGGGAATTTTTTCGCATCATCAATCGACGACGACCAGATTGCAGCCACCATCGGCAGGATATAGTTCTGTGCAAAATAGTCGGAGAAGCGATAACGCTGCAGAAACGTACCCAGAGAACTATCCTCATCGAAATTACTATGACTAAGGGTCTTTTTGGTGAGCCGATTGAAGCGCACAATTTCATAAATAAAGCGGTAAAAAACAGGACTCAACAGATTCCTGCGCTGAGCAAACAGGCTGGATAGATTGTTGCCGTTATACTCCAGACCGGATTGCGCATTCTGTACGCTGAAGCTCATTTCGGTGGGCTGCACCGGTATACCGACCTGCTGCATTAATTGAATAAAATTGGGGTAGGTCCAGTCGTTAAACACAATGAACCCGGTATCTATTGCATAGTCAGTACCATCTAAATTGACATCTACGGTAGCGGTATGCCCGCCC
>JACNJF010000062.1 GCA_014382695.1 Gammaproteobacteria bacterium | reverse complement strand
CGCGTCGTTGTACTCGATGATCTGGATCAGGATGGTGATCTCGATCTGGTGGTGGCGAACGTCGGTGGTACCGATAAATACTATCTGAATAATGGCACAGCGACTCCGTTTGATGCGTCTTCTGTGGCTGTTGCTCTGCCGAATACCGCCAATCCTGTTAGCCCAACCAGTTACGGTGCGGTCATCGGCGATATCGATAACGATGGTAATAATGACATCATCGTGGGTGATTTTGGTGCTACCGGTAGCGATCACTTTTATCGCTCGCTGCCTTTTTCACTGAATAAGCAGCAACTGGTTTCAAAGCCGGTTGATACCGAAAGCGATATTCTGAAAGCGACTTTAACTGTCTCAGAAACCACCTCAAACAACGACCGCATCGATTACTTCCTCACCAACAACGGCGGCAGTTATCTGCATCAGGTTGTGCCGGGGGTGGAGTTCACCTTCCCCACGCCGGGTAATGATCTGCACTGGAAAGCGGTGATACATTCTTTGTCACCGTCCCAGTCATCCGAACTCAGTGGTCTGAACATTACAGCCCGTTTTGATCATGACCTCGATCTGGTCGTCGATGATGAAGACGTCTGTGTCGGCACCAGTGATCCCAGTCAGCTCGATAATGATAACGATGCGGTTGCAGGAGTCTCTACCGGTCCGGCGAATGGCGGCGATGCCTGTGATGCGGACGATGATAACGATGGCGTGATCGATACATTGGATCTGTTCCCGTTTAATCCGCTTGAGTCGGCCGATACCGATGGTGACTGTGTTGGTAATTTTAATTTACCGACATCCGGCAATGGTTGTGGTGATGCTTCCGACACCGATATTGATGGCGATGGACTGTTGAATATCAATGATCCGTTTAACTTTAATATACAGCCCTCTATCTCGGGAATTCCTGCGACAACGGCAACACCGGATACGCTATATAACTTTCAACCGGTGGTTTCGGATGGTGGTGACGGTCCGGGCCTGAGCGCGAGCCTGACTTTTGAGGGGGGCACGCAGGTAAACCTGCCGGCCTGGTTGAGTTTTAATACGGCTACCGGTCAGCTCAGCGGCCTGCCATCGAACGATGACTACCAGACAAAATTCGGTAACTTCGATAACGTATTATCGAATATTGTGATTAGCGTGAATGACGGGGTAGAGATCGCTGCTCTGGCACCGTTTAGCATCACGCTACAGGATACCCGCGCACCGAATTCAATTGCAGTGCCAGCAGGCGGAAATTTTAATGCCAGTGTTGATGTGCGAATTTTCTGTCTGGAAAAAGTCGGTAGCGGCTGTAGCACGATCCGTTACACCACCAATGATATCCTTGCCGAAGCCGCGTTTGCTTCGGTCAGTGCGAGCACTACAACGGTTACCATCGACTCTGCAAGCGGCAACACGAACCTGCGCTTCTACTCGGTGGATGTGGCTGGAAATATCGGGGCCACACAAACCGAAACCTATAATTTTGATCTGGATTTTCCGTCTGTCAGCATACTGGCACCTGCTGCCGGTGCATTGTTGAATACGCTTGAAGCCATTACCGGTAGCAGTAGCGATACTGGAACCGGGGTTGCTTCGGTGCAAATCCAGATTACCGATGGTTTTAACTCGGTGCTGGCACCCGCTGCGGGTCTGAGTGCCGGTGATGCAGTCTGGCTTCCGGTTACCACCTCGGATGGCTATGCGACCTGGAGTTACCCTAGAGGTGCGATCAACTGGATTCCTGATACCGATTACATCATCAATGCACGGGTGACCGATAACGCCGGTAATGTAACCACAGCGAGTACCAGTTTTACTTACTACAGTGGTGCGCCTGCATCCACATCTCTGAGTCTGACCCTGACCAGCAGTGCGATCCCCAACAACGATACCACGGATGCCACGCTGACCTTTACGCGCCTGAACAATACTCAGCAGGATCAGACCGGTACTGCACTTAACCTGCATATCGTGGCACCGGATGGCACCCCGACCGATATCGCCACCACGACCAATTTTGCCGGCCAGGTGACACTTGCACTTGGTACCGGAGCTATCGGTAACATCAGCTTCAATACGCCCGGGCAGTACACCCTGCAGGCCCAGTTTGCCGGTAATATCCAGATGGCGGCGGTCAACTCGTCCACGGCTAATCTGCTGGTGGGTTCTTCCGCAGGCTATGCGGTGATCGTGCAGGGCAAGCTGCCGAATGAATCCGGTCTGGAGTCGCACAATAAAACCGCCAATCGTATCTACGATACGCTCAAGGACCGGGGCTTTGTCGATCAGGATATCTTTTACTTTAACTTCAATGTGAATCAAAACGGGGTGGACGGACTGCCCACCAAGGCAGCGATACAGGCGGCGATTGAAAACCTGTATAGCGAGATCCAGCTACGTCCGGCGCCGGTGTATATCATCATGGTCGATCATGGTGGCGAACTGGTGAACGGTGTGAATGAAGCAACCTTTTATCTGGGCCTGGAAACCATTACCCCGACCGAACTGGATAGCTGGCTGGATACGCTGGAAGGTTTTCTAGCGTCTTACGACTCGCTGAATGCAACCAGTTTACTGGCTGATAACAAACGAGTGGTGATCATGGGGGCTTGTTATTCGGGTGGTTTCGTACCCGGCGTTTCAGCACCGGGGCGGATTGTTATCAGCTCGGCTTCTGCACACGAACAGTCTTACAAGGGTCCGACCGAGGATGACGGCATCCGGGTCGGTGAATACTTCCTCGAAGAACTGTTCCTGGAACTGGCCGATGGCAGCGATCTACGTAGTGCGTTTCAGACCGCGACCACTAAAACCGAAGCCTGGACGCGCGGAGGTGATCTATCTGCCAACAGTGCAAATGGATTTAACGACGACGCGGTGCAGCATCCCTTACTCGATGATAACTCCGATACGCTGGGTACCAATGCGGTGTTTAGCAATTCAACCGATGGACAGCTGGCGAAAGATATCCTGCTTGGTTTTAATCAGGATTCCCTGACCAATGATGCGTTCAATCCGGCAGATATCACTCGGGTCACAAATACCCTGTATCTGGATAGCAATACCAGCAGTGCTCAACTACAGCTGTTTGCCAACGATCCTTATCAGGTCAATCAGGCCTATGTCGAGATCCGTACGCCGGACAAAACCCTGAGCAGTACCGGCAACAATACCACCGAACAGCTTTCGAATGATTTTCTGCGTCGCGCATTCACTCCGCCAGTGATTAGCGGAGCGCCCTATACACTCGATTACCCTGATTTTGTACAGAGTGGTCAGTATGAAATTTTCTATTACGTGAACGATCGTTTTACCGGTTCACTGTCACCGGCCAGGCGTTCTCTGGTGTATAAGGATCGGGCACCCGTTCCTGCACCCAATCAGCCTCCGGGCAGTTTCACCCTGTTAAGTCCGGGTGCGACCAGCTGGGATGGCATCGCTACCCAGAAGACCATACTCGCGTTTGACTGGCAGGATGCGGTCGATGCCGATGTCGGCAGTAAAGTGACCTACACCTTACAGCTGGCGGATGACCCCGCTTTCACGACTTTCTCCAAAGTGAATAATGCGGATGTGTGTAGTGCGAGCAGTGTGATCTATCAACAACAGGAGCTGACCTCATCCTCTACCTTCCTGAATGAAACCGCCGGTCTGTGTGATGATCGCAGCTATTACTGGAAGGTCATTGCGGTCGATGAGTATGGACAGCATACCTTCAGTACCGACAGCTTCATCTTCCATACCAATGATACCAATGCGCAGATCGGTACCATCGTCGCGCTGGTGCAGAGTAACGTCACCTCGGCGCAGTTACTCGGGGCCAATGTGAGCAATCAATTCGGTGAATCCGGGTCGGGAATCGCGGTGGTTGAATACAATGGTAACTATGTCATCCTGACTTCTCATGTCGGCGAAGCGCAAACGATTTCAGCCGTGCTTGCGGGTTATACGGTGCCGCCTGTCAACGGCGTAACGGTAGCTGACCGTCAGACCGTGGAAATCCTGATTTCAATGGTGCCTGCGGTCGATACCGATAGCGATCTCGACGGTGTGTTCGATGTGAATGACAACTGTCCGCTGCTGAGTAATGTGTCACAGGCAGATTTTGACACGGATGGACAGGGCGATGCCTGTGATCTGGATGACGATAATGATGGCATGAGTGATGCCTACGAAAACCTGAATGGCCTGAATGCCTTGAATGCTGCCGATGCGAGCGGTGATCCCGATCTCGATGGCGTCAGCAACCTGCAGGAAGCCCTCAACGGCACCAACCCGAGTGTTCAGGATGATATTTATTTTCCGGATAGCGATGGTGATGGAGTGACCGATAACAAGGATAACTGTCTGAATATCCATAACCCCAGTCAGCTCGATACCGATACAGACGGGGCCGGTAATGCCTGTGATCCAGATGATGATGGCGATGGGATGCCTGACGAATTTGAGCTGCTGTATAGCCTGAATCCGTTGCTCAACGATGCCGCAGCCGACGCCGATGGCGATAGTGTTAGCAACCTGGCGGAATTCCTCGCTGGAACCAATCCAACCATCGTTAACAGCGATACGGTAGATACTGATCTGGATGGTGTAACCGATGTCAACGACAACTGCCCGGGCATCGCGAATGCGCTGCAACAGGATCTGGATAACGACTCGGTGGGTGATGCCTGTGATGGTGATATCGATAACGACAGCGTGCCAAACGCAGCGGATGCCTTCGATTACAACCCTGCGGAAAGTATCGATAGCGATGGCGACTGCGGTGTTGCAGACCCCAATCTGAGTACGTCTGGAAATGGCTGTGGTAACAACAGCGACAATGACGACGACGGCGATGGCATGAGCGATGCCTTCGAAGTGCTGTACGGACTGAATCCGTTGAATGCCGCTGATGCCGCAGCCGACGCCGATGGTGATGGTGCCAGCAACCTGGCGGAATTCCTCGCTGGAACCAATCCAACCATCGTTAACAGCGATACGGTAGATACTGATCTGGATGGTGTAACCGATGTCAACGACAACTGCCCGGGCATCGCGAATGCGCTGCAACAGGATCTGGATAACGACTCGGTGGGTGATGCCTGTGATGGTGATATCGATAACGACAGCGTGCCAAACGCAGCGGATGCCTTCGATTACAACCCTGCGGAAAGTATCGATAGCGATGGCGACTGCGGTGTTGCAGACCCCAATCTGAGTACGTCTGGAAATGGCTGTGGTAACAACAGCGACAATGACGACGACGGCGATGGCATGAGCGATGCCTTCGAACTGCTGTACGGACTCGATCCATTAAATGCCGCCGATGCCGCAGCCGACGCTGATGGCGATGGCATCACCAATCTGGCCGAATTTGTAGCCGGCAGTAACCCTCTTACGGTTAACGCAGAAACCATCGACACCGATGCGGACGGGGTAAAAGATTTCCTCGATAACTGCGTGAATGATGCGAATGCAGGTCAGAGCGATGTGGATGCAGATACGGTCGGCGATGCCTGTGATGCGGACATCGATAATGACGGTGTACTGAATGCCAGTGATGCCTTCCCCTACAACGCGCTGGAAAGTGCTGATAATGATCTTGATTGCATAGGTGATGCCAACCTGACCACTGCTGGAAATGGTTGTGGAAATAACAGCGATCCTGATGATGATAACGATGGTATGCCGGACATCTTCGAAGCCTTTTACGGCCTCAACGTACTGGTCAATGATGCACTAGGAGATGCGGATAGTGATGGTGTCAGCAACCTCGCCGAATATACCCTGGGCACCAATCCGAACGTGGCTAACAGCGACACCATCGATACTGATGGCGACGGGGTGAAGGATGTGACCGATAACTGCACCAGTATCGCGAATGCCGATCAGGCCGATCAGGATAATGACTCTATCGGCGACGTGTGCGATAGCGACCGTGATGGTGATGGCGTCGCGAATGGCGCTGATATCTTCCCCGATAACGCGAATGAATCAGCCGATTTCGATCTGGATGGTATTGGCGATAACGCCGATAGTGATGATGACGGGGATACCATGTCGGATGCCTTCGAAATTCTGTACGGATTTAACCCACGAGATGCCTCCGATAAAAACCTCGATCCGGATAACGACGGCATCGACAATGCGGCTGAATTTACCCTGCAGACCAATCCGTTGAAACATAATAATCCGCAGGACACTACCGACTCCGATGGTGACGGCGTAGTTGATTTTGCTGATAACTGCCCGGCTCTGGTGAATGCCGATCAGGCGGACCTGGATGCGGACGGAGTGGGTAATGTCTGCGATAGTGATCGTGATAATGACAATGTATTAAACGATGCCGATGCCTATCCAGATGATGCGAGTGAATCCCGTAACTTTGATGGCGATGCGCAGGGCGATAATGCCGATACCGACGATGATAACGACGGCATGCCGGATGCGTTTGAACTGGCCTACAACCTGAATCCATTCAATGCTGCCGACGCCAGTGCCGACAGTGATCTGGACGGGCTGAATAATCTGCAGGAATATCAGGCCGGTACTAATCCGCAGATTGTCAACAGCGATACCATCGACACCGATGGCGATGGCGTGGTGGATGTGAATGATAACTGTGTGAATAGCGCCAATCCGGATCAGTCCGATATCGATAGCGACTCCAGAGGCGATCTGTGTGACTCGGACCGGGATGGGGATAATGTCAGTAACAGTCTCGACCTGTTTCCGGATAATCCCGCTGAGTCGGCCGATAACGATGGCGATCTGATTGGTGATAACGCCGACACGGACGATGACAACGATCAGATGTCGGATGCCTTCGAAAACCTGTATAGCCTGAATCCGCTGGATGCTACGGATGCTGCGCTGGATCCGGATGGCGATGGACTGACTAACCTGCAGGAATTCCAGCAGGGCAGTAATCCGACCCTGTCGAATATCATTAGCGATACCACCGACTCGGATGGTGATACGGTGTTTGATGTGGTGGATAACTGTCCATCCGTGGCGAATAGCGGACAGGCGGATCAGGATGGCGATTCGGTTGGTGATGCCTGTGATGGCGACCGCGATAACGATAATGTTCCGAACGGTTCCGATCTGTTTCCGGATAACCCGGCAGAAGCCTTCGATTTTGATGGCGATGGTATCGGTGATAACGCGGATAACGATGACGACAATGATGGTATGAGCGATGAGTTTGAACTGCTGTATAAGCTCAATCCGAAAAACGCAGCCGATGCGAATACCGATAACGATGGTGATGGTCTCAGTAATAAAGCCGAGTTTGATAATGGCACCAATCCGGCTATCGCTAACAGTGACACCATCGACAGCGATGGCGATGGCATCGTCGATGTACTGGATAACTGCCCGGCACTGGCCAACGCATTACAGACCGACAGCGATGGTGATACGGTGGGTGATGTCTGTGATAGCGACCGCGATAACGATAACGTGCTCAACGCCAACGATCTGTTTCCGGACGATAGCACCGAATCGAAAGACTTTGATGGCGACGGTATCGGTGATAATGCCGATCTGGACGACGATAACGACGGCATGAGCGATGTGTATGAGCTGCTGTATGGCCTTAATGCACTCAACCCTGCCGATGCAGCCGATGATCCGGATAACGACGGCTTTAGCAATCTGCAGGAATTTCAGAATGAAACCAGCCCCAAGTCCAGCAATGCGGTTGTCGCAGCACCGGCCAGTAGTGGTGGCGGTGGTGGTTTATTCCCTGTGCTGTGGATTTTTTACCTGTTGCTGTTGCTATCCCCGCTGCCTTTATACCGAAAAATCTACACCAGTACTAAACGCTAGAGTCAGCGTTTTAGCCGTCTGCTCAAACCGGCACAGGGACGTGCATACAACGATAATGCAGGATCATTTCTCGGGCTGCGTGTAAACTGCAGCTTTTCAAAACATGCTTGCCCTGTCTTTTAATCAGGGCGTACAACCCGGGAGAGAGTTTACACGTGAAGTTTGAAGTGATTGATGCGGTAATTTCCCCGCGTGGCCTGCTGGAAACGTTGTCCCAGTTTGAAGTCATCCGCATCCTGAATACCAGCCAGGGAGATCTGGCGCAGACCTTCCGCAACTGCTCGTTAGCGGTACTGAACTGTGGCAGCGCGATTGATGATGGCAAGGAGCTGCTGGAACGCTACCCCGATTTTTCCATCGAAGTGATACAACGTCAGCGCGGTATCAAGCTGGCGCTGAAGAATGCACCGGCGATCGCCTTTGTCGATGGTGAACTGATTGCCGGTATCAACGAGCATCTGTTTGCGGTGCTGCGCGATGTGATCTATGTGCATAATAAAATCGTCAATTCGCCGCGCTTTAATCTGGGCGAATCGGTCGATGTAACCAATGCGGTGTTTCATATCCTGCGCAATGCCGACCTGTTTATCTATGGCCTGAAACCAAATCTGGTGGTGTGCTGGGGCGGTCATTCGATCAGCCCGAAAGAGTATAACTACACCAAAGAGGTGGGCTATCAGATGGGCCTGCGAGATCTGGATATCTGTACCGGCTGCGGGCCGGGTGCGATGAAGGGGCCGATGAAAGGGGCCACGATCGGGCATGCCAAGCAACGCAGTGGTTCTGGACGTTATCTGGGCCTGACCGAGCCGGGTATTATCGCTGCCGAATCGCCCAATCCGATCGTGAATAAACTGGTGATACTACCGGATATCGAAAAACGGCTGGAAGCCTTCGTGCGTACCGGACATGGTTTCGTGGTATTTCCGGGCGGGGCGGGGACCGCCGAAGAGATTCTGTATCTGCTCGGTATTCTGCTGCATCCGGATAATCGCAACATGCCGTTTCCGCTGATCTTTACTGGGCCACGTTCTGCGGAAGATTATTTTAATCGCATCAACCGTTTCATCCTCGACACGCTCGGGGTTGAAGCGCAGCAGTGCTATAAAATTATCATCGATGATCCGGCGCGCGTAGCGATTGAGATGAAGGCGGGTATCGAGCTGGTACAGCAGTATCGCAAACAGGAAGGCGATGCGTTTTATTACAACTGGTGTCTGACCGTTGATGAACAGTTTCAGAAGCCGTTTGATCCAACCCATGAAAATATGCGTAATCTGCTACTCACCAAAGACCAGAGCAGTCATCAGCTGGCGGCTAATCTGCGTCGTGCTTTCTCAGGGGTAGTGGCTGGTAACGTGAAGGAGGACGGTATCCGTTCAATCGAACAGCATGGTCTGTTTGAACTGCGGGGCGATGCGGCTATCATGCAGCCGATGGATGACCTGCTGGAAGCGTTTGTTGCACAACATCGCATGAAGCTACCGGGCAGCGTGTATAAGCCCTGTTATAAAATTATCAAGTAAGGTGGAATAACACTATGTTTGGATTATTTGAAAATAAACCCCTGCTGGAAGAGTCGTCTTCTCAGTGGCTGTTTGATGCCTTTGGCTGGGCTCTGGATAATTTCGATGCCGAGATTTTTTACCGCGATACGGTGCTGGTATTACCGAACAATCAGTTCTTTCCGGGACGCGTCGATAGTGAACAGGCGATGGCGCTGCTGATGCTGAACCAGGTCAAGCGCTATGCCTGTATTTCACACTGGCCAACTCAGGTGTACGATTATCGCAGTTGTGCGGTAGAGCCGGAGTCGGTACCACAGATTGAAATCAGTGGAAGCCTGCGCGATGCTAACGCCAGCGAGTTGCCGCTGGTGGCACATCAACCGGTGCTGCAGATTCCGTATAATCCGCAACAGATCAGTAACCCGGAAGGCATGATTGCGACCTTTGCGCATACCCTCGCGCACCATCTCGGGCAGATGGCCAGACAGCCGCCGCCCGGTGGACCCGAATTCTGGCCGCATGTGACCGAGGTGCTGGCGATCTATCTCGGTTTCGGTCTGATGTTTGCGAATAGTGCCTATACCTTCAAGGGGAGCTGTGCCAGTTGTTATAACCCCAACGCCAATCGTGATGCCTATCTGAGCGAATTACAGTCGGTGTACGGGCTGGCTATTTTTGCGGTGCTAAAGGAGCTTCCAGATGCATCCGTGAGTAGCCACCTGAAAAGCCATTTACGCGGCTTTTACCGCAAGGCAGTGAAGCAGATCAAACAGCGCACGGATGATATCGCCAGGCTGAAGCAGCAGGCAGCTCTCGCAGCCGGTTAAGTGGTATTTTTAGTCAGTCAGGGGTTTCGTTAAGACGATGAAAGCAAAAATGTTGCTGGGGATGGTATTGCTATCCATGGGCACTGAAATGGTCGCAGCCGAATCTGCTGCTGGCAGGGCGGGTTATAGTTTTTTCGGTGCGGGTTCCGATTTCATGGACTATGAAGAAAATACCACCCGCCAGATCGGCGGCAAAACCATCGATGTCGAGACCAGTATAGGGCTTAACTTCACTCAGCAAAGCGGCGCTTATGTGGCAGTAAATCAGGACTGGGGTTTCTATCTGGTGACGGCATCAACGCTGGGAGAATCAGGTTCCGATGAAGCCTGGCAGATCGATGATATCACCGTGCGAACCAATAAGGTGGCCTTCGAGCGCCAGCGACTCGGCGTTCTGGCCACCTACCGGCTAGGATCGAAAGATTTTCTACTGCTCGGTGCACAGTATGGCAGCACCGAGTTTAAACGCTTTGCGGCCCGCTTAACCCCACAGGCAGTGGCTTTTGGCATTACTGATACGACCTTCAGTGATGGCACCGTGTCAGAAAATGTGTGGGATTTTAGTGCAGTGGCCGGTTATGAATGGAATACCCTGTTTAATTCGGCAGCGCCAGGCTGGCGTTATCAGCTTCAGTTGATTGCGGGCATTCCGCTTAGCACCAGCATCACCAATACCGATGTGAATGAAGGAGACTCTTTCAGTGCCGGGTTTAACGGACTGCAGCTGCGCTTAAACTGGGTGTATGGCTATCAGTTTAGTGAGAATGTACTGGCAGCGTTCAGCCTTGAGCTGGGTTTTGCCCGACGCAATCCGATCAGCCGTGATTTTACCGACGCATCGGGTGTTACCGAGTTCCCCGAAAATACACTGATCTATTCCTATCCCAGCCTGGTGGTGTACTGGTCGTTCTAGTTATTTCACCGCTTATCCTTTAAATACCATCTCCAGCCGGACGGTGAATGAGTAAAATGGGGCAAAATCATCGGTACGCGGGTACTGGATTTTCGGTATCAGTTCCAGGAACAGATAATCCGAATGCAGCTGTCTGCGGTAACGTGCCTGCAGCAGATAATCGGTGGCAAATACCCGGGGTTCACTGATGCCGTATACCCCGGCCTGGTAGATAATCGCCTGACGTTCTCCGAGTGTCTTGGTCAGCGAGAATACCTGACTCAGTTCCCAGTATTCGTTTTCTTCTGTCCAGCCGGCCGATAGCGCTGAGCGGAAGGTCAGAGTCTGATTCAGCAGGTGATCAAATTCCAGCGATGAGTCAAAGCCGGGGCCGCTGGAGTCAAACCAGTACAGCGTGTTTCTCAGGTAGGCGTTCCATTTTTCGTTGATGTCATAATCACGGTTAGCGCGCAGGCGGACAAAGGAATCCAGCCGCGAACTGAGTTTCAGGCCGAGGCTGGAGCGGAACTTCCAGTGGGTAAACTCACCCCACAGGCCCTCAATGCCAGCGAAATAGCTTTTGTCCTGGGCCGCGTCGAGCGGGTTGTTATCGATCGGGCGTTCCAGCTCTTCGCGTGCTTCGGCAGGGTCACTCTCAAACACCAGCTTGAGTTTTTTCTGGGTATTCGGTAATTCAATCCGGCCTTTAATATCGCCCGCAAAGCCGGGGTTTTCCAGTTTTGAAAACACCATGTCTCCGGTCATGCGGATGTAGCTACCGTTGCTTTCATACGCAACTTTTTCATCGGAAAAGAACTCATCCAGCGATTTGGTCATGCCATGAAGGTTCGATGAAATGAATTTCTGAGGCTGATCTAACAGCGAAAAGATAACTCCAGTCCCGAGCGCAGGCAGCTCCCTGTCAGAACCGATCTCAGACGCGGATTGCGAGCTGTTGAGCTCTTCCGTGTCAGAGTCGTTAGCCTGCTGTGCTGCCAGTAGACCGGGTATCAGGCTGAAGACGATAATGATCGATAAAATCAGCCATCGGGACGCTTGAGTGGGAGCATGTACTGAATGTTTTCGGGACTGCATTGGACTTCACCTGAATCAGCCGTTGAGTATGTACTATTCCTGCAGTTGGGTTAAGTGGATCTGATCGGTTTAACTTTTTTCTGACATAATGGTTTAAATAGTTATCGTTGTTTACTATAAAGTTGACTAAAGATAAGTAATGTTAATATTAATAAAGTTGTTGACAGTGATATATAAAGTATATATTAATTATCATTAAATGATAATTATTTGATTAATGGAAATATAATATAACATTATGAAGTTTGAGCCAATGACCGATAAATCGATCGCGCAGGAAATCGGGCGACGCATCGAACAGATGCGACTGGAGCAGAACCTGACCCAGCAGCAGCTGGCGGATCAAATCGGCCTGTCGCGTCTGAGCTATCGTAAGCTGGAGCAGGGTGCCGGCAAGCTGGAAAACTTTATCGCGTTACTGCGTGTACTGGGACGGATCGATCTGGTAGAGGATTTCGTGCCGCAAACCGTATTCAGTCCAATACAGCAGCTAAAGCTGAAAGGCCGACAGAGACGCCGTGCGACCGGCACGCATGGCAGCAGGGGCACTGATGCCGACCCGGATGCGGAGCTCGACTGGTAATGCAGAATCTGGCAGAGGTACGTTTATGGGGGCAGCGCGTCGGTGCGCTTTACTATGATCCTGCTGCAAGGCTGAGTACCTTCGAGTATACCCCGCAGTGGATAGAGCAGGGGGTGGAGATTGCACCACTGCAGATGGCCCTGTCGGCACAAAAATACCAGTTCCCCGGCCTCAATCCAGAGACCTATAAAGGATTGCCAGCGGTGTTTGCCGATAGCCTGCCGGATGATTTCGGTAATGCGGTGATCAATGCCTGGCTGGCTAGAAATGGACGCGACAGCGATTCTTTCAGTGCTCTGGAACGTCTGCTGTACAGCGGTAATCGTGGTATGGGGGCGCTTGAGTTTGAGCCGGCGATACGCAAGGATTCGGTTGCCAGTGAGCAGATAGAGCTGGCTGCACTGGTTGAAATGGCGCAGCAGATTCTTGATCAACGTGCCAGCCTGAAGCTAAACGTTGAACAGAAACGCAGTAATGACGGTGCGATGAATGCACTGTTTCAGGTCGGTACCTCAGCCGGCGGCGCGCGCGCCAAAGCGCTGGTTGCAGTAAACGCTGACAGAACGCAGATACGTTCCGGGCAGGTGGCTGCTGCAGACGGTTTTGAGCATTATCTGCTTAAATTCGACGGCGTGGAGGAACACCGAACCGGTAGTGAAGTATTCGGAGATCCGCAAGGTTTCGGGCGCATGGAGTATGCCTATTATCTGATGGCGCAGGATGCCGGCATTAGCATGTCACCCAGCGAACTACTGATCGATGGCACACGCGCACATTTCATGACCCGGCGTTTCGACCGTTCAGGTAATTACAAGCATCATTATCTTTCGCTGTGTGCGATGGATCATGCCGACTTTAAGGCACCCGGCAGTTACAGCTATGAACAATTGCTACGGGTGGCACGGCAGCTACGATTACCGCGTCAAGATGCGGTCGAAATCTATCGCCGAATGGTGTTTAACGTGGTGGCGCGTAACCAGGATGATCACAGCAAAAATACCGGTTTTGTTTTAAAAGATGGGTCCAGCCACTGGCGTCTGGCACCAGCCTTCGATCTAGCCTACAGCTATAAAAAAGATTCGCCCTGGGTGAGTTCGCATCAGATGACGATCAACGGGCGGAGAGATGATTTCAGGCGCAGTGATCTGCTTGCTGTCGGTGCATTGATCGGTAACTTTAAAAAACAGTCGATGCAAATTATCGATCAGGTGCTGAGTGTGGTATCAAACTGGCCGGAGTACGCGGCCCGGGCCGAAGTGTTCGACCCGTTGACCGATACCATCCGGCGTAATCATCGACTGCGCCTGTAACTGGTTACAGTTTTGTCAGCGTCTGCTCAGTCTGAGTGGATGGTGCAGGCCTGAGCGGAGCCGGCGTAAACAGGATATTTTGCGTGCTTAGCTTTTTTTCCAGCCAGTCACAGGCGGGCTGGAGTGCCTCTGCCTTGCCTTTCAGACCAAAGTCAATCTTGTTGCGTTCGCGCGTGCTGGGCAGGCTGGACAGGCGCACGGCGGGGAAGGTTTGTAGCAGTAATTCCATCATCGGAATCAGCTCGCTTTCCTTAACCTCTCGCAGTATCCAGCGTTTTTCCAGTATCGGAGCGCTATCAAATTGATCCCGATAGTATTCATCCAGCGCCCATTCGATCATCGGCCAGGCCATATCTGGAAAACCGGGCACGAAGTGATGCTGCTGCAGCCTGAAACCGGGAATCTGGTTGACCGGGTTCGGTAGCAGACTGGCACCTTCCGGCAACTCTGCCATACGGATACGATTGGGATAGGCCTCGGCACCGAAACGCTGTTCGATCAGTGCGACCGCCTCCGGGTGACGGGTCAGTTCATGCCCGCTGGCGGCAGCGGCGGCCTGACGTGTCAGATCATCGGGGGTGGCTCCGATGCCACCGAAGCTGAAGACGATGTCATCGCTGCTGAGGGTTTCGCGCAGGGTGCTGGTTAACAGATTCCAGTCATCGCCGACGATGCGAATCCAGCTCAGAGGCAGCCCGCGCTGGTTCAGCAACTGACGCACATGGCTCACGTGTTTGTCCTGACGCAGACCGCTGAGAAGTTCATCACCGATCAGAATTAAGCCGACTTTCATACACTATTCTCCTGCAAATGTTGTCTCAGTTTATCCGAAAACTTTAGCGACGGATGAAAAAAAGTGGGCGGATGGGATGAAGGCTGTGGATCGCGTATAGCCTTCGGCCAGTCGCTGTAGACTGTTTTTAGGATCATCCAGCACCTGGATCATATAGCCGGTATCGACGCCATCATCGGCGGGATTATGAATTAAGTTACAGCGCAACGGTAATACGGCACACAGTGCCATGCCCCTGGTGTGAAGTGATATCGAAGCCGAGTCCGTGTTCTGCCGCAAGCTGGCGGCAGATCGCAAGGCCGAGCCCGCTATCCTGCGAATCCGGGCCCTTGTGGTAGGCCTGCATCACATCGGCCAGTTTCTGCGGCGACATGCCCGGGCCGCTGTCATGAATCTGCAGGCTGATGCTATTTTTATGACGTCGTACGCCCAGTAGTAAACGTCCCTGCGAGGTGTGCTTCACCGCATTCGACAGCAGATTGGTATACAGCCGCATCAGTACCATCGGTGTGGTGCTGATCATCACCGAGCTGTCGCAGCAGCGCAGTTGCAGGTTTCTGGCCGCAGCTTGGTCCATGAACATGCGCTGTGGCGTGCTCAATATGAGCTGGATGGAGTAAGGTTGGACTGTACTGGAGTCGATACCTTGTGCCTGCGGCAGTTCGCTATCCGGCGCTGGAGCCCGCTCACCCGAATCGTAATTATCACCGGTATCAATACCCCTGGACTGATCTGCAATCTGCTGGATGAAGGAATCAAGGGCATGTTTTCCAAGGGTGCATCGCTGGATGAACTGTATCGCAAGCTGCCGCTGATACTGCGTGGCGCACGTTACATCGGCAGCCCTTTGATGCAAGCCATGCGAAGCCGTACTCAGCATACCCAGCTGACGGATCGTGAACGCCAGACCATGAACATGTTGATCAGTGGGAAATCGAATAAAGACATCGCCGATCTGCTGTCGATCAGCCCGAAAACGGTAGATAAACATCGCAGCAGCCTGATGCAGAAGCTGGATGTGCATTCGGTCGCCGAGTTGATGGCGTATGCGCTGAAACATGGTCTGATTGATATGCAGCATTTATCCTGAGTACGTCAGCTGGAGAGTCTTGAGTATCTGGTATCAGACCTTTTATGCAATGGGGTGATAACCCCAGTTTTTATATGTTTGCGTTTTATTTTCAGGTGATAGCGAGCGTCGCGCTGTGACCGTCGATCATAAAAAGATCGCAATAGTTTGTTCCAGAGCAAATACAATACTGATGCGGGGCAAAGCGGATTGACCACGTATCACCTTGCGTAAGATACTGGCGTTATGAATTCATCGATTGAAGCCACTATTCGACTATCGCTGACCGGCAGCTTAGCGGTGCTATCGGCCACTGCTGGAATACAGCGGCTAATCGGCTTTAGTGCGGCAGACTTTACTAGCGGTAAAGTCGGCTTCCAGCAGCTGATCCATGCCCACGATCAGGATATTGCCGATTCTCTTTTTTCAAGCGATATGACGGTGCCTGATGGCATTATCAATATTCGACTAAGACAGGCGAGTAGGAAAATCTGTTGTGTGAAGGGGACTTTCCGCAAGTTGAAAGAAGAGGCTGATAACGGCATCGTTCTGGAGTTGCTGCTACAGGATGCGAAAAGTCTGTGGCAGGGCGAGTCCGATACCCCGATGATGAGCAATTTTGCCGCCATCATGGAAAACACCGATGACTACATTTACTTTAAAGATCGCAACCATGTCTTCACCGGTGCCAGTCAAACTCTGGTTGCTATAACCTCACCGTCCGAACACTGGACCGATCTGCTGGGGCAGACCGACTACGATGTTTTCCCGGAAGAATATGCCGACATTTATTATGAGCTGGAAAAACAGGTTTTTGCTGGCACAGCGGTTGCGCATGAAGTCCAGCAATTCGTGGATAATCAGGGTGAGCAAGGCTGGGTGGATAACCGTAAATATCCGCTACATGGGGATAATGGAGACATCATCGGCCTGTTCGGGGTCGCCCGTGATGTTACTGAAATCTACCGGCAGCAACAGAAGGTTGAGCAGCTACTCGGCGAGCAGGCGGCTATTCTGAATAACAGGCTGGTTGGCATCGTCACGGTGCGAGACAGACAGATAGTATGGGCGAATGCAGCCTTTAAAATCATGCTGGGATATGACGAAGATGAAATAGTCGGTTACTCCACTCAGAAATTTTACCGGTCTGAAGATGACTATAAGGCCATAGGAGAGGCTTACGTTAATATCGGAAAGGGTGTGGTGCGTAACGAACTGGAGTTTGTGCGGAAGGATGGGCAGTTAGTCTGGGTAGATATGCGAGGTAGTGTGCTGCATGAAGAGACGGGAGATTCCATCTGGGTTTTTATCGATGTCACGGAGCGTAAAAAGGCAGAGATCGCTCTGGCACTTTCGGAAGCCAAGTTCCGTACCCTGTTCGACTCCACCAATGATGCAGTCATACTGCACGACCAGAACAGAATAATTGATGCCAATAGTGCCGCATTAAAACTGTTTGCCTGTGCCACCGTCGATGAGTTTTGCAGCAGACGACTGGCAGATTTATCGCCACATCAACAACCCGACGGCAGAAACTCCGAAAAGTTGTTCAGGCAACGGGTTAAAACCTCTATTCAGCACGGGATCAGTCAATTTGAATGGCTGCATAAACGACTCGATAGCGATGAAACCTTCCACGCCGATGTGCTGATCAGTGTGATCAATTTAAATGGGAACATAGTGGTTCAGGCCACCGTGCGGGATATTACCTTACGCAAGGATGCGGAAGTAAAAATGGAGCAGATGGCGTACTACGATCAACTCACCAATCTACCGAATCGACGGTTATTGCTGGAATGCCTGAAACAGAGTATGACCTCCAGTGCGCGCAGCGGTAGAGGCGGGGCTCTGCTGTTTCTGGACCTTGATCAGTTTAAACACCTGAATGACACCCATGGTCATGATATAGGTGATCTGCTTTTGCAACGAGTGGGGGAGCGTTTGACGGCCTGTGTGCGGGAAGTTGATACGGTTGCACGTTTTGGCGGCGATGAATTTGTGGTGCTGCTGGATGCATTAAGCGCCGATCTCAGTGAGATATCGGCGCAGGCCGAAACGATGGGGAATAAGATATTAACCGCTTTACAGCATCCTTACCTGCTGGCGACCAGCGAATACAGCAGCGGTGCCAGTATCGGTGCTACGCTCTTCATCGGACACCAGTCAGGAGTGAATGAACTACTAAAACAGGCCGATCTCGCGCTGTATCAGGCCAAGCATCGTGGTGGAAATGTGCTCTGCTTCTTTGATCCTCAAATGCTTTGAGCGGTTACCTGGTGACGGCGATTTCGCTGAGTCTTATTGCGCGCCTGAGTAGCGCCTTTGAGTGGGCGTCGGATGAGTCAGCATAATTTACAGAATGAAATCTAATTTAGTCGTTTGCTGATCCATATCCTCATTTTTCTTTTTCAGTTTTCTGACCAGATCACAGCCGATGATGGAAAGAAATTTGTTATACACATCGATCTTCTTTAACTTGAGTTTTTCCAGGTCTGCATGGGTCCAGTAGGCGCATTCAACCATTCCGAGCGCAATCGCGTTTGCCGAGGCCGGTTCATTGCTCATGAAACTCATTTCACCAATCAGATCTCCCGGATTAAGTTCAGCGATCACTCTACCGGCACTCATAATATTTACCTTTCCCGTTAACACGATATACAGTTTATCGGTAACTTCGAATTGCTGAATAATAGTGCTGTCATTAAAACTGCAGAATGGATTAGTCATGACCAGCTTTCTGAATTCACGTGTCGATAGTAAAGAAAAATACTGGTGATAGATGTTTCGAGTCTCTTCGGGCAGGGTGATCGTGATTTTATCCAGCAGCAGCAAGCCGACATGGTAAAGATTGATCGCCAGATAGGCTGAATTCCAGCCGACCATCGAGCTAATGCCGAGGCTGATACCTGAGAAAATATAAATGCAGGAAGCGATTACCAACAGTATTCTTAGCCACAGAATATTGCGTAACAGATACGCCGAACAGCTGAACAGGGCTGCGATACTGTAGAAATATTCTCCGGATATAGGCATGCAGGTTGCTGATGGTTAATAAACTTAAGCGCTATACTAATTGTATAGGTGACAGAGTACAAACCGGACTGAATGTTTATAGCCCTGCAGCATGATTAGCCTGCTGACGGAGTTGATAAATGCTGCGCTGGTAGTCGTTGTATTATTTCGGCAGGCAGCGCTCGCGTTGATTGACCAGCACAGAACTGATTCTGAGTGCCCCCAGAACGAATAAAAAGGCGGACAGCGCATACAGCATCTCGGCCTTGATTTCATGCTTGAACAGTGCAATCAGGACTTCACGTATCACAAACACGATGGCGGCATCGACGATAAAGGTAAGGCGCAATCTGTGGGTGCTGAAATACTCCACCAGCGAGCGAGACAGTTCGATCAGTACATACAGGGTCAGCACATCGGCAATCAAATTAATATAATGACCGGTAATGCCTTCAAACGCTAACAGTTCCCAGGTGGTGATAAACAACTGAACGGTACCAATCGCAATGCCGAAAATGATAAACACCAGAATGATGCCAAAAACAATCGATACCAGGTTGTCAAAAATGGTTTTTATTTTATCGCTGATCATTAGTTCTGGATTCCGTTAAAGTCCATTCAGATGCTGCTTGCATTACTTCAGGCAGGATGCGGGAGAGTGTATTTGCTGATCGTCTATTTTCAGCCGTTTTGCTACAGCCCAGAGTCAGGCAGTGCGGGCTATTTTAACCCAAAATCAGCAGCTTCGACAGTGAATACGGCAAAGCATTTTATGCTATTCTCGCGCCAATTGACTGGCGCAGGGATTATGCGGATGAAGCATGCCTTCCGGCTGCGCCTTAATCCATTGCTGCGCCTGTCTCCATTTAACTCTTTTACAGGTATACCCGATGCATCACTGGAATAGTAAATACCCCGCCAGATTTGAGCTGGACTCGAACCATGACTATCAGCAATGGCGTGATGAAAAGTTGGCGGCCTATCCGCGCCAGCTGGCAGATCTGGTGGTTGAGCTGGGCGACATGACTGCCATCACGGCGGCCGAAAAGGCTAAAATTATGCAGCTTGTTGAGCGCGCAAATATGTGCGTGTACAGTGCCGGAGCGGCTGACATCGGTATGGATTCGCTGTTAAAACTGGGTGCGCAACTTGGTATCAGTCAAACCGACAAGTCCACACGCCATACCAACTCCGATGAATTGACGGCCTCTGGTATCCTGAATAAGGCGATTCCCTTTACCACCCGCCCTGCGCGCTGGCATACGGATGCGACCTATTATGGATCGGATAAAACCATTCAGGCATTATTCTTACTGTGTAAACGTCCTGCGCTAACGGGCGGCAGCAACAAGGTTCTGGATCATGAAATGTTGTATATACTGCTGCGCGACAAAGCACCGGAAGCGCTTAAAGTGCTGATGAGAAATGACTGTTTTAAATATAAAAATCCAAAAACGGGTGAGATCAGTGAACAGCTCGGGGGTAAAGTGTTCTGGACAAACCCGGATGGATATCTGAATCATCGTTTTTCATTCAGAAAAATGGATATGGCCTGGTCCGAAGAGAGCGATGTGCTGGCCGCGCGCGATATTCTGGAATCCCTGTTGCTGGAAGAATCCGAGTTCGTGATCGAGGGTAGACTGGAGCCGGGGCTCGGACTGATCTCCAACAATGTTGTACATACCCGCGAGAAGCTGGTCGATAGCGAAGACGATGCCAGCAAGCGTTTACTCTATCGAGCACGTTTTTACGATCGGGTTAATGCGGGTTGATGCCTCTCGGGCTGACGGAGTTAAATCAGACCACTGTTGTTAGTGGTTTGATCTTTTATACCCCTATTCAGTGATTTTCGCTTTTCGATTAACTGATCACGGTCTGATTGCATCGCCGGCAGTAGAGCCTGTGCATTCTGAATGTTTTTCCGGGCCTCGATCAAGGAAATAGACTTTCCGTCAAGCATTATCGATTCACCCTGTTCGAGGGTTTCGGCTGCCTTCTGGTTTAACGCGATATAGGCTTCCAGATCATGGATGGTTTTTTCCTTTTGTTGAATATACAGATTGGTCAGATCAATTTCCTGCTGGATTTCCATGTATTTTAACGGCCCCGAAACACAGGCTGTTAGCAGCAGAGTCAACAAACAAAGCGTATTTTTAAATAACTGTGTAAGTCTGGGGTTGGTCTTTATCATTCGATGAGTCCTGTAGTGTCATCCAATACTACGCCTGTGGTTTGTGCAAGCATAGTGTTCTCTGCTGCTACTCAGGCTAAACCCCGTTAGTATTAACAAGCAACTCTGATCGAGTCACCGAGACGTAGCCATCCAGTTCCACGGCAGGTTGATCATGTTGAAAAGATTAAATTTGATGTGCAATGCTACAAAATTGAGAATTTGTGGTTAATTCATCCAGGAAAAGTGCAAATTAGTTAACCCGGTATTAGATCTTCGTGGAGTGATTCTGGTTATAATGAAGCGCTCAGCTATTCCGCTAAGCAAGTATTCATCGCGGAAAAAACACATAAACAGATAATAGAAAAAATCATATGAAAAAAATACTCGTCATTCAACTTGCTGCATCGTTATTACTCGCTTCCCCTGTTTTTGCCGGCTGGGAGGAAGGGATGGCAGCGACTCAGGCAGGGGATTATAAAAAAGCCTATACTGAGTTATTGCCACTGGCCGAACAGGGCAATATCAGCGCACAAACCTCCATTGGCGTGATGTACTTCAACGGACAGGGCGTTGCGCAGGATATCGATGCCGCGCTGGTATGGCTCAATATTGCGGCCAATCAGGGGCATGATGTGGCTCAGTTCAATCTGGGCGTGATCTATAGCAATGGCACGGGGGTGGATCAGAATTTTGCAGAGGCCGCCAAATGGTATCGACTGGCTGCCAAGCAGCGCTATGCGATGGCCCAGTTTAATCTGGCATCCCTGTATCAAAGCGGTGATGGGGTGAAAAAAGATCGGTCGCGTGCCCATCTGTGGTTCAACATAGCGGCTGCTTCAGGCAATGCAGAGGCGGCCGCCAGGCTGTCTCAGCTCGAAAGCGAGATGACCGCCCAACAGATTGACGCCGCGCAGGAACTGGCAGGGGCATGTGTGGATAGCGGGTATCAGACTTGCTGAATGGGTGATTGGTCATCAATCAGGAAGGCGGATGGTCTGTTGCATTCCGCTTGCAGCGAAAATTGAGCTGAGGCTGGGCAGCTCCTGCAAACCGGTCGGTGTCATTCCAGCCTGCTGTGAGCTGGAATCGCTATCCGGAAAGAGCGGAATTTTGAAGCTATCTGTTGCCAGAATCAACCATGAGGCAAGGAACGCTTTGTAGTGAAACAAAGGTTCAATAATGGAATTCACGCGAGATGAGGGATTTATATTTGTTCTGCTTTTGAGCGAAGAATGGACTTGAAACTACGCAAAAATGTTCCCTATAGCTTCTTTTCAATTGAGTTATGATACCCGCCCACATTAATGAGGCTAGATTCATCGTTTAGCTTCCAGTATCGGTTTCGAGGAGAAAACGGTGACATATTGTTTAGGTATAAAAATTAATCAAAGTATCGTAATGATGTCTGACTCGCGAACTAGTGCTGGTGTCGACAACATAAGCTCTTATAGCAAGATGTGGCGCTTCGGTGATCCAGGCAAACGCCAGTTTGTTATTTGCAGTTGCAGGTAACCTGGCAACCACTCAAGCAGTGATTGCCACCATAGAGCGTGATATAAAGTCTTCAGCCGAAGAGAGTTTACTCACGGTTGTCGACATGCACAAAGCTGCCGAATACATCGGACAGGTCAGTGCCGAATGCCAGCAAAAAACAACGGGTGGCGGTCAGTTATATGAAACCACATTACTGTTGGCGGGTGAGATTTTAGGTTCGAGTAATGGGCTCTACCTGATCTATCCTCAGGGTAACTTCATCAGCAGTTCTGCACAGGTTCCTTATTTGCAGATTGGAGAAGCTAAATATGGAAAGCCTATTCTCGAACAGGTTATACAGGAGCAAATGACTACCGACCGGGCTGTTCTGTGTGGTCTGGTTTCGATGGATGCCACGATCCGTAGTAACTTAACAGTAGGTCCGCCAATCGAGTTATGCGTACTTGAGACCGGTTCATTACAACAGGGTCGATACTTATCCCTGGATGAAGATAATGAATATATGCGTAATCTGCGTCAGTCATGGTATGGCTTAATGGAAAGTGCGTTTGATCAAATCGCCCCGCTGGACTGGACTGCATAGCATTATCCTGGACAGTTATGGGGGACGAACAAGTCCCCTGATTGCAGAGCTTCATCCGTTGGCTCTTGAATCTTTAATTTCTGAAATCACTAATTAGCAGCTATAGCCGGGTGTTACTTCTCGGAACAAAGGCCTGCCGGGGCAGCGATTATTTGTGGCATCGATATCCAGCGCACTTCGTGTCAGCAGAGCTGTTTAAAACAGATCCCGTTGGTTTTTTCCCTTGATTATTTCATGTCGTTACAATCTGCCACGAAGCAGGGAAAGCCTTTGTGTATAGCATTATTCGGCCAGTGGAATGGTAATCACCCCATATTCAGTGGCAAGTATGGAGAAAGTGACAAATCTTACAGGAGACCTGTGATCTGGCGCACAGTTACTGGCAAATAGCGAGACCAGGGGCACTGGCGATCGAAAATTCCTGATTCACTGACGATGGAAATTCGCCAACAGGGAGGTATACTGCTTGATATTTCACTCAATCAGGAAAATTTCATGATAGTAAAGCATACCCTCCGCGCAGTTTCCGTTGCAGCTCTTCTTTTCTCACCGTTCGCCATGGCTGAAGTCATGTCGGTAGCCGATATCCATGCAAAACGTGCTGATCTGGCGGGCCAGCAGGTCAGTGTTACTGGCAAGGTGGTGAAGGTAAATAACGGCATCATGCGACGTAATTTTTTACACGTACAGGATGGTACAGGATCAGGAACAGAAGAAAGTGTCATTGTGACCAGTCAACAGACCGCCAACGTGGGGGATCAGGTAAGCGTCACCGGTAAGCTCACACTGGATACCGACTTTACCATGGGCTATTTCTACCCGACTCTGGTGGTAGACGCCGTTATTACACCGGCAAACTAGATATTCCAGAAAACAGCACAAAAGGGCTTAGCAGGGGACTATACGCGTTTCTGCTAAGCCCATTTTTTTATCCAGGGAAAACAAAGAAGTACTGCTTAAGTCCATAGTTGGGTAGAGCAGGACTGGTGAAGTTTAATACTGATACTTCAAATCTTAGCGGATTTTTTTTCACACAATCAAGCTTTCATTGCTACCTAGTAAATTCCTTTTAACTGTGCGAGTTACTTTCTTTATGCCAAACACTACTGTCCGGAATAATCAGACAGCGAGCTGGGCATTATTTTTCGGGAGAAGGGATTGCCGGGGCAGCTTTTGTTGGTTACTTCTTGTCACTGTAGACTAAATTTGCAGGAAAAATTTTGAACGCACATTGTGTGGCTACCAGAAGACAGGAGGTAGAGCGAAGCAGGAAGCTAGAGCCGAGGACGCCCGGAATACAAGAAGTGACTCGCACACATTGTAATACTCGGCTGCGAAGCCAGGATGGCCTTTGTGTGTGAAACAGTATTCGGTGAGTGAGGTGAGTGGTAGAAGAAGTGAAAACTGTACAGCTTTTATGAAAAGGCTAAAAGCTGAACCTTGGTTCTGACCGCATGGTTCAGTAGACCCCACTACAGAATATATTCAAGCCCTGCCTCCTTATCATAATGAGGCAGGGCCTACGCTACTCACCTGGAACCCTGAGGACCCTCGGCAGGACCGTCGCTACCACCCTGGCCGGGATTCTGATGTGACCATCCCGGTGGTCTGGCGGAATCTGGCCATGACCTTGAGCTATCAAGCTGATTCGCACTATCGCTGTTAGGACCCTGAGCGGGGCCATCGCTGCCACCGGCACCGGGATTCACCTGTGACCAGCCAGGCGGTTCACCCTTGTTGCCTCGATCTGCCCAGCCCGGAGGGGAAGCCTGAACCGGTATTGTCAAAGCAAACATCAGGAGTAAAAAGAACCCTGCCATCAGCAGTTTTCCACCAGTGCTGTCGGCTATTCTGATATTTGATTTCATGATATATCTCCCTGTTTCAGTTTGAATGAACTGGAATGTTTGATCTGCATTTTCGAAACATTCTTCTCTAATAAACACTTCTCAAGTTCCAGAAGCATTTACTAACCCAGCATCACCATGCTGTATTTGTAAAACGACTTTAAGTCTTAAAGGGTTCCATCTAAATGAATAAAAAATACGGCTGCTAATTGAACTCAGAGGTGGAGAATTGCACTGATTTGGAATGTTGAAAAAAGGGCGTCTAACTAGGCTGTAGAAAAAGCCCGTAGGGATAATTATGGACAGCCATTAATTGGCAATGAATCAAGCTAATCTAAAAAATCTTTCTGAAACAAATATTTAACTGTTTCTCCTGAGTATGAAAGATATCCGTCCTGATGCCTGAAATGGTTCCCATGACAAGGTTTTTACCAGAACTATATGGACGATTTTCAATTAATGGGTGTCCATGATTTTTGTTTTGACCTGA
>JACNJF010000098.1 GCA_014382695.1 Gammaproteobacteria bacterium | reverse complement strand
GAGCCTTTTGCAAAACTCTAGAAACCAGTGAATTTATTAGCCAGAAGGGCTAAAAAAAGAAGAAGTGCCTGATCCCATTTGTTAAAATGGGATTCACTACAAAAAGGTTAAAACCCAATGACAAATCAGGCTCCAAGCTCTCAGGCACCCCTATCATTATCCAGTATCTGGCATCATTTTCAAGGCCATCTTTTCCCCTGGATGCAGGAAGAACTCCCGGAGCTGACCCGGAAACAACAGCAATTAATTGAAGTCCTGGAAATTGCACAACTTGAAACCCATCTACCTTATCAAGGTCAGACACCAGGACGACCTCAAAAAAGTCGTGAATCTATCGCTCGTGCCTTTGTCGCTAAAGCGGTCTATAACATGGGCACCACGGAGATTTTATTAGACAGGCTGAATTCTGACATGTCGCTCCGTCGAATCTGTGGCTGGGAGAAAAGAAACGACATACCCAGTCACTCCACCCTTTCACGAGCTTTTGCTGAATTTGCTGACACTAAGCTGACCCAGCGAATTCATCAAGCGATTATAACTCAGCATCTTGGAGATCATCTGATTTATCATATCTCAAGAGATTCAACGGCCATAATCGCTCGGGAAAAACCCGAAGTGATCCGCAAAAAAGAATTCGTAGGCCCCGTTCAACCGGTTAAAAGAGGCCGTCCAAAAAAAGGAGAAACCCGGGTTAAACCGCTAACACGAATAGAAAAACAAAGTGCCGGTATGACCTTAGCCGAAATGACTGCAGATTTACCAAATGCCTGCAACGTAGGTACTAAGCGAAATAGTAAAGGATATAAAACCAGCTGGACTGGTTACAAATTACATATTGATGCCTCCGACGGTGGCATACCGATCAGCTGTCTACTCAGCTCAGCATCACTGCATGATAGCCAGGTGGCCATACCCTTAGCAGAAATGACCAATCAGAGAGTTTCAGGCTGTTATGACTTAATGGATGCGGCCTATGATTCGCCATTAATCAAAGCACATAGCCGAACATTAGGTCATGTTCCATTGATTGATGAGAACCCGCACACTAAAAAACGCAAGGCAGAAATCAAACAGGAACAAAAAAGTAAACGCCATGCCGGGTATAAAACAGCTGAGGATATTCGTTACAATGAGCGCAGTACCGTCGAGCGAGTTAATGGCCGACTTAAAGATGAGTATGGTGCACGAATGGTTCGAGTCAGAGGGCCTGAAAAGGTAATGACTCACCTGATGTTTGGTGTGATTGCGCTAACAGTAGACCAACTGATGAGATGTTTAGTCTGAATCGACTAAAGGAATCGCTTCTCAGTAGTTTATAGGTGAACACAGGCTCACAACGGGCAGGTAGGCCAGAAATCCAGGAAATTGGGTAAAAGGTAGGGAAATTAATGGTTCCATAGTGGAGTTAGCAAAGAAAATGAGAACAATTCTCAACCAGAGCTGCTATCTACGGATATCAGCAACTTCTCTAAATAGTTTTGCAAAAGGTTCTCAGGATATTGATTTTTAGCGGGCGGGCCATGCTTAAAAATATATCCTGCGCTGGCGGATAAAATTCCTGTAATCGTTTGTCATAGATCAAATTGCTAGTCAGAATGACTTGAGAGTTCAGTGTAGCGGATACTTATCTGGTAACATAATGGTATTGTTGAATGCCGTTATAGAGTGTTGATTCAGCCGATAGAATGTTCTGAAATCACAGCATTTTAAAGTTTATTAGAAACCCTGGAGCGAGCCATGATTACACGTTTAAATTTAGTTCTGTTAATGCTGCTGTCAGCAGGAACTGTGCAGGCAAATGAAGTGATGTTACTCGATTTCAAACTGAGCCAGGGGGATGAGTTGATTGAACAGGGCCGACTGAATGTAACGCGTGAACCGCATACCTGGAGTAAAGGGGTCAAACGCAGTTACCTGAGACTGCGTTGTGAGAAAGAATCCAGTGGGAAGCTGAGCAAACTCTATTCTACCGAAGATCACTTCCACGGTATCACGCTGACCCATCGGGTTTCCGCTAAAAAAGTGGTCATCAAGCTGGAGCGAAATCTGGTTCAGCCACGCCTGATCGAAATACGCGCGCTAGGTAAGAATGAATGCCGTGAAATGTCTCCGGTGGTGACGACAACCTCAGAAAACTACAGTTTGCCAGCAACCGATAATGTCAGCGAAAAATTTAATTTTGGTGACAAGATGTCATTTTCTGTCGTACTCAACAGGATTAACTGAGGTGAGCTAAAAAGTTAAAACGTCAGGCTGGAGAAATACTTTCCGCTTAGCATAATGCACAACATGAAGGGAGATGATGATGTCAAAACTAACTTTCTACGGGGCGATTGAGGGAGTAACCGGTTCGGCCTATCTGCTTGAAACCGCGCATTCCAGAATTTTGCTGGATTGCGGTATGTTTCAGGGACGGCGTAAAGAAGAAAAGTCTAACTATGCCGATTTTCCATTCGACATCAGTATGGTCGATGCGGTGGTACTTTCGCACGCTCATCTGGATCACTCGGGGCGGTTGCCGAAAATGGTTGCTGAAGGCTATCGTGGCCCGATACATATGACTTACCCCACCGCGGAACTACTCGATGTGTTGCTGAAAGATGCCGCTATCCTGCAGGAACGTGATCTGGAGTGGGAAAACAAGCGCCGGCGTCGGGCCGGTAAAAAAGAATTGACCCCGCTGTATACGATGCCGGATGTGGAAAGTACGCTGAAACAGTGTAACGGGGTAAAGTATGCGCAGCGTCAGGCCATCAGCGAGGATGTGGAACTGTGCTTTCGCGATGCGGGACATATCCTGGGTTCATCCATTGTGGAACTGTTTATCACAGAGAATGGCCAGCACAGGAAACTTGTTTTTTCGGGCGATCTGGGAAATAGCTGTGGAGCACTGTTGCGTAATCCGGATATCGTCACCGAAGCGGATATTCTGCTGCTGGAATCGACCTATGGCGACCGCAATCATAGACCGATCGATGAAACCCTGATTGAGCTAGAAAATATTATCGAACAGGCCTCCAAAAACGGTGGCAATATCCTGATTCCATCGTTCGCGGTGGGGCGTACTCAGGAGCTTATCTTCCGTCTCGGAGAGCTCTATCAGAACGGGAAACTGCCGCAGCAGGCCGTCTTTCTGGACAGCCCGATGGCGATTGCAGTGACCGAGATTTATCATCGTTATCAGAATGTATTCAACCCGGATGACATCGCCACCATGCGAGAGGGGCACTCGACCAGTCTGCATAACTTTCTGCCGGTATTGCGGTATTCGCGCAGTACCGAAGAATCGATGGCGATCAACCGCATTGCCGAAGGCGCCATCATCATAGCCGGTAGTGGCATGTGTAATGGCGGCCGCATCCGGCATCACCTGAAACACAATCTGTGGCGCAACAACGCACATGTGCTCATCGTCGGTTACCAGGCCCTGGGCACACCCGGACGGGCTCTGGTGGATGGTGAAAAAACCTTCCGTATCGCCGGTGAGAAAATTCAGGTGAATGCGCGCATCCATACCCTTGGTGGCTTTTCAGCACATGCCAGCCAGTCTCAGCTACTCGACTGGATCAGTCACTTTACGCAGCCGCATCCGCAGCTGTATCTGGTGCATGGTGAACAGAATAGCAAGCTGGCGTTCAAGGAGTTCCTATCTCACAACGACTGGGAAGCGAATATACCGGAACTGAATCAGAGTATTACCTTTTAAGGAGGGTTCAGGGTGAAAGAGCTTGAGTTGAGGAAGGCCACATTTAGCACGGCGGAAGAAGATCTGGGGGTTGCCCGACGCAGCCCGGAAACGCCACAAACCCGCTCTGCCTCCTATAGTCTGGCCTATACCGATGTCGATTTTTTACTGCGCGATGAGTTGCGACCGGTGCGCCTGCAGCTGGAGTTGTTGAAGCCGGAAATTATACAGCAGGAAAAAGGCATACATTCCACGGTCGTCGTTTTTGGTAGTGCACGCTTTGCAGACCGCCAGACCTGTAAGCAGCGGTTACAGCAAGCCGAACACCTGGCTCAGCAGAGTCCGCAGGATACCGCCCTGCAACGTAAGGTCAGGATTGCCGGACGGGTTGTTGAAAACTCGCGCTACTACGACGAAGCACGCACCCTGGCGCGTTTAATTACCCAGAATTCGCAGCATGGCGGAGAGTGTGAACTGGTGGTGATTACCGGCGGTGGCCCGGGAATTATGGAGGCAGCCAACCGCGGCGCGATGGATGCGGGCGGTAAAAGTATCGGCCTGAATATCGTGCTGCCGTTCGAGCAACGTCCAAATCCCTATGTCACGCCGGAACTGTGTTTTCAGTTTCATTATTTTGCGATCCGTAAGATGCATTTCCTCAAACGAGCGCGAGCTCTGGTAGCCTGTCCGGGTGGTTTTGGCACCCTCGACGAACTGTTTGAAACCCTGACCCTGATACAGACACGCAAGATCAAGCCGGTCCCCGTGCTGTTACTCGGTGCCGAATACTGGAAACGGGTGATTGATTTTGATGCGATGGTGGAAGAGGGCACCATCGGCGAGGAAGATCTGCAGCTTTTTCAGTTTGTCGAAACAGCGGATGAAGCCTGGCAGATTATCCGGGATTATTACCATTTATAGCGCCTCTACAGGCCCTGTTTCTAGTCCCCTCCAGCCGGGTTTTTAATTTCGTCTCCGAGGGCTTCAGCCTGCTTGACCTGAACCGGTTGCCGAGCCGCCAAAACGCTGACATCAAGTCATTGATTTTGTAAGGATATCACACACACATTTTTCGATCTCCGCGCTCTGAGAATTGATCGATGAATTATTCAGAGCCCCCCTGATTAATAACCCGCTTAGTTATATTTCTATAACTGCAAATGATGAAAAATATGTAAAAAACCAGGTCCAGCAAAGGATTGATTATTTTTTTTTATCAGCTACACTTGTATGAGTTCTTAACCCCTAG
>JACNJF010000125.1:24335-25634 GCA_014382695.1 Gammaproteobacteria bacterium | reverse complement strand
ACTGCTTTTGTGCTGGCGCATTTTAGATTCCCTGGCAGAAAGTTACTGATCTCCATATTTAGTGCATTACTCTCGGTACCGGCCGTGGTGGTCGGGCTGACCCTGTTTATCGTGCTATCGCGGCATGGACCGATGGGAGATTTTCGCCTGTTGTTTACCCAGACAGCGATGGTAATGGGGCAGTTTTTGCTGAGTTTTCCAATTATTGTTTCGATGTCACTGGCAGCGATACAGGCGGTCGATACCCGCGCCTGGGAAACCGCGAGAACACTCGGCGCGGGTCCAATTCGAGCTTTTTTCACGCTGCTGTATGAAGTGCGTTTCGGTTTGCTGACTGCGCTGCTGGCTGCCTACGGGCGTATTATTGCCGAGGTCGGCGCTTCCATGATGCTGGGCGGAAATATTCTGGAGTATACGCGTAATATTCCGACGGCGATTGCGCTCGAAACCAGTAAGGGCAATTTTGTACAGGGCATTGCGCTGGGCATCGTACTGGTGTTGCTGGCATTCCTGCTGAATGCCTTCCTGCATTCGCTGGAACATAAAAGCTATGCCGATCTTTAACCCCACTAAAGGTCAGTTTCGTGGTCGTCAGGTTAGTGCACAGGCACTGACTGAGATAAGAAATCTACTTGGTGCTGAGTCCCGGCAGCGTGATCTGTTGATCGAACATCTGCATAAAATCCAGGATCATTATCATCAACTTTCAGCCGCACATCTGGTCGCACTGGCCGATGAAATGAAACTTGCGGTGGCCGAAGTTTATGAAGTCGCGAGTTTTTATCATCACTTTGATGTGGTGAAAGAAACCGAACCGGCAATCAACAGCATCACCATTCGTGTGTGCAATTCGATCAGCTGCGAAATGGCAGGATCGGAACAACTTTTTGCCACTCTGAAAAGTACCTTTGGCGCACATCTACGTATCCAGCAGGTGCCCTGTGTTGGTCGCTGCGCGCAGGCTCCGGTTGCGCTAGTCGGCTCCAATCCCATCGAACAGGCCAGTGTCGAACGTGTGCAGAGTGCCATTGACAACGACCAGATCGCTGCATCTGGATACAGTCCGAGCATTAGTTTTAGCCAGTACCGGACGGCTCAGGGCTATACGCTGCTGGCAGACTGTGTGGGCGGAAAGCAGCCGGTCGACAGTATTATCCAGACCCTGGAGGCTGCCGCTTTACGTGGGCTCGGTGGTGCCGGATTTCCAACCGGTCGTAAATGGCGCATTCTGCGCCAACAGGCTGCTCCGCGTTATCTGGTGGTGAATATCGATGAAGGCGAACCGGGAACCTTCAAGGA
>JACNJF010000125.1:11410-23691 GCA_014382695.1 Gammaproteobacteria bacterium | reverse complement strand
CATATCCCGCTCGACTTCGATACCTTACAGACCTATGGCTGCTTCATCGGCTCGGCAGCGGTGATCGTGTTTTCCACGCAGGATTCGGCACGCAATCTGGCGCTGAATGCGATGCGCTTTTTTGCCCACGAATCCTGTGGCCAGTGCACGCCCTGTCGCGTCGGCTGCGCCCAGGCAGCAGAATTGATGCAGCAGGATGACTGGGATAGCGAACTGTTGACGGAACTGTCGGCGGTGATGATGGATGCCTCCATCTGCGGGCTGGGACAGGCAGCGCCGAATCCGTTGCTGTGTGCGCTGCGCTACTTTCCGCAGGAGTTTGATGCATGACGGTCACATTCGAACTGAATGGCGACTCTATCGAAGCTATCGAAGGCGAGTCGATCCTGCAGGCCGCCATGCGGCATAAAATAGACATTCCTCATCTGTGCTACAAACCGGGTTACCCGACTGCCGGCAACTGTCGCGCCTGTCTGGTTGAAATCGAAGGTGAACGGGTGCTTGCCGCATCCTGCTGCCGTCAGCCAACGGCGGGTATGGTGGTGGATAGCGAGAGTACCCGTGTGTTGCAATCTCAGAATCTGGTACTGGAACTGCTGGGTACAGAGATGCCCGCACCGAATAAAACTCAGGATAATGAATTCACCCACTGGTGCAAAAGCCGTGGCATTAGCGGTTCCCGTTTCAGTCGTCGTGAACCAGCACACATGGATCACAGCAACCCGGCGATCGTGGTTAATCTTGCGGCCTGCATTCAGTGTACCCGCTGCGTACGTGCCTGTCGCGATGTGCAGGTAAATGACGTGATCGGCCTCGCCGGACGCGGCAATCAGCTAAAGATTGTATTTGATCTGGATGATGCACTGGGACAAAGCAGCTGTGTTTCCTGTGGTGAATGTGTTCAGGCCTGTCCGACGGGCGCGTTATTACCCGCACAGCTGGATGATCAGCAAGTTTCAGAGCGCCAGATCGATACGGTCTGCCCCTACTGTGGGGTCGGTTGCCTGTTAACCTATCATATCCATAACGAACGCATTATCCATGTGGAAGGACGCGACGGCCCGGCCAATCTAAGCCGACTGTGTGTCAAGGGACGCTTCGGCTTCGATTATATCCACCATGCTGAACGCCTGACTCGTCCACTGATTCGGCGTACCGAGATGGTAAAAAGCACTGAACTGATAGCTTACGCAGACCGGCTAAATTATTTCCGCGAAGCGAGCTGGGATGAAGCACTGGCATTCGCCGCTGACGGCCTGAAGCGTATTCGGGATGAAGCTGGAAGCACTGCACTGGCCGGATTTGGTTCCGCCAAGGGCAGCAATGAAGAAGCCTACCTGTTCCAGAAACTGGTACGCACCGGCTTTGGCAGCAATAATGTCGATCACTGTACACGCCTGTGTCATGCCTCATCGGTCGCGGCCTTACTCGAAGGTATAGGATCGGGAGCCGTTTCCAATCAGGTGTCGGATGTGAGCGAAGCCGAAGTGATCGTGGTGATTGGGGCCAAACCTACGGTGAATCATCCGGTCGCCGCAACCTTTATCAAGAATGCGGTTAAGGCCGGCAAAAAGCTGATTTACATGGATCCGTATCGATCCGATTTGAGCCGACATGCGAGTTATTTCCTGCAGTTCCGCCCGGATACGGATGTGCCGATGCTGAATGCATTGATGCATTGCATACTCGAAGAGGACTTGCACGACGAGACCTATATCCAGCAGCATACCGAAGGGTTTGAGCTTTTTAAGCAAAACCTGCAGCACTTCAGCCCGGAAAAGGTCGCACCCATCTGCGGAATCCCCGCCACCACGCTACGCGAAGTTGCACGCCTGTATGCAACGGCCAGTAGCGCAATGATTTTCTGGGGCATGGGCATATCGCAGCATATCCACGGCACCGATAACGCACGTTGCCTGATTGCGCTGGCGCTGATGACCGGTCAGATCGGTCGTGCCGGAACCGGGCTACATCCGTTACGCGGGCAGAATAATGTACAGGGTGCCTCCGATGTCGGCCTGATTCCAATGATGTTACCGGGCTACCAGCAGGTCAGCGATCCAGTCGCGCGCAGTCGTTTCGAAAAGTTATGGAACTGCGAGCTTGACCCGAATCCCGGTCTGACCGTGGTTGAAATCATGCACGCCATCCATCACGGTAAAATTCAGGGGATGTATATCGAAGGGGAAAATCCGGCGATGTCGGATCCGAATCTGAATCATGCACGCAAGGCGCTGTCGATGCTGGATCATCTGGTGGTGCAGGATATCTTCTTTACCGAAACCGCCGGGTTTGCCGATGTGATCCTGCCAGCTTCGGCGTTTGCGGAAAAAATCGGTAGCTTTACTAATACCGATCGACGCGTGCAGATGGGGCGGCAGGCAGTGAATCCTCCGGGCGAAGCCCGACAGGATCTGTGGATCATTCAGCAAATCGCCAATCGTATGGGGCTCGACTGGAATTATCAGGGTGCGGAGGACGTCTTTGGCGAGATCCGTCAGGCTATGCCGGCACTCGCCGGGATCAGCTGGCAACGGCTCGATCAGGAGCATAGCCTGACTTATCCGCTGGAACATGAAGGAGACGCTGGTACACCGACGATTTTTACCGCAGGATTTCCGACGCCCGACGGCCGCGCCAGGTTTGTCGCGGCCCGCTATACCCATGCTGATGAGCTACCCGATGCAGCCTATCCGCTGATCTTTACCACTGGACGGCAGCTGGAACACTGGCATACGGGCAGTATGACGCGCAAGGCCAGGGTGCTGGATACGCTGGAACCCGAACCGGTAATCAGTATTCATCCGGATGATCTACAGGCGCTGGATATCCGGGCGGGGGAAAAGGTCCAGATCGTTTCAAGGCGTGGTAAATTGACGGCACGAGCACGCAGGGATAGTGGGGTACAGAGCGGAACCGTGTTTATGGCCTTCTGTTATAACGATGCGGCGGCCAATCTACTCACCAATGAAGCACTCGACCCGGTGGCTAAAATTCCGGAGTTTAAGTATTGTGCGGTGAAACTCGAAAAACTCGCTGGTTGAAATAGCGGTTTAACTGACCAGTTTTTTTCTGCGGATCAGTAATACCCCTGAAATCACCACCATACCGGCTCCAAACCAGGCCCAGCTATCCATCCATTCGTCCCACAGTAACCAGCCAAACGCGGAGGCGTACAGGATCGAGCTATAACTGTAATGGCTAATCTGGGATGCAGGCGCATAAGAGTAGGCGCGGGTCATGAAAAACTGCCCTCCCGAAGCGAGTACACCGAGTAGTATCAGTTGCGCAAGCTGTGCGCTATTCGGGGTTTGCCAGTGAAGGAAAGCCGGCAGGCTGGAAACTGTCAACGCCGTCAGCGCGAAATAAAACACCACGGTGGCCGGTTTGTCGGTGTTGGTCAGCCGTTTCACGGTCGATTTAGCCACCGCGGCAAAAAAACCGCCAGCCAGTGCAATCATCGCGACCCGGTCGAGCGCATCGAAATCAGGCTTGATGATCAGGATAACGCCCGCAAAGCCGAGTATCACAACCAGACCAATCATCCAGCTTGGAGGCTCTTTCAGCCAGATAAAGGCAATCAGTGGAATGAATAGCGGTGCCGACATCTTCAGGATCATCGCATTCGCCAGTGGCAGATTCGCGATCGCATAAAAGAAACAGTACATGGCGCTGACGCCGGCCAGACCGCGTAACAGGTGTAACTGCGGAGTGCTCGATTTGAGTGAACTCCAGCCGTTGCGCATCACCAGTGGAACGATAATCTGTAAGCCGATCAGGTTACGAAAGAACACAATCATTTCATTCGACAGCTGAGTAGATACTTCTCTGACCTGGGTGCCCATCAGGACGAAAAACAGTTCAGACAGCAGGATAAAAGCAGCGCCTTTGACGAGGTCACTTTGCATCAGGCGAGTGGATGGACGGGATTAAAACTGTTGCAGAATTTTCTGTGCCTGTTGCACATATTTTTTACGCGAAAATAGCAAGCGCAGGCGCGAACCGCCTTTCTGGCGCCATAACACCGCCGCGCGAATGCCAGCAAACAGCAGGGTACGCACCTTACTGGTGTTATCGCTGTTATTTAAATGTACCTGCTCGCCCTGCACAATGATACGCGGCTTCAGGGTGCTTACGGTTTTCTGGTAGAGCCCGTCAACCTTATGCGCTTTGGCTGACTGCGACATCTCAAAATCTACAGCCTGCTTCTGAATCGATTCCAGCCCACTATGAACCTGCTGCACTTGCGTTTTGTTTTTAAGTAGACGACTCTCCAGTTTAATCATGGATAACACGTAGTAGGCGATTACCCGCTCCGGACTTTTATGCTGCCCGTCAAGGTAATCGATGAGTGTCTTCAATCCCTGTATCAGGCCATCACCATAGCCGAAAATGTCTTCGGTGGAATTGGCCTCCAGCGTAAACAGGCTATCCATACTGCAGTCGAAAGCAGCCTGATTGATAGGTTTGCCATGTGCCAGCTGATTGATCAGCGTGGCCGATTGAAACATGCTGGCTAGAGCCAGCGTTTGATCGTGTAATTGGGTCATTTGAGATTGTATGCTTTATCGATTATGCCGCCGCCAAGACAGACTTCCTGTGCGTAAAATACAAGAGATTGACCGGCTGTGATGGCGCGTTGAGGCTTGCTGAACTGGACGGTGGCGGTTGCGTTGTGAATAGCGCTAATTGTACAGGCCTGATCCTGCTGTCGATAGCGGATTTTAGCGCTACAGCTAAATGGAAGCTGAATATTTTGCGGGTTAATCCAGTGTAACCCCTGAATCTCACAATGCGTGTGGAATAGAGCAGGGTGGTCATGCCCCTGAGTTACGACCAGAATATTACTCTGCAAATCCTTGGCCACCACAAACCAGGGCTGTTCGGATGCGTTTTGTAGCCCGCCAATTCCCAGTCCCTGGCGCTGGCCGATGGTGTAATACATCAACCCGGAATGACTGCCAATGGTATTTCCTTCCAGCGTCTGTATCGACCCCGGTTGCGCAGGAATAAACTGCTGTAAAAAATCCTTGAATTTGCGCTCTCCGATAAAACAGATTCCGGTAGAGTCTTTCTTGTTGAAGACATCAAACCCCTGTGCCTGTGCCAGCTGACGCACTTCCGGCTTTTCCAGCCGGCCTACCGGAAACAACGCGGTGGATAGCTGATAACTGCTAAGAGCATACAGAAAGTAGGACTGGTCCTTATTCTCATCGAGCCCTCGTAACAACTCCGTGCGACCCTCCAGCGTTCTGTTCTGTACATAGTGACCGGTGGCAATCCGGCTTGCTCCCAGCGAGCGGGCATATTCGAGGAAGGCCTTAAACTTGATTTCCTTATTACACATAATGTCGGGGTTAGGGGTGCGACCTTTGCGGTATTCCTCCAGAAAATACTCAAACACCCGGTCCCAGTATTCGGTGGCAAAATTGACAGAATGCAGAGGGATATCCAGCCGATCACAGACTTGCTGGGCATCCGCTAGATCGACCGTAGCAGAGCAATACTCAGCCGTATCATCCTCTTCCCAGTTTTTCATGAACAGGGCTTCGACTTCATAGCCCTGCTGTTTAAGTAACAGGGCGGCTACCGCAGAATCGACGCCACCGGATATTCCGATGATAATTTTTTCTTTTGACATATTGTTTTGATCAGGGATTGAGTGAAACCGGAAAGCTAGTTTTAAGCTGCCAGTCTTCGAGTTTCTGAATATAGGGTAGTTCACCGTTATCTCGATACCAGGAGTCAACGGCATACAGTTGCTGGCTGTCATTCTGCCGGATTACGGCTGACCAGTGGGTTGCAAACCAGACCATTCTGCGCTTTTTTTCGGCGACCTGGTGCCAATGCAACAGGCTGCGATTCTGGAGCGCCATCAGGTACTGACTAGTATTTGTGGATTCATCGATACAATCCTGCTGAAACGGCAGGTCCTCACCGCTGTAATTTCCGGCTTTGTCCTGATAGGTGCCGGTTAATTCACCGGCATACTGTTCCATCAGGGCGATGGCCTGACGAATCTGCTGCTTTTCCTGCCATTCTGTTAATGCCGCAGGCGAGAAAACGCGGTGGATGGCTGCCCATTGGTTTTCATTAAAGTCGATTTCGCGGGTTGATTTACAGCCAAAATCAAAGCACTGCACAAACTCTGCAGTTAAAGCACTGGTAGAGGTGAAACCCAGCAACATAAACTGGATGGCGATTAGGGTAAATTTCAAATTATTGACAGGCGCTTCTGAAAACCTGCAAAGGGTAGGATGGTTTTTCCAGATAGTCCAGCACACATTGCAGGACCAACGTACTACGATGATCGGCGCGTGTTTGCCGGATCTCGTCCAGCGTCATCCATTCTGCACTGAGAATACCTTCATCGAGCGGATGTTGATGCTGTTGACCGACGACTCCACTGTACGCAAAGCGGATGATGGTTTCCTCAATTCCCCGTTGCGGGATGTAGCGGTAGATTCCACAAAGTTGTTGAGGGGTGAAATCGTAGGCAGTTTCTTCCCGTGTTTCACGAATCACCGCCTGTTCCAGCGATTCCCCCGGATCCAGATGTCCGGCTGGCTGATTAAACACTTCACGCCCCTTTACCAGTTCTCTGACCAGCAGAAAGCGGTGGTTTTTTTCACAGATGGCGGCAACCGTAACATGCGGCTTCCACACACTCGATTCAGTCATCTCGATGCTGGTACCAGTAGGCCAGTCCCTGACAGTTGAGTTTGATGTCCATCGCCAGTTTTGTTTCCAGCACCTTGGCTGGTATGCCAAACTCTGTACCAAGCTGTGTTCCCATGCGATCGATCATGTCTGGAATCAGCGAGTTATCGACCGGCTTGATCTGTTCGGTCAATGCTACAAATTTGTCTATCCAGTTGTGATATTGATCCACCAGTAATGCGGGATCGGGTAACACATTGAAATGGGTCAGATACATCCGTTCAGGTTTAAACGACATCAGCAAATCGACAGAGGAGTGCAACGCCTGTGGGTTGAAATGCACCGGTGTGGTTGTCGGCAGGATAAAACGTTTTCCATGAGTCAAAACATCCGGATAAGACAGGCCAAAGGTATCACCGGTGAAAATGCCCTGACTGAAGGCATCAACAATACAGAAGTGATGGTAGGCATGTCCGGGGGTATCGACGATCAGTAGCTCTCGATCATTCAGCATAATGCGGGTTTCATGCTCTGCCACAATCACTCGACTTTCTTCAATCGCCGGGATATCACCATAGATTTCGTGAAAGAGCTTTTCGCCATACACCTGAATAGTACCGGCTATCAGGCGAGAAGGGTCAATCATATGGCGCGCACCGCGTGGATGGATCACCAGTTCGGCGTTAGGAAATGTCTGCATCATCACGCCGGCACCACCGGCATGATCCAGATGGACATGGGTTGGAATCACGTAGCGCACCTGATCGGCGCTTAACCCCTGGTCGTGCAGAAAGCGTTTCACATAGGGCAGGGAATGGGCTATGCCGGTTTCTATAAACGCAACTTCCTCGTTATGCACAATGGCATACAGGCTGGCAACGCCAGCACCGGTATAATGACTATCCAGATGGTAGACACCCTTGCCCAGATGTTCATAATCAGGCATCTTTCTTCTGGTCCGCCATGAATAGCCAGGTGTCAACCACGGTGTCCGGATTTAATGAAAGACTATCGATGCCTTTTTCATATAGCCACTTGGCCAGATCCGGATGATCGGAAGGGCCCTGACCACAGATGCCAACATATTTATTTGCTTTTTTGCAGGCCACTATGGCCATCTCCAGCAGCTTCATTACAGCAGGATTACGCTCGTCAAACGAGTGCGCGATCAGGCCTGAGTCTCTGTCGAGGCCCAGAGTAAGCTGGGTCAAATCGTTCGATCCGATCGAAAAGCCATCGAAATACTCCAGAAACTCTGCTGCCAGTAACACATTGGAAGGGAGTTCGCACATCATGATGATCTTTAGACCATCCTTGCCACGCTCCAGACCATTCTCTTTCAATAGCTGAATCACCCCGGCCGCTTCTTCCAGAGTGCGCACGAAAGGTATCATGATCTCGACATTGGTAATTCCCATATCCAGACGAACTCGTTTAATCGCCTGACATTCCAGCGCGAAACAGTCACGAAAATCTTCCGACAGATAGCGGGCAGCTCCGCGATATCCGATCATCGGATTCTCTTCTTCCGGCTCGAAGATTTCACCACCGATTAAATGGGCATATTCGTTCGATTTAAAATCTGACAGTCGCACGATGACTCTTTCCGGTGCAAAGGCAGCACCCAGGGTGGAAATACCTTCTGCCAGTCGATCGACGTAATAATCCACCGGGGATGGATAGCCGGTTATACGCTCTTTTATTAACTGCTGCAGTTCAGCACTGATTTGATTAAAGTTGAGCAGAGCCTTGGGATGAATTCCGATCATCTTGTTGATGATAAACTCTAGACGCGCGAGACCTACGCCTTTATGTGGTAGTTTGGCGAAGCTGAATGCCCTTTCAGGATTGCCTACATTCATCATTACCTTGACCGGGATATCCGGCATTTTTGAGAGTTCATGTTTCTGATGTTCGAACTTGAGTAAACCGGGATAGACATGGCCGCTATCGCCATCTGCACAGCACACGGTAACGTTCGATCCATGCTGTATGATACGCGTTGCATTGCCGCAGCCAACCAGAGCAGGGATGCCCATTTCACGCGCAATAATCGCGGCGTGGCAGGTACGCCCGCCACGATTGGTTACAATCGCAGAGGCTCTTTTCATGATCGGTTCCCAGTCGGGGTCGGTCATATCGGTGACCAGTACATCACCCTCAGCGATCTGATCCATCTGGCTCAGATCGGTGATCACCTTAGCGGTTCCCTGACCGATACGATTACCCACCGCACGTCCCTCAACAAGATATTTTGGACGTTCTTTCAGGACATAGCGTTCGATAATCTGCCCTTCACGTGAAACTACCGTTTCAGGGCGGGCCTGTACAATAAATAATTGTCCGGTCAGGCCATCTTTCGCCCACTCAATATCCATCGGGCGCTGATAATGTTTTTCTATGGTCACGGCCATTTTTGCCAGTTCGGTGATATCCTCTTCAGAAATACAGAACTGCTGCTGCTCATAGTGGTCGACGCTGACCGTTTGAATTGCATGTTCCGGATTTTCTTCCTGTGCATAAATCATCTTGATTAATTTGCTGCCACGATTTTTTTGCAGAATCGCTCTTTTACCGGCCGCCAGAGACTTTTTATAGACATAGAACTCATCGGGGTTGACCGCACCCTGAACCACTGTTTCACCCAAGCCATAACTGCCGGTAATAAAGACCGCATCCTCAAAACCGGACTCGGTGTCTATGCTGAACATCACTCCACTGGCAGCGAGGTCGCTGCGCACCATGCGCTGAATTCCCGCCGAAAGCGCGACTTCGGCATGGTCAAAGCCCTGATGGACTCGATAAGAGATTGCACGGTCATTGAACAAAGAGGCAAACACCAGTTTCACCGCATGCAGAACCTGATTGATACCGTTGATATTCAGGAATGTTTCCTGCTGTCCGGCAAAAGAGGCGTCCGGCAAATCTTCTGCAGTCGCCGAAGATCTAACCGCAACCGTTGTGTCCTCACCGTCACTTGCCATCTCGGCATAGGCTTCCCGAATAGCACTTTCCAGCGCCGTCGGTAAAGGAGCCTCTATCACCCATTGTCGGATGGTTTTTCCAGCGACCGCTAGCGCATTGACATCATCAACATTTAATTCAGACAGCTTTTTATTGATTTTTTGCGTCAGACCAGCCTCAATAAGAAACTCTCTGTATGCCTCGGCAGTGGTGGCAAAGCCACCCGGCACACTGACACCAAGATTAGACAGGTTTGAAATCATTTCGCCGAGAGAGGCGTTTTTCCCGCCCACAATGGGGACATCATTCATACCAAGATGCTCAAGTCCAATGACCTGACGATTAGAAAATTTAGAATTGATAGTATTCATAATTAGACAAACAGCTTTTTATAGTTATTAATAGACTGAATGTAGCATAATCAATAATCTATCAAATACCTAAAAAGGTTAAGTCTTTAGATGTAGTTTATATAACTTTATGAATGATACTTCGAACCAACCGCTTAGGCGGGTCTACTTTTTATCCAATAGAACAGCGATCACTGCAGAAACTTTAGGCCATAGTCTGCTTGCTCAGTTTCCAGGTATTCAGTTTTCTTCGGTCACTATACCTTTCGTGGATACCACCCAGAAAGCCTATAAACTGGTCGATCGAATCAACGCTGAAAACGCCGATAATGAGCTGCAATCTATCGTCATCTCGACCATGGCAGATGAAGAGATTAGTCGCATCATTCATCAGTCAAAGGCATTGATCATTGACCCGTTTGAGCGATTTTTACCGGATCTGGAACTGATATTACATGCTCACTCCATTCATGAATCCGGTCAATCTCACCGCATCAGTAATCAGGGCCTTTATGAATCCCGCATCAATGCGATAGATTTCACCATGCTGCATGATGATGGCATGACCACTAAAATGTATGGACAGTCTGATATTATCATCGTCGGCGTCTCCCGCAGTGGTAAAACACCGACCTGTCTGTATCTCGCATTACAGTTCGGCATTAAGGCGGCTAATTACCCTATTACGGAAGAAGATATGGAGTCAGAAGACCTGCCCGCCATTATCAGAGGATTTAAGGGTAAATTATTTGGCCTGACAACCAACCCGAAGCGACTGGCACATATCCGCGAAGAGCGTCGATCGAATAGCCGCTACGCATCGCTGGAGCAATGCAAATATGAAGTCAAAGCCGCAGAGCAGATGTTTGAACAGTTCAATGTTCCCTATCTGAATACTACAACCATGTCGATTGAAGAGATTGCCACCAAGGTTGTAGAGATCACCGGTTTACATCGCATTAGTAAACCAGCGATTTCACATCTGGATATGAAATAAAAAATGGCGGCTAAAGTAGTAGCCGCCATTAATGTAAAGCGTGTTAGCTGTTATTACATATAAGTAATAACAGAAGCAGCAAAGTCAGAAGTACTCAGAGGCGGCGTTGCCGGATTTTTACCCGCCAGATCATAGGTAACCTTTTTAGCGCTGATCGAACCTTCCATCCCTTTGATGATTAAATCAGCCGCTTCCGTCCATCCGATATAACGCAGCATCATTTCAGCGGAAAGTATCAGTGATCCAGGGTTAACCTTATTCAGGCCCGCATATTTTGGTGCGGTGCCATGTGTGGCTTCAAAAACACCGACAGTATTTGCAATATTCGCCCCAGGTGCGATTCCTATACCACCAACCTGAGCGGCCAGTGCATCTGAAATGTAATCGCCATTTAGGTTTAGCGTGGCAATGACATCGTAATCGGCAGGTCGAATCAGTATTTGCTGTAAGAAATTATCGGCAATGACATCTTTTACCGTAATCGTTTTCCCGGTTTTAGGGTTCTTGAATTCACACCATGGACCATCCCCAATCAGAGTGGCGCCATATTCATCTTTAGCCAGTTGATAGCCGCAGTTACGGAATGCACCTTCGGTGTATTTCATAATATTACCCTTATGTACCAGGGTTACTGAGTCACGATCGTTATCGACCGCATATTGCATTGCCTTACGGATCAAACGCGTGGAGCCTTCTGATGACACCGGCTTGATACCAATACCGGAAGTCTCTGGAAAGCGGATGCTGGTAACACCCATTTCATCGGTTAAAAACTTGATGAGTTTTTTTACTTCAGCTGAACCAGACTCCCATTCTATACCAGCATAGATATCCTCGGTATTTTCACGGTGGATAACCATCTCGGTATCCTCCGGCCTTTTGAGAGGGGTCTCGATACCATTAAAATATCTTACCGGTCGAACACATGCATACAGATCCAGCTTTTGACGAATCGCTACATTCAAAGAGCGCATTCCGCCACCGATTGGTGTGGTAAGAGGGCCTTTGATGGAAACGATGTATTTTTCCATCGCTTGCAGACTTTCCTCAGGGAGCCACTCATTTTCACCATAGGTCTGAGTCGCTTTCTCGCCAGCATAAATTTCCATCCAGTGTATGGTTCTTTTACCTGCATAAGCTTTTTGAACCGCCGCATTAACGACATCATGCATCGGTGGTGTGATATCAGAACCAATTCCATCACCTTCAATAAAAGGAATAATGGGGTTATTTGGAACATTTAAACTATTGTCAGCATTCGCCGTTATAGCTGTGCCCTGATCAGGAACAGTAATGTGTTGGTATGTCAT
>JACNJF010000125.1:0-11065 GCA_014382695.1 Gammaproteobacteria bacterium | reverse complement strand
TCTTCGTTTTCGTCGGTATTACAGAAGCCGTAACCCTTGACATTACTAAACCATTTCACCGTACCTGTGGTCATAACCTTACCTCATAACTTTCAATATCTACTTAGATTAGGAGCAATTGATCCAATTTGCTGTTTTAATTTTTCGTTTTAGTACCAACGTTAATGATAAAATATTTCATCACATAATCAATATCCTAGCATGAAATATTTCAACATTTTGATAATTTATTCGCTTAATATTTAGCTGGGACATTGAAAATAGACACACGTGTTATTATGTTAAATGCAATTAAAAATTTAACAGGATTTGTAGTATGAGTCAGCGCCCTGATGATGACGATACCGTTTTGCTCGAACAAACTCGGCCAAAACTGAAAAAGCCACCCTTATATAAGGTAGTTCTGATTAATGATGATTACACACCGATGGAATTTGTTGTTCATGTTCTAGAATCTATCTTTAATCATAACCGTGACCAGGCAACTTTAATCATGTTGCATGTGCACAAGCTGGGAAAGGGGGTTTGTGGAGTATTCACCAGAGACATTGCTGAAACTAAAGTCGTTCAGGTGAATAACTATGCGCGTGAAAACAAACACCCCCTGATGTGCGAAATGGAAGAGGCGTAAGCCCAGTCGACTGTTGCTTGAATAAAATATAGGCAGTTCTTGAATACATTTTAAATTTTTTGGGTCTATATTTGTTATGATTAAATCGAAAACTACGGAACTGTAAATAAATAATTATGCTGAATAAAGAACTAGAGCTCTCGTTAAACCAGGCATTTCTTGATGCGAAGGAAAAAATGCATGAGTTTATTACAGTCGAGCATATTCTGTTGATGCTGACCGAAAACGCTTCTGCGATAGCGGTTTTACAGGCCTGTGGAGCAGATGTTAAGAGGTTACGCGCCGAATTAATAAAATTTGTCGATCAGAATACTCCCATTCTGTCAGATAAGGATGATAGAGACACTCAGCCGACTTTAGGTTTTCAGCGCGTATTACAACGTGCTCTGTTTCATGTGCAATCATCAGGACAGGGAGAAGTCAGTGGAGCCAACGTTCTGGTTGCGATTTTTTCTGAGCAGGATTCACATGCCGTGTTTTTATTACACTCTCAGGATGTGGAAAGACTGGATGTAACGAATTATCTATCGCACGGAATATCTCGCATTGATGAAACCACGCAGGAAGATAGCTATGCATCAGAGCCCTTCAGCGAAAGTCCGCCGAAAGACAAGCCGCTCGAAATCTATGCAACGAATCTGAATGAACTGGCGCTTGCAGGCAGAATTGATCCGCTGATTGGACGCGAACAAGAAATTGAAAGGGTTGTGCAAACACTCTGTCGGCGGCGTAAAAATAACCCTCTGCTGGTAGGAGAGGCAGGGGTTGGCAAAACAGCGATTGCCGAGGGCCTGGCGCGCAAAATAGTGGAAGAATCGGTACCTGAAATTTTGCTCGATGCGACTATTTACTCTCTCGATTTAGGTGCTTTAGTTGCCGGCACCAAATACCGTGGAGATTTCGAAAAACGCCTTAAAGCGGTAATCAAGCAGTTAAAAGAAGAGCCTCACGCAGTACTCTTCATTGATGAAATTCATACCATTATTGGTGCTGGCTCTGCATCTGGTGGCGTAATGGATGCCTCGAACCTGATCAAACCCGTTTTAGCCAGCGGCGAAATGAAGTGTATAGGCTCCACCACTTATCAGGAATATCGTGGTGTTTTCGAAAAAGATCGTGCACTCGCCAGGCGATTTCAAAAAATCGATGTGCCAGAACCATCCGTGGATGAGACCTTCCAGATTTTAAAAGGACTTAAAACGCGTTTTGAAGAGCATCATGATGTTAAATACACCGTCCAGGCATTAAAAAAAGCGGCAGAGTTATCTGCTCGCTATATTAATGATCGTCACCTGCCCGATAAAGCGATCGATGTAATCGATGAAGCCGGGGCAAAGCGAAGAATTCTTCCGGAAAAACAACGTAAAAAAACCATTGGCATCCATGAAATTGAGTATATCGTTTCACAAATAGCCCGAATTCCATCATCCACCGTCAATACGGTTGATATGGATATGTTGAGAAATCTGGGTAAAAATCTTTCTCGGGTAGTATTTGGACAGGATAAGGCGATTAAGGCGCTGGATTCCGCCATAAAAATGTCACGCTCTGGTCTTGGCAGAGATGCCAAGCCGGTCGGCTCGTTTCTGTTTGCCGGCCCCACCGGGGTTGGCAAGACCGAAGTGTGTAAGCAGCTGGCCAAAATAATGGGCATAGAGCTTATCAGATTCGATATGTCAGAATATATGGAGCGTCATACCGTATCACGCCTGATTGGCGCGCCACCCGGGTATGTAGGTTTTGACCAGGGGGGGCTGATGACTGAAGAGGTTCTCAAGCATCCATATTCTGTCGTTTTACTGGATGAAATAGAAAAAGCCCATCCAGATGTTTTTAATTTATTACTGCAAGTCATGGATAACGGTACTTTGACCGATAACAATGGTAGAAAAGCCGATTTTCGTAACGTCATCCTGGTCATGACCACCAATGCTGGCGCTGATTTGATCAGTCGAAGTACCATGGGTTTCACCATGCAGGATCACAGCTCTGATGCTGGTGAGGCTATTAAAAAGATATTCACCCCTGAGTTCAGGAATCGTCTGGATGCGATCATCCATTTCGAAGCGCTGAATACAAAGGTTATTCTAAATGTGGTCGATAAGTTCCTGATTGAACTCGAATCTCAACTGGAAGCTAAAAAGGTCACTTTACGAATATCGGATGCCGCACGAGCTTATCTGGCAGAAAAAGGTTATGACCCCAAAATGGGGGCCAGACCGATGGCCAGAGTTATCCAGGACGAAATCAAGCAGGTGCTGGCTGAAGAGCTACTGTTTGGAGATTTATCCGCGGGCGGTGAAGTCCGGATTGATTGTGAAGATGACAAACTGGTTTGCCATACTGCAGCAGGGGAAAAGCGAACACCTGAAAAGGCAGGTTAACCCAAGGGGTTTTATCTTTCTCTGAAAGTAATACGACCCTTTGATAAATCGTATGGTGTCAGTTCGACAGTAACTTTGTCACCAGTCAATATACGTATGTAATGCTTACGCATTTTGCCTGAAATGTGAGCAATGACTACATGTCCATTTTCAAGCTCAACACGAAACATAGTGTTAGGTAATGTATCGATTACCGTACCCTGCATTTCAATATGATCGCCTTTTGGCATTCTTTAAACCTGTGTTTTAAAAGACGGTGCATTATCCAGCTTTTAGCAGGAATCGCAACTTAAAAAACCGTACGGTTATGTGTTAGAGTTAGCGTTTTTTAACAGTGAAACAAGCATGTCAAAATTCGCTTTCGTATTTCCGGGTCAAGGTTCTCAATCTACAGGCATGATGTCCGGCTGGGGTGAGCATCAGCACATTGTCGACGAGTGCTTTAATGAAGCATCAGAAGTGCTGGGTTACGATTTAAAGTCCATCATCAATGCAGACCCTGCTGAAAAACTAAATCAGACCGAAGTCACTCAACCCGCGATGCTCGCTTCTGCAGTGGCGACCTATAGAGTGTGGCAGCATCTGGGTTTAGTGGATGCCAGTATTTACTCCGGCCATAGCCTGGGGGAATATGCCGCGCTGGTCTGTGCCGACAGCATTCCGTTTACCGATGCTATCGCTCTGGTGGCACAAAGAGGGAAATTAATGCAGTCAGCCGTTGCAGAAGGTGAGGGCGCAATGGCAGCGATCATTGGCCTGGATGACGAAAATGTAATCAAGGCCTGTGCAATGGTGACTGAAGGCGTGGTCTCTGCGGTCAATTTTAATGCGCCGGGTCAGGTTGTTATTGCCGGCCATCGAACCAGTGTGGAGCAGGCCATGCAAAATGCGAAGCAGCTGGGCGCCAAACGTGCACTGCCGTTACCAGTAAGCGTACCATCTCATTGTGCGCTGATGGAGTCTGCCGCAGAAAGCCTGTATCAGCAATTACTCGATATTAATCTACAAATGCCGCGTGTACCGGTTATCCATAATCAAAATGCGTCAATTGCAGGAAGTGTCGATGAAATTAAAAGTTTGCTTAAATTACAGTTGTCCCAGCCCGTATTATGGGTAGATTGCGTTGCGGCCATCAAAGCTTCAGGTGTGCAAACTCTGGTAGAACTGGGGCCGGGAAAAGTACTTACAGGTCTTACCAGACGCATCGACAATAGCATGAATGCTCATGCAATATATGACCTGGAAAGTCTGGAAAAAGCTCAACACTCATTATTGGAGATAGAATAATTATGTTAACAGATCAAATTGCATTGGTTACAGGTGCAAGTCGTGGAATTGGTCAGGCAATCGCTATTGCTCTGGGTGAAGCCGGGGCAACAGTCGTCGGCACAGCCACCAGTCAGGATGGTGCCAATAAGATCAGCGAATATATGGCATCAGCAGGATTAAAAGGAAAGGGGCTAGTGCTGGATGTATCCAGCCCTGATTCTATTTCCAGCTGTATTGCACAGGTAAATAATGAATTCGGCGTTATCGATATTCTGGTTAATAATGCAGGAATAACCAAGGATACCCTGTTAATGGCCATGAAAGACGAGCAATGGGATGCCATTATTAACACTAACCTGAGCTCAATCTTCAGAATGTCGAAAGCGGTGATCCGCGGCATGATGAAAAAACGCGGCGGTCGAATCATTAGCATATCTTCTGTTGTCGGCGCTTCTGGAAATGCAGGTCAGACCAACTATGCTGCGGCTAAAGCCGGACTGGTCGGTTTTAGCAAGTCTCTTGCTCGCGAGATTGGTTCACGTCATATTACTGTAAACGCGGTTGCGCCAGGCTTCATCGATACCGATATGACCCGCGAACTCGGGCAAAATCAAAAAGATGCCCTGTTAAGTCAGATTCCTCTCGGGAGATTAGGGCGTGCAGAGGAAATAGCCGCGACAGTCTTATTTCTTGCTTCGCCTGCTGCGGCTTACATCACCGGGGAAACCATTCATGTGAATGGCGGGATGTATATGGCATGAGCCAAACAGTTAATGTAACCAATTAAATAATGCGTGTAATTATTTGAAATTTAAAGCAATAAATCATATTTCAATATATGGTGGCATGTCTTGAAGCTTTTCAATACAATACGCGTCACAATTGTGCTGAACGAATTTACTTATTAGGAGAAACTCAAAAAATGAGCTCTGTTGAAGAACGTGTTAAAAAAATTGTTGCTGAGCAACTGGGTGCTAAAGATGAAGACGTGACAAACGCTGCATCTTTTGTTGATGATCTGGGTGCTGACTCTCTCGATACCGTTGAACTGGTTATGGCTCTTGAAGAGGAGTTTGAAACAGAAATTCCTGATGAAGAAGCCGAAAAAATCACCACAGTTCAATTAGCAATCGATTACATCAACAACAATTTGTAATTGCTGGTCTATTGAATTCCCCAAATGCCGTTTAACATTAATGCGTGTTAAACGGCATTTTAATTAGTGCAACTAGAAACTGATTCTTATAGAGGTTACATCCATTGTCTAAACGTCGCATAGTAATCACCGGTTTAGGAATGCTTACTCCAGTTGGAAATAGCGTAGAAGAAACCTGGAAAAATATAGTCGCTGGAAAAAGTGGTATAGCCCCAATAACAGCCTTTGATACGACTGATTTCCCTGTAAAAATAAGTGGGTCAGTGAAAAATTTTGATGCCACTCAATACATCGAAAAGAAAGATCTCAAAAAAATGGATATTTTTATCCATTATGGAATCGCAGCGGGCATACAGGCAATGGATGATGCGGGACTGGTCGTTACCGAGGAAAATGCCGAACGTATAGGTGTTGCCATCGGTTCAGGTATTGGCGGATTACCCGGCATCGAAAGAAACCGGGATATGTATGTGGCTGGCGGTGCCCGAAAAATTTCTCCTTTTTTCGTGCCCAGCTCAATTATCAATATGGTTTCCGGTAACCTCTCTATTATGCGCGGTCTGAAAGGCCCCAATATATCCATCGTGAGCGCATGTACTACAGGTGCTCACAATATTGGAGATGCGGCGAGAATGATTGCATATGGTGATGCCGATGTAATGATTGCCGGTGGCTCCGAAATGTCGACCTGTCCATTAGGCGTTGGTGGTTTTGCAGCCGCCAGAGCTTTATCTACCCGCAATGATGACCCTGAAGCCGCTAGCCGACCCTGGGATATAGACCGTGATGGTTTCGTATTAGGCGATGGCGCTGGTGTTGTTGTACTGGAAGAGTATGAGCATGCCAAAAAACGTGGTGCTAAAATTTACTGTGAACTCGCCGGCTATGGCATGAGTGGAGATGCCTATCACATGACATCACCCTCTCCGAGTGGAGAAGGCCCCGCACGCTGTATGCATAACGCACTCAGAGATGCCGGGGTTAATAAAGAACAGGTTGATTATATCAATGCGCACGGCACATCAACTCCCGCAGGCGACAAGGCAGAAACAATGGCGGTAAAAGCAGCCATGGGCGAGCATGCTAAGAAAGTGGTCGTCAGTTCGACCAAGTCGATGACGGGACATCTGCTGGGTGCTGCCGGTGGTATTGAAGCAATTTTTGCCATTCTTGCGATACGAGATCAGGTGATTCCTCCGACCATAAACCTGCAAAATCAGGATCCGGAGTGTGATCTGGATTTCTGTGCAAATACCGCCAGAGATGCCAAACTGGCTATTACCTTATCCAACTCTTTCGGCTTTGGTGGTACTAACGGAACCCTGCTGTTCAGAAAAATTTAACGCTACATATACCGATCTTTTCTTTTAAACAGTGCCTCACTGTCGAAAGATTATAAGTCCTCCCGATTTACTGGCTTTACATCAGTATAAGCCAGATGACTACCCGTATTTACTAGCCTCCAATACCTCTGGAGCGGTAAATACGCGGTACTCTATTTTGATGGCTTACCCGCAGCAAACCATTGTTCAAAATCCCGGTGATGAAGACTGCCTGTCTACTATTCATACACCATTAACATCCAATCCGGAACCAAAAGAGTACCCATTTATCGGTGGATGGTTTGTTTTTTTAAGCTATGAATATGCTTCCATCGTTGAGCCTTCTGTCAACTTTCACATCGGAAAGTCATCGCTGCCGCTGGCCTTTATAAGCCGGATTCCTGCAGCAGTCATTATCGATCATCAGCTACATCAGGGAATTGTTGTCGCAAGCAGTGAGCGCGAAGATCTGATTCAGCAAATTTTATGCGACATCGAGTCTGCTCCAGCCTTTGAAAAAAAAATACTTCCGGCCTGTGAAATTGACGAGGAAGATCCTGCAGTTTATTTAAAGAATCTTGAGCAGATCCATCAATACATAAAAAATGGTGATGTTTTTCAGGCTAATTTATCCCGTCTGTGGAGCGCAAAGTTTGAGAGGAACTGTGACCCGGTCAGCCTGTACGCTAATTTACGCCACTCAAACCCGGCCCCTTTCGCATCGCTGGTCAAATTTAAAGACCAGTACATCATCAGCTCTTCACCAGAACGACTGGTTTCCGTTTGTGATGGAACTGTCGATACGCGTCCTATTGCTGGCACCTACCCGAGAGGTAAAACTGCCGAAGAAGATAAACAATTATCGGATTCATTGCTTAATCATCCCAAGGAACGTGCTGAGCATGTCATGCTGATCGATCTGGAGCGAAATGATTTAGGGCGAATATGTTCCCCGGGAAGCATCCATGTTAAGGATAAAATGATTGTTGAAACCTATACTCATGTTCATCACATTGTATCCAGGGTATCCGGGCAATTAAAAGATGCTCTATCCACCAGGGATGTCGTGCACGCGGTATTCCCTGGTGGCACCATCACCGGCTGCCCCAAAGTGCGTTGTATGCAGATTATCAGTGAACTGGAACAGACTGCACGCGGCGCTTATACCGGCGCACTCGGATATGTCAGCGACAATGGGTTTATGGATCTTAATATATTAATAAGAACAATGGCTTATGGCGATAATGTAATTCAATTTCGAGCTGGAGCCGGTATTGTCAGTGACTCAGTGAGTGAAAAAGAATTAACCGAAACCAGACATAAAGCCCGGGGTATGCTTAATGCGCTTCAATTTAATCAGTGATCTTACGGATGAGTCACATCCAGACCTGCAGGAACGAGGTCTGCATTATGGTGACGGTCTATTTGAGACGATGCTGCTTGCCGATGGACAGATTAAGTACTGGCAGGAACATTTTGCCAGGCTGCAGGATTCAGCTCGTAAACTATCCATTGAGTGCCCCTCAAAACACTGGTTTGAGTTTAGATTAAAGCCTTACATTGACTTAAATAAGCGTTTTGTTATCAAGATTATTTTAACCCGTGGCCAGGGTGGGCGTGGGCTACAGCTGCCTTCAGACCTTAAAAGTAATATTTACCTGTTAAAATATGAATCGCCTACTGATCCCAATAAAGACACCATCAAGGCCATGTTTTCCGACGTTACCCTGCCACAAAATTTCAATCTGGCAGGCATGAAACATCTGAACCGACTGGATTATGTACTTGCTGCCCATCAGTTACAGCAATACCCCGAATATAATGAAGCACTGTTATTCAATACCTCTGGTTTTCTCGTCGAAAGCATTATCGGCAATCTTTTTTTCGTCAAGAATGGATTGATCTGTACGCCATTACTGGATGAATCCGGTGTGAGAGGCGTGATGCGCGGGTTAATCCTAAAAAAGCTGAAGCAGGCAGGAAAAAAAGTTAATATTGGCACCTACGTTAAACAGGACGTTATCGAGTCTGACGAATGTTTTTTATGTAATAGCGTACAGGGGATAAGCCCGCTGACTCAAATAGAGAACACCCCGTTCCCAATCGGTTCTGTCACCCAATATTTACAGCAAGAATTCCATGGCCATTAAGGCAATCAAAAAAATTTTATATTTTGTCATTTTAACAGGCCTGCTAGGCAGCCTGTTCCTGGGCTATCAGTTTAAGCAGTTTCAGACTCAGCCCATCCAGCTGGATACTGAGGCTGTCAAATTCACGATCTATAGCGGCAATACGATTCGGCAGGTGGCTCAAAACCTGGCCGATAAAGGCTATATTCTCGATCCCCTGATGTTTATCGTACTGGCCAGGTTAAACGGTTCTGAGTCACACATAAAGGCGGGAGAATATGAAATCCGGTCATTTCATACGCCAGAGGATCTGATTCGGCTTTTCCTGAAGGGCAATACTATTTTGTATAGCTTTACGATTATCGAAGGATGGACCTTCAGGCAGTTGCTGGAGGCGATAAAAGACGATCCAGTACTGATTAAAACCATTTCCGATGCCAGTGTAGAAGAGATTATGGCGCAGATCAGTTTCGCTTCTGAGCATCCGGAGGGTCTGTTTTTACCAGACACATACCATTTCCCCCGAGGCACAACCGACATCAGCTTTCTGCGTCGCGCGTATAAAACCATGCAACAGCTACTCCAGCAGGAGTGGTCCAGTCGTTCAGCTGACTTACCTTTAGACTCTGCCTATGATGCCTTGATACTCGCGTCTATTATTGAGAAAGAAACCGGAGCAGGGTTTGAAAGGCCCTTGATTTCAGCGGCCTTTACCCAGCGCCTGAAGAAAAACATGCGCCTGCAAACCGACCCCACCATTATCTATGGCCTGGGCGACAGCTTCGATGGAAATATTCGACTGCGGGATTTGCGTGGGGACACCCCTTACAATACCTACATCCATAAAGGCCTGCCACCCACGCCCATCGCACTACCAGGTAAACTGGCGATCCACTCTGCATTGCATCCGGCTGACAGCGATGCTATTTATTTTGTATCAAAAGGGGATGGCACGCATTATTTCTCACGCACACTGGACGAACATAATGAGGCCGTTTCCCGTTATCAGCTGAATGGTCGTAAACCCAAACGTAGCGCAGAACCCGGCTAGATGATAATGAATAAAATGATAGTAATCGATGGTGTTGACGGGGCAGGTAAGGGTGTACAGACCCGTCGATTACAGCAGTCTCTGTTAAGTTCCGGGATCTTCTGCATTTTGACGCGTGAACCTGGCGGATCCCCCGGTGCAGAACAAATTCGTGAATTACTGGTCAACGGTGATCCGGACAAATGGGATAGCATGACGGAACTGCTGTTAATGCTGGCTGCCCGCAAAACACATTTAAGAGAAACCATTCTGCCCGCCTTAGCACAGGGGAAGTGGGTCATCAGTGATCGATTTGCAGACTCAAGTCGGGCCTTTCAGGGCATCGCCGGGGAATTAGGACTCGATATCGTGAATCAATTACATCAGATATGCATCGGTGATTTTAAACCAGATCTGGTGCTGATACTGGATATTGATGAAAAGATTGCGCTCTCCAGGGCAGAGGCCCGAGGGCAGGGAGAGGATCGTTTTGAAAGAAAAGGCGGGGAGTATCATGCCATGGTGCGTAGCGCTTTTCGTGAAATAGCGTCATCCGACTCAAGCCTGTATCGGCTCATCGATGCTTCCGGCTCAATGGATGAAGTCTCCACTCAAATCCTGTCCACGATCAATCAGGCATTCTCGCTCTCACTACAATTATCTGACGCTTCATAATGGACAAGGAACGCCCCAGTCAGGTCCACATTACGCCATCAGCCCTGGACTGGCAAAAGACTGTCGTAAGCCAGTTAGTACAATTAAAAAGCCAGCAAAAACTACCGCATGCCATTTTAATAACGCTTAAAACTGCAGTTGATAGCCAGGAATTCGGCTGGTATCTTGCATTGGCATTGCTATGCCAGAACCATCAGCAGGCATTGCCCTGTGGAGAGTGCCAATCCTGCCAACTAATGATTGCTAATAACTATCCCGATTTTACCTTTACCACGCTGATCCACGATGAAAAAACACATAAGCTGAACAAGGTTATAAAAATCAACCAGATCCGTCGATTAATACACCAGCTGTCGTTAACCCATAACAGGGAAGGCGGCAAAATAGCACTGATCTACCCGGCAGAAAAACTCAATCAGGCCTCCGCCAATAGCCTGCTCAAGACGCTGGAAGAACCATCTTCAGACTC
>JACNJF010000177.1 GCA_014382695.1 Gammaproteobacteria bacterium | reverse complement strand
GGGTTAATCAGCATTCGGCGTAAACAGTTGCTGACCGGCCAGTTTAAAATCACCAATCATCTGTTGCCCTTTGGTTTTTGAAGTTATCCACTCGATAAGTGCAGTGGCGCCAGCAAAGTTAATATCCGGATAGCGCGCCGGATTCACCGCAATGATGCCGTAGGGGTTAAACAGGGTGGATTCGCCTTCAAACACAATCTGTAATTCAACCTTGTTCTGATACGCCAGCCAGGTGCCGCGATCGGTCAGGGTATAGGCATCCAGTTCATTCGCCATCTGTAACACCTTGCCCATGCCCTGTCCTACTTCACGGTACCACTCGCCTTTTGCTTCCAGTGCGGCAGCTTTCCAGATCGATAGTTCCTTTTTATGCGTACCGGAGTTATCGCCTCTGGAGATGAACAGGCTTTTAGAGTTCTGGATGCGACTGAACACCTGTTTACTGGTTTTAACGCCGGCTATTTTTGCCGGATCACTTTTCGGGCCGACGATGACAAAATCGTTGTACATCACCGGATAGCGTTTCACACCAGAACCTTCCTCGACAAATTTATCCTCTGCCGCCCGTGCATGCACCAGCACCACATCGACATCGCCATCTTTACCGAGGCGTAGTGCTTTGCCGGTACCGACCGCAATCACATGGACCTTATACCCTGTTTCAGCGCTAAAGACCGGTAGCAGTTTATTCAACAGGCCAGAGTTATCGGTACTGGTGGTGGTAGCCAGGCGGATCAGGCTGGAATCCGCTGCCTGGGCTAGGGGACTGATACATAGCAGTGAAAATAAAGCGGGTAGAATTCTAAGTTTCATACGGATAACAAAATCCTATTAGAGAAAATAAATGATGGTGGATGGAAATGCTTGTGATTATTTTTAAGTAATACTAAGTCCAAATCGAACGCGAAATCAACCACATGGAAGAATAAAAGTATTCCGCATCAATCAGCAAGATGTGTACCTTAACATTGCTTATTAAAAGGATCTATCAGCTTATAAATTCAGCGAAGATAACGCTGCACTGGACGCGGAGCAAGCAGCATTGGGAAGTCTGTCGCTGCGATACCTGAAATAAACCGCCGCGTGATTTCGGTGCTATTTGATTACCGGTACTGTAGGTCACCTTTCAACTGCTTCAGTTCAGATCGGAAGGCCGAATAGATACTGAACTTAACCGCGTTATCATCATCAAATTTTTAAATAACAACGACGGAAAAATAATTATGTCTTTAGTTTCTGCGCTTAATCAACCTCTGACCCGCCTGATCGTTTTACTCGAAAGCCTGCAATCTCCGTTGCTACTGCTTTTTCGGGTCTGGGTTGCGGAAGTCTTTTTTACCTCTGGACTGCTTAAAATCAATGACTGGGAACAGACCCTGCTACTGTTTGAATACGAATACAGTGTGCCATTGTTACCGTTTGAACTCGCCGCCTACCTCGCCACCTTTGGTGAGCTGCTGTTACCGGTGATTCTGGTGCTGGGAATCGGCACGCGACTGGGTGCGATAGCGTTATCGCTCCTGAATATCGTTGCTGTAGTGGCCTACTATGCCACACTCGCAAAAGTGGGCCAGTTGACTCCGCATATCTTCTGGGGTGCGATGCTGCTGACCAATATCATCTTCGGCCCAGGCTTCTTTTCGCTGGATCACTGGTTGAAAACTAAAGTTGGTTCGGGGAATTGATCCGGGAACCTCTGATCAATTCAGAGCTTTCTAGGGTTGGTCAGGGCGCAGGGATTCTGATTAAAGCAGACTTCCGGTGTATCTTCGGAGTGCCGACTGCAGGCTACTTCGGTGTTTTAACTAATTAGCGCCTTAACCACACTGCCACCAGTCCACGCCTCTGCAACCCCTGATGATCTTTATTGTTTGAAGCTTCGCTGCCGAACCATTCGGCGCGTTGCATGCCCCCCTTTCCCTCTTCGGCCTCTGCAGCAGGATGGATGTCTGGATAAGTCGTTACTGAAGTTTCTGGATTTTTTGTGGTTGATTTCGACATTTTTCCCTCTGTCTTATATCTGGTTTATCGCAACAGGTCTAACAGCTTCTTTTTCAAAAAATTTTAATCAGTTTATTTTATCGATAGACCTGCTGAAGTCGTATAGGGGTTACCCTGATAAACATCAACGGTCGTTCGAGAATGTTTCGCAGCAATTTCCAGGTTGAATAAGGTTGTGGCTTTACCGTTTATTGCACAGGTGCCGGCATCAACGCTGGACTGGTCGATAGTTCATCCAGGAATTGGGTTTCACCATGTTGATAGACTGCAAAGCTGGTCGCATCTATCTGATGTTTGTTCAATGCTTCTGTCAGTTTAAGCGGTGGTTCATCGAGTGGTTCATCGGTTAAGATAAAAGTGCCCCAGTGCATCGCCACTGAGTATTTTGATCTGAGGTCCATGTGTATCTTTAGCGCCTCTTCTGGATCAACATGGTTACCACTCATGAACCAGCGCGGTGCGTAGGCACCAATAGGCAGTAGCGCGAGGTCAAACCTACCATACTTATCACCAATTTCCTTAAAGTGCTTTGTATATCCGCTATCACCGGCAAAGTAAATTCGTTTGCCCTGCAGTTCGATGACCCAGGATGCCCACAGCCTGCGATTGGTATCGAACAAGCTTCGCTTGCCCCAGTGTTGAATTGGTTCTGCGCTAAAGCTAACAGCTTTCACTTGATGACTCTGGGTCCAGTCCAGTTCCACCACCCGTGTTGATTCCAGTGGTAATTCGTCCAGCAGTGGCTTGATCCCCAGCGGGATCATGATCGTAAGCGGGCGACTCTGATTATGCTTCGCCAGAGCCTGGATCGATGGCAGGTCCAGCGAATCATAGTGATCATGTGAAATGATAATGGCATCGATTTCGGGTAACTCTTCGATGGTAATAGCAGGTGCAATAACCCGCTGCGGTCCAGCCCAGGAAACCGGCGAAGCGCGCTCGGAAAACTGCGGATCGGTCAGTATATTGAGCCCGCCAAACTGAATCAAAAAAGTCGCATGCCCGATCCAGGTCAGGCTTGGTTTCTCGCGATTATGTTTGAGGAACTCGTGCTGAGTCTTATCCGTTTCAAAATGATAATCCTCCACGCCCGGTATATTTTTAAACAGCCTTTGCCAGCGCCATTGCAGGAAAGCGAATAACCCATTCTCATCTTCATGCTGGATATTTTTAAAACCGGACTTCGTATGATGCGCCAGTGTCGGGTTGTAGTAGGGATTTACCGCGCAGGAAAGCAGCAGGCCGATAGTCATTATCATGAAGGTGGTTTTAACGGCGTTCATCTGACTGGCGAAAAATATATCCCGCTGAACTTAACTGGCCAGACTCTGGAACAGCTCAAAATAACCCGGAAAAGTCTTCGAGGTACAGCCAGGATCATTGATCGTGATGGTGCCTTCACCAAAAGCGGCCAGCGAAAAACACATCGCGATACGGTGGTCATCGTAAGTATCGATGGTGGCACTCTGAATATGCGCAGGCGGATCGATGATGATGTAGTCCTCCCCTTCTTCAACGATGGCCCCCAGCTTTCTCAGCTCAGTACTCATCGCGCTCAGGCGATCGGTTTCCTTCACCCGCCAGTTGTAGATATTGCGGATTGCGGTGCGTCCTCTGGCAAACAGAGCCGTAGTGCCAATCGTCATCGCGGCATCGGGTATATGATTCAGATCGACATCGACCCCTTTCAGCTCGCCATTGCGGCTGACTTCGATCCATTCATCCGACCAGGTCACCTTGGCACCCATCAGCTCCAGTATCTCGGCAAAGCGCGCATCGCCCTGCACACTGGCCTTGCCGGTGCCATGCACCCTGACGCTGCCACCGGCAATCGCGGCCGCCGCCAGAAAATAAGAAGCGGAAGACGCATCGCCTTCGACCATGATATGGCCGGGACTGCGGTAGTGCTGGCCGCTGCGGATAAAAAACGCCTGATTATTGCGATTCTCCACTTCGACACCGAAGCGACGCATCACATCCAGCGTAATGTGGATATAAGGTTTGGATACCAGCTCACCGATGACGTTGATGGTCAGATCCTGCTGGCAGAAAGGCGCAGCCATCAGCATCGCAGTCAAAAACTGACTGGAAAGTGTGCCCTGAATATTGACACTACCGCCCTGCAGACCATGCGCATGGATCTTCAGTGGTGGATAGCCTGTATCCTGCAGGTAGTCGATAGTGGCACCGGCCTGATGCAATGCATCCACCAGATCGCCGATCGGACGCTCGTACATGCGCGGCTCACCGGTTAATACGAATTCGCCCTGCCCGGCACATAAGGCCGCCGTCAGCGGGCGCATCGCGGTTCCTGCATTCCCCAGAAACAGTTCCTGCAGTTGTGCCGAATCGAATGCCCGACCCAGCCCCGTCACCCGGCAGATCGTGTTTTGTTCTGAAAGCGTAAAGTGGACGCCGAGCTGGCGTAGCGCGGTAAGCATATGACGCACATCGTCACTATCGAGCAGATTAGTGACATCAGTGATGCCTTCTGCCTGGGCAGCGAGCAACAGGATACGATTAGACAGGCTTTTCGATCCGGGAATCTGAACTTCGCCATTGATGCCGGATAAAGGTTTTAAGATGAGTGTTTCCATGAGACGCAAACTGATGAATAATAAATGCGACGAATTGTACATTAAACATCGGACTGGAGTTAACCAACAAACCACCATGAATGAAATCTGTATCAAGGCCCTGGTCAGTGGGCGGGTTCAGGGCGTTTTCTTCCGTGAATCGACACGCCGGCAGGCGCTACAGCTCGGCCTGACAGGGTTTGCGATTAATCTGTCCGATGGCCGTGTAGAAGTGCTGGCCTGTGGCGATTCTGCGCAGGTAGAACGCCTTGTGCACTGGTTACACACCGGGCCAGAGTATGCCAGAGTCACCGATGTGGATAGCCGAAAGCAGGCATTCGAGTTGCACGGGGATTTTAAAACGGGTTGATAAC
>JACNJF010000065.1 GCA_014382695.1 Gammaproteobacteria bacterium | reverse complement strand
CCCCGCCCCGCACACGGTGGGGCACGCCCCCCCCCCGCCCGGCCCCCGCCCCCCTCCTCTATAGCCACCCCCGCCCCTCGGGCGTTGTGGTGGCCCCTTTCCTCGCCCCCCAAACTTTCATTTCCTTTTTCATCTTTTAATACCTGACGCAGTCGGGTCGCACTTGCGCGATCCGACATTACCGCCACTTTAGGGCGATACTGGCGACAGATTTTTTCCATTTTTTCAACCTGGGTATTCGCGCTAACGGCATACAGGTGAAAATGCTCAGGATGACGCGCCAGCACATCCAGCGTACTCTGGCCGATGGAACCAGTTGCGCCTAATATGGTAATGGATCGAGGATTTTGACTCATGGATGAGAAACGCTTTCTAAACCGCTGACAGCATATACAGGCCGGAAATAAACACCGGGGTTGCCGCTATGATAGAGTCAATACGGTCCAGCACGCCACCATGTCCGGGTAATATTTTACCACTATCCTTGAGTCCGGCTTCGCGCTTTAGAATGCTTTCGTATAAATCTCCCACCACAGAAATGGCGGAAGTGATCAGACCCAGCATCAGAAACGGCAGATAGTTGATACCCCAGCCATCGCCAAGCTGGTAAACCAGACTGATCCAGATGGCATTCAATAACAGGCCGCCGGCAACACCTTCCCAGGTTTTACCAGGGCTAATGCCGGGTGCGAGCTTATGCCGACCAAATTTTCGGCCCGAAAAATAGGCACCAATATCAGCCACCCACACCAGTGTCAGCAGGTACATCATAAGCCAGCCACCCTGCTCAAAGTGATGATGGATGAAATACAGACCGTTGATACAGACCCAGAATAACAGGAGAGAAAACAGGAAGACCAGTCGTTTAACCGCTGCTGACCATTTACCAGAATAGCGATAACGTAGCATGAACAGGCCTATCATTGCCCACATCAACAGCCCCAGATAGCTCTGATAAAACACACTGCGAATGCCATTTTGCGATAGCAACAGCAGAAACAGTCCGCCCATCAGCAGTCCGCCGCTCCATTGCATTAGCGCTTTCTGACTGACGGTCATATTGGTCAATTCCATCACCGAGACGAATAATGTCACGGCCAGCACCACAGACACATACCGACTGTCGAGCCCGAGTATCGTGCCAACGACGATAACAGCGAGAACAATCGCAGTAATAACTCTTTGCTTTAGCATGATTTTAAGATTTCAGTTCCAGCTGTTCTGCGGTTTTACCAAAGCGCCGCTGACGACTGGCAAAGGTATCCAGCGATTGCTGCATGACTTCAGCTGAAAAATCGGGCCAGAGCACATCGGTAAAGAATAATTCCGCGTAGGCTATCTGCCAGAGCAGAAAATTACTGATGCGTTTTTCGCCTCCGGTGCGGATAAACAGATCCGGATCGGGCGAGTCCGCCAGGGTTAATTCCGCGGCCAGATGTTCGGCAGTAATTTCAGTGCTGGTGATTTCCTGCTGCTCGACCCTCGCAGCCAGTTTTTTAACCGCCTGCAAAATATCCCACTGACCACCATAATTGGCAGCGACATTCAATGTCATGACCCTGTTAGCAGCGGTCAGTGCTTCCGATTGCTCGATCTGCCTGACCAGACTTTTACTGAAGGCACTACGATCACCGATAAAGCGGATACGAATGCCGTTAGCGTGCAGCTCTGCAGTGTTTTTCTTGAGTGAAGTGATAAACAACGACATCAGGGTGGAAACTTCAACCTGCGGGCGGTTCCAGTTTTCACTGCTAAAGGCAAACAGGGTGAGATGGCGAACGCCGGCTTTGGCATAGAACCCAATCGCTTTACGCGTCGCTTCGACACCTTTTTTGTGTCCATAGGTGCGGGGCATCAACTTCTGCTGCGCCCATCGCCCGTTCCCATCCATAATAATGGCTACGTGCTGCGCAACAGTGATCTGATTTTGATTCATCTCACCCATGAGGCTGGAAAATTAGTTGGTGGAGTCAGCTGGAAACAGGAAATCTGAATCAGATTTCCATCAATTCTTTTTCCTTAACCTGGAGTAACTCATCAAGTTTGGCAATCGATTGATCCGTCGCCTTTTGCACCAGATCCTGACCCTTGTGCTCATCATCTTCGGAGATATCTTTATCCTTCTGCAGCGTTTTCAGATCACTATTCGCATCACGCCGAATATTGCGCACCGCAACCTTGGCGTTTTCGGTGAGTTCCTTAACGACCTTAACCAGATCACGTCTGCGATCTTCGGTTAAAGGCGGCATCGGCACACGTATAACACTGCCAGCAGAGTTCGGGTTGAGGCCGAGATCGGAGGTCATGATGGCTTTTTCAATCGCCTTGATCATGCTGCCATCCCATGCGGTTACCGTCAGCGTACGCGAATCTTCGACTGAAATATTAGCCGCCTGACTAATCGGCACCATACTGCCATAGAAATCAACCTGCACATGATCCAGCAGACTGGCATTCGCACGGCCTGTTCTGATTTTCAGCAGTTCGGTTTTAAACGCTTCGATGGATTTATTCATTCGCGTTAATGCATCCTTCTGGATATCATTAATCATATTGTTTTCCTCAATTATTCAGCGCCGTCAGTTTAACAGTTGTCACTGTCGGCTTCATGCTCAGTTAGTTACTCGGGTCCCCAGATTTTCACCTCTGGCCAATGCCAGAAGCGCATTGGGTTCACTAATATTACACACCGCCATGTCGAGATTATTTTCATGGCATAACACCATGGCCGTGATATCCATCACCGCCAGGCGTTGATCAATGGCGTCATTATATAAAATATGATCGTACTTCCGTGCATCCGGATTTTTAACCGGATCCATATCGTAGATGCCATCGACCTTGGTGGCCTTGATCATCAGATCCGCCTGGATTTCTATCGCACGTAAACTGGCGCCTGTATCGGTAGTAAAATAGGGATTACCGGTACCAGCGGCAAAAATCACAATTTCGCCCAGTGCTATTTTTTCGCGCGCATCACGCTGGGTGTAACTGTCACAGACCTGCGGCATGGCCAGTCCAGACATTACAGAAACCTTGAGTCCCTTTTTTTGCAGGCCATCCTTCAACGCCAGCGCATTCATCACCGTCGCCAGCATACCCATATGGTCGCCCGCGACACGATCCAGACCGGCTGCGGCCAGTCCAGCACCACGAAAGATATTACCACCACCGATGACAATACCTAACTCTACTCCAGCCTGCTGCAGTGACTTTAATTCATGCGCCAGAACGGCGATGACTTCGGCATCTATACCGAAATCATATTGACCCATTAAAGCTTCACCACTCAGTTTAACCAGTATACGTCTGTATTTCAGATCTGACATAAATTACGAAACCTTTCAGTTAACAGGGGTTATTCAATATTAAAAAAAGGCCGCTTACGCGGCCTTTTTGTGTTGCAGAATCAGCCTTTAACCTGAGCCATTACTTCGGCTGCAAAGTCTTCCTGTTTCTTTTCAATCCCTTCGCCCACTTCATAGCGGATAAAGCGGTTAACCTTTGCGTTTGCTGAAGCCAGCAACTTGCCAACGGTCTGATCCGGATCTTTTACAAACGGCTGACCCAGCAGGGTGATTTCTGCCAGAAATTTAACCAGTCGACCCTGGATCATTTTTTCAATGATCGCAGCCGGCTTACCACTCGATTCAGCCTGAGCGATTAAAATCTCTTTTTCCTTCTCGATTAACTCGGCAGGCACCTCTGACTCATCCACACACTGAGGCCTGGCGGCCGCAATATGCATTGCAATATCGCGTGCCATCTCGACATCTGCCGTTGAATCGACCAGCACACCGATACGAGCTCCATGCTGATAGTAAACCAGTCCATCGGCAGAGTTTACAATCTCGAAACGACGTACCTTGATATTCTCACCAATCTTGGCAATCAGGGCTTCACGTGCCTGTTCAACGGTCTGCCCATTGGCCGTTGGTAAGGCATTTAATGCCTCAACCGAAGCGGGTTCGACGCTGAATATAACGTCAGCGACTGCATCCGCAAAAGCCTGGAAGTTGGAGTCTTTGGCCACGAAGTCGGTTTCACTGTTGATTTCAACAATGACCGCTTTCTTGCCATCATCCGATACCTTAACTTTAACAGAGCCGTCAGCCGCGATACGACCGGCTTTTTTATCCGCTTTGGCTGCACCTGATTTACGCATTAAATCCGCTGCGGCTTCGATATCACCGTCACATTCGACCAGTGCTTTTTTGCATTCCATCATGCCTGCGCCCGTTCTTTCGCGCAGTTCTTTTACCAGAGAAGCTGATATAGCCACTTTGTTTACCTCTTTAAATTCAGTTCCAGGAAATCACTGGCAGCGCACAGAATGCGCTATCAGTGACTCTGTATAATATTACTCGGCGTCTTTAGGCGCTTCCGCTTTGACTTTAGAAGCTTCCACTTTCTTAGGTGCTTCCACCGTCTTGCTAGCGGATTTCTTTACCACAACCTGTTTTGGTGCTGCTTCTGCTTTCACATCACCTTCTGCTGCGGCAGCAACGGGAGCGGCTACAGTTGCATCGTCATTCAGTTCGATCAGCTCATCATCTGCACTTCCAGAAGTAATAGAGGCCTTGCCAATATTGATGGCATCGGCAACGAGGCTGGCATACAGAGTGATGGCACGCATCGAATCGTCGTTTCCTGGAACAATATACTCAATCCCTTTCGGAGAGTTATTAGTATCCACAATACCAACGACAGGGATGCCCAGTTTATTGGCTTCCAGAATCGCAATATTTTCATAGCCAACATCGATTACAAACAGGGCTGCAGGCAATCCGCCCATATCCTTGATACCGCCCAGAGTCTTGTGCAGTTTTTCCTGTTCACGTTGCAGGGTCAGAATTTCTTTCTTGTTTTTAACGTCATAAGCGTTATTTGCTTCCATATCTTCCAGCTCTTTCAGGCGACGAATCGACTGACGTACGGTACGGAAGTTAGTCAGCATACCACCCAACCAGCGGTGATTAACGAAAGGCATATTGCAGCTTTCAGCCGCTTTTTTGACGGCATCACTGGCTGCACGCTTGGTACCGACAAACAGGACCTTGCCCTTTTTGGCAGCAATATTACCGAGGTAACTAGTCGCTTCATTACACAGTGGTAATGATTTTTCCAGATTGATGATATGGATTTTGTTACGTTCACCAAAAATATACGGAGCCATTTTTGGATTCCAGAAACGGGTTTGGTGACCGAAATGCACGCCCGCTTCCAACATTTCACGCATAGTGACGTTAGACATAATGAATTCTCCAGATGTCTTATAAAGTATAGGGTTGTAACAAAGACAACTACGCTACACTTTGGGTTGAGCCTCCACATACCCCATTATTAAGACCCAAACTCTGGTAAAATTCGGGCACCCGAAACAATGTGACGGTATGTGTGTGAATTATCCTTAACCGGAATTACTGCTTTCCAGTGTCATTGGATGTTTTTTTCCTTCAGACATTGCCGAAGGCGCGCGCTTTATACCATAATCGCACCCTTTCAACAATATAACTGGCAATTATTTATGGCTATTACGCTGAAATCAGCAGAAGAAATCGACAAAATGCGCGTAGCGGGACGACTCGCGGCCGATGTCCTGAGAATGATCGAACCGTATGTGGTTCCTGGCGTTACCACCGATGAGCTGGATAAAATCTGTCACGATTATATTGTGGATGTGCAGCAGGCCATTCCGGCTCCACTCAACTACCGTGGTTTTCCGAAATCTATCTGCACCTCGGTCAACCACCAGGTCTGCCACGGCATCCCTTCCAGCAAGGTTTTAAAGAACGGCGATGTCATCAATATTGACATCACCGTGATTAAGGAAGGCTATCACGGCGATACCAGCCGTATGTTTATGGTCGGTAAATCGACGGTTCAGGGAGAACGCCTGTCCCAGATCGCCTATGACTGTATGAAAATCGGCATCCAGATGATTAAACCAGGTGTCACTCTGGGCGATATCGGTCACGCTATACAAACCCATGCAGAAAGCCATAACTGCAGCATCGTGCGCGAATATTGCGGACATGGTATCGGCAAGGTGTTTCATGAAGACCCACAGGTATTGCACTATGGAAAACCAGGCACCGGTCTGGTACTGGAAGCTGGCATGACCTTCACCATTGAACCGATGGTCAACATGGGAAAACGCCATGTCAAACTACTCAAGGATGACTGGACCGTAGTGACCAAGGACCACAGCCTTTCCGCACAGTGGGAACATACCAATCTGGTTACTGCAGATGGTTATGAAATTTTAACTGAACACCCTGACTGGCCGTTATAACAACATGCCTCTATCTTCACTGGACTGGCTTGACCAGATCCTGGCTCAGGCCGGCACCGAAATTAAACCTATTTCCAGTGCCCTTAAGCAAGCTACCGATTTACTCAATAAATCATTCACTCCGACCTCCTCCGCCGATTTACTGGTACGCCAGAAATCGAACTTCGTGGACCATGTGTTGACCCATTGCTTCCATCAGTTTCTGGATGGCGAAATGAGAAATACCTGTGCACTACTCGCGGTGGGCGGATACGGTCGAGCCGAACTACTGCCAGCCTCCGATATCGACCTGATGATTCTGCTCAACAAGAAAGCGGATAAAGAGCTACAACAGAAAATATCCAGTTTCCTGACGTTTTTATGGGACATTGGTCTGGAGGTAGGCTCCAGCGTCAGAACTCTGAAGGAATGTGTACAGGAAGGCAAGATCGATGTGACGGTGATGACGAATATGATTGAGTCACGCCTGATTACCGGCGATGCGCCTTTATATGCCAAATACAAACTCTCCATCGCGCCTAAAAAAATGTGGTCTTCACGCGCTTTTTTCGCGGCCAAACTGGAAGAGCAGAAAAAGCGCCATCAACGCTTCAATGATACCGCCTACAACCTCGAACCGAATATTAAGGAAGGCCCCGGTGGGTTAAGAGATATTCAAATCATCGGCTGGGTAGCCAAACGTCACTACGGCGCGCGCACCCTGAAGGAACTGGTCGATCATGAATTTCTGACCGAGCGCGAATATCAGGCCCTGATCGACGGCCAGACCCATTTATGGCGGGTACGCTTTGCCCTGCACCGCCTCACCGGACGGCGTGAGGATCGTCTGTTATTCGAATACCAGAAACAGCTGGCCGAGTGTTTTGGCTATAGCGGAGGCGAAAATAATCTGGCGATCGAACAGTTCATGCAAAAGTATTACCGTACTATCATGGAACTGGAACGTCTGAATGAGATGCTGCTACAGCTGCTGCATCAGGAAATTTTCTATAAGCGTTTTTTCAATAAAACAGAGAAGCTGAATGAAGACTTCACCCTGCACAATGGCTATATCGAAGCCGTCAGCGATCAGGTTTTTATCAACAACCCATCCGCTCTGATCGAAATTTTCATCCTGATGCAGACTCGACCGGATATCCAGGGACCGCATGCCGTAACCATTCGCCTGATCCGCCAGAGCCTGCATCTGATCGATGAAGATTTCCGTACGGACCCAAAGAATACCGAGCTTTTTATGCGCTTCATGCGCAAGCCGGTCGGGATCATCCATCAGCTCAGGCGGATGAACCGCTATGGTGTTCTGGCTGCCTATATTCCGGTGTTTGAAAAGATTGTCGGGCGCATGCAATACGATCTGTTTCATGCCTATACGGTGGACCAGCACACCCTGTTTGTGATCCGCAATCTGCGCCGCTTCTCGGTAGAAGAACATCGCCATGAGTTTCCCCACTGCAGCGCGATCCACGATCAACTGGAAAAACCGGAGCTACTGTATCTGGCCGGTCTATTCCATGATATCGCCAAAGGACGCGGTGGCGACCACTCGGTACTCGGTGCTGAAGATGTGGAACAGTTTAGCCTGCTGCACGGCCTCAACCGCAAGGATACACGGGTGATCTCTCAACTGGTTAGAAAGCACCTGCTGATGTCAACCACCGCACAGCGTAAAGACATCGGTGATCCGGAGGTAGTGCATCAGTTTGCGCGTGAAGTTGGCAGTGAAAGTATGCTTGACTACCTGTATCTGCTCACGGTAGCGGATATCCGCGCAACCAATCCGAGGCAATGGAACAACTGGAAAGGCTCACTCATCAGTGAACTTTTCTATACGGCAAAAAAAGTACTGCGTCAGGGACTCGAACAGGCCCCTGATATCGATGAAATCATCAATGAAAACCGCGAAGCTGCGTGCGATTTGATCAGCCAGACAGAGTATACGCGCGAACAGATAGAAGCCCTGTGCGCAGAATTTCCGGGCGATTATTTCCTGCATCATAAGGCGGAAGAAATCACCTGGCACGTATCCTCGATTATGAGCAATGCAGAACAACCCTCGGTCGTTAACATACGTCAATCGACCCACAGTAAGGCCACCGAAATTTTTATCCATACCATCGATACCCAGCATGTCTTTTCGCGCGTGGTCGGGGTCTTAAGTAGCATGAATCTGGATATCCTGCATGCTGACATCTATACCACGCGCGATAACCAGACCCTGGATACCTTTATCATTCAGGACTCAAACGCCAATCCTTTGTCCAATCAAAGCGATATTGAACTGATTCGCGATACCCTGATCAAGGCGCTCGACAGCGCAGTCAAACCCGAGATCAGTATCTCCAAACGCATGCCACGTCAGCTCAAATCCTTTAACAGCCCATCCCAAATCAATTTTTCTCAGGACATACTCAATCACCGCACGATTCTGGAAGTCATTACCGTCGACCGGCCCGGTCTGCTGTATGCCATCGCCAACAAAATTGCCGAAGTCGACTTACAGGTCACCCATGCAAAGATCTCGACCCTGGGTGAAAAGGTTGAAGATATTTTCTATCTCACCGATGAAAAGAACCGCGCCATCACCAATCCAGAAACGCTGGATTTATTAAGGCAGAAAATACTCAGTCATCTGGATAAAAAAACCACTGAGCAGGCAGACAGCATGATTGCGATAAGCTGAGTTCGACCCGAGGGAACTACACCCTGGGCCGCGCACCTGTCACATGAATGCCTTGATATGCGCTTCCACACTGCGTGCCAGCGAATGTAATTCGTAACCACCTTCGAGGCAGGATACGATACGTCCTTTCGCACTCATAGTCGCGAACTGACTTAGCTGGCGCGTAATCCACGCATAGTCAAATTCAAGCAGATTAAAGTGCGCCATTTCATCTTCACGGTGCCCATCAAAGCCGGCTGAAATCATGATCAGCTCAGGCTTAAAAGCCTCGATCTTTGGTAGCCAGGCCTCTATGACCGCTTCCCGAAAGGCTTTACCATCGGTTAAAGAAGGCAGCGGCAGGTTCAGAACATTAGGGGTATTGGTACTGAATCCGGGGCCCGGATAATACGGGTGCTGAAAACTGGAGCAGAACAGAATACGCTCATCGCCGGCGACTATATCTTCAGTGCCATTACCATGATGCACATCGAAATCAACGATCAGGACGCGCTTCAGACCATATTCATTGATCGCATGAAGGGCTCCGACCGCCACATTATTAAAGAAACAGAATCCCATCGCTTTATTATGCTCAGCATGGTGGCCAGGCGGGCGCACCGAGCAAAAAACCTGACTCGCTTTCCCCTGCATGACCAGATCCACCCCGAGTACGGCCGCCCCTGCCGCATGCAACGCAGCCTGCAGGGTATGTGGATTCATCGCCGTATCACCATCCAGCCAGACCAGACCCTCGCTCGGTGAAGAATCGAACACGAGGTCGATATAACTCTCATCATGAACCGCCAGTAACTGCTCACGCGTCACCTCTGGTGCATCGTAGTTGAGCAATACCATTTCCAGCCCCGAAGCGATCAGCCGATTATTGATAGCATCCAGTCTTGCCGGCTGCTCCGGGTGATGATCACCCATTTTGTGTAGTTTACAGGCAGGGTCAGAAATTAACGCGATAGACATAAAAGCCTCCTTAAAATGGGTCTAGTGGTGTATATTTATTTTGCAACGCAGCACAAATTTGGGTCGTTCTATTTTTGAGCGGTATTGTCACATAATTTTCAGCAGCGTTATATTATTTACTCTGAGCGGCATGAAAGATCATTATTTAAAATCCATTTTTGAACCCGCCTCGATTGCTATCATCGGTGCTTCCGAACGCCACAATTCGGTCGGTGGACAGGTGTTAAAAAATGTGCGTGAAGGCAGCTTCAGCGGAGAGATTTATCCGGTCAATCCAAAATACGAAACAGTTCAGGGAATGCATTGCTTTGCCTCGTTAAAGGCCATCGATCATCCTGTTGAGCTGGCAGTCATTGCGATTCCTGCGGCACGCATCCCTAAAGCTTTACACGAATGCAGGAAACATGGTGTACGTGCCGTGATTGTTCTCTCGGCCGGTTTTGCAGAAGTCGGCAAGCGTGGTGAATCACTCCAGAACGAAATCGTTGATATCGCCAAAACCTACAATATTCCGTTGGTCGGCCCCAACTGTCTGGGGATTATCCGCCCAAAAGTCGGGCTGAATACGACTTTCGCCAAAAGTACTGCGCGTAAGGGGCATGTCGCACTGGTCGCTCAGTCTGGTGCCCTATGTACCGCTCTGCTGGACTGGGCAGATAGCGAAGGCTTTGGGTTTTCTGCAGTGGCCTCGCTCGGTGCTACCGCCGATGTCGGGTTTGGCGATGTACTCGATTATCTGGCGGTGGATGCCGAAACCCACAGCATTCTACTGTACGTGGAAGGCATTTCGGATGCTCGCTCCTTCATGAGCGGCCTGCGCGTTGCGGCTCGCCTGAAACCGGTGATCGTGGTTAAATCCGGGCGTCATGAAAGCGGTTCAAGAGCCGCCGTATCGCATACCGCTGCACTGCTCGGGAATGATAAGGTTTTCGATGCAGCCATTCAGCGCGCTGGGGCGGTGCGGGTATTTTCGATTAACCAGCTATTTTCCGCCACCAAAATACTGGCAGCCGGTATCCGCGTTGAAGGCCCCAGACTCGCCATTGTCACCAATGGCGGAGGTCCTGGTGTGATGGCGGCGGACCGCGCTGCCGACCTGCCCATCCCGCTGGCGGAACTGACTCCGCAAAGTATTCAGAAATTAAGCAAGGTACTGCCAACTCACTGGTCGCATAGTGATCCGGTGGATATCCTGGGCGATGCCGATGCGGCTCGCTATGAAGCGGCTACCCGCATCGTGCTGGCGGATGAAAATGTCGATGGTCTGCTGGTGCTGCTAACCCCGCAGGGCATGACGGATCCGACCGCCTGTGCCATGGGCGTCATCAAAGCGGTGGGTAAATCGAAAAAACCCGTACTCGCCTGCTGGATGGGTGAAACCATGGTTGCGGAAGGGCGCAAACGTTTCTCCGAAGCCGGTATTCCACATTTTCGCAGCCCTGAAGGCGGAGTCGATGCATTCGGCTACCTGGCCTGCTACCGGCAGAACCAGAAGATTCTGTTACAGGCCCCGCCCCCACTCACAAAACCCACCGAACCGGATGTCGAGGGTGCGCGCATGATCATCGAAAATGCGATGGACGAACGTCGTTTCACCCTCAGTAATACCGAAGCCAAGGCCGTGTTACGGGCGTTCAAGATTCCCGTATCGCCCAGCATCAACGTTAATTCTGCTGCAGAAGCGCTGATCGCGGCGGAAAGCCTTGGCTTACCGGTGGCGATGAAAATCAACTCACCGGATATCACCCACAAATCGGATGTCGGCGGCGTTCGCCTGAACATCCGCGAACCACGAACCGTGCGCACCGCTTTCCGCGAAATGATGGATAGTGTGGCGTTACTAAGCCCCGAAGCACGCATTACCGGTGCCACCATTGAGCCCATGCTGGAACGTCCACATGCGCGTGAAATTATTATCGGCATCGTACAGGACCCGGTATTCGGCCCCGTCATCAGCTTCGGCACCGGTGGCACCGCAGTCGAGATATTTGCCGATACCCAGGTTGCACTGCCACCGCTCAACGAATACCTGAGCAAGCAACTGATTAGAGGAACCCGCGCCTCCACCTTCCTGCATAAATTTCGCAATATGCCAGAAGCAGATATCACCCAGTTGATTGCGGTATTACAGCGCGTTTCCGAAATCGCCTGCGAATTACCCGAGGTGTGTGAGCTGGATATCAACCCACTACTGGTTGACGAAAACGGCGTTGTGGTAGTGGATGCGCGCATTGTCGTTGCACCACCGGCGACCACCACCGCACGCTATGACCACATGGCGATACATCCCTACCCGATTGAGCTTGAGTCCAGCTGGCAATTACCGGATGGCACCAATGTTACAATCCGTCCGATCCGCCCCGAAGACGCCACCATTGAACAGCGTTTTGTTAAAAACCTGTCGGCTGAGAGCAAATACTTTCGTTTCATGCAAAGCCTGGAACAACTCACCCCGTTAATGCTGGCGCGCTTCACCCAGATTGACTATGACAGTGAGATGGCGCTGATCGCGGTGGTGAAGGAAGACAGCGCCGATGTACGCATCATCGCCGTGGTGCGCTACGTGAGCAATCCAGATCGCCACTCCTGTGAGTTTGCACTCACGGTGAGTGATGATTATCAGCGCAAGGGCATCGGAAGACATTTGATGCACCGCCTGATGACGATTGCACATGATCGCGGTATCGACGTGATGGAAGGTGAAGTGCTATCCAGTAACAGCAAGATGCTGAAGCTGATGCAACGCCTCAACTTCCGCATCGTGCATAACCCGGAAGAACCGGAAGTAGTCGGGGTCCGGCGCCATTTATAACAACGCCAGACTGCAGACCTCAGCCTTTCAGGCCTGAGCGTTCAGCGCATTAAACAGCTCGACAAACTCGGCTGACAACTTGTGCTTCGGTGCCAGGTACACCAGCGGTTGCTGGCTGGCATGCGACTCTTTCATTTTTACCGAGCTGGACAGGTAGGGCTGTAAAATTTTCAGATTTGTGGATTTAAGTTCATCCACCGCAGCCTGCGGTAAGCGCGCACGTGCCAGAAACTGATTGATGACGATGCCTTCGATCTCCAGCTTATCATTATGGTCCTCCCTGATTTCCTCCAGTGCATGCAGTAAATCCAGCAGCGCATCGCGTGAAAACGCATCACAGTCGAACGGAATCAGGCAGCGATCTGCCGCAATCAACGCCGACAGGCTATAGAAATTGAGCGCTGGCGGGGTATCGATAAAGATCTGGTCGAAGTCTTCAGCCAGCGTTTGCAGAAACTCTCGCAGCTTATAAATCTTGTGGCGGGACTCCAGCTTCTGCGCCAGATCATTCAATTCAGCGTCCGCCGAAATCAGGAACAGATTGCTAAACACGGTCGAGCGGACAAAGTCTTTCGGCGCAAAGTCGCGGTAACGATAGCTCAGCTGCGATTCGTAAAATTCGGCAATACCGGCCACATCATCTTTACCATCATGCCCCAGATAACTGGTGGCATTCGCCTGCGCATCCAGATCGACCAGCAATGTTCGATGTCCCTGACTCGCCGAAACCGCAGCAAGATTACAGGTAATTGAAGATTTTCCAACGCCGCCTTTACGGTTGAACACCACTCTGATCATGACTTTCCCGCTGCCCAAAAAGCCTATTGTGCACTGCAATATAAAAATCGTAAAGAATTAATCCTTATAGACAAATTTAGCGGCCATCATTAACCGGGAATGACTATTCCCGGCTTACACGAAACCCATCTGCGCCGGCAGCCACAACACGATACCGGGCAACATGACCAGCGTAGCAATGGTTATGGCATCGGCGATAAAAAACGGCATGACCCCGCGGAAAACATCCTGCACCGTACATTCGGGTCTAACCCCGGCGACCACGAAGCAGTTAAGCCCGATCGGCGGGGTAATCAGACAGAACTCGGCCATCTTGACCACGATAATACCGAACCAGATCGAGCAGCCTAAACCGGAGACGCCGAATGCAGAGTCAGCAGCCGTGACCGCCTCACCACCATTCAACGCAATCACCGCCGGATAAACCACCGGCAGAGTCAGCAGTAACATACCGATCGCATCCATGAACATACCGAGCACTGCGTAGGCCAGCAGGATAAACACCAGCGTCATCATCGGGCTTTGATCGAGCCCTGTTATCCAGTCGGAAAACGCCGACGGCAGGTCGGCAAAGCCGAGAAAGCGCACATACAGCAACACCCCCCAGATAATGGTGAAGATCATCACCGTCAGTTTGGCGGTTTCGATCAGCGCACCCTTCAGTTCATGCATCTTCATACCCTTATACAACGCCATGCACAGAATCACGAAGGCTCCGAGAGAGCCCGCTTCGGTGGGCGTTCCAATGCCACCATAGATACACACGACGATGATACCGACCACAAAAAAGATCGGCATTGCACCCGGCAGCGACTGAAATCGCTGTGACCAGCTAAAACCACGTACCGGCGGCCCGAAGTTTTTGCGCGTCATCGCCAGAAACACTACCAGAGCGGCATAGATCAGGGCCGAAACCGCGCCCGGAATGAAACCCGCCATCAGCAATGCCCCTACATCCTGTTCGACGATAATGGCGTAGATAACCAGTATCGCGGAGGGAGGGATCAGAGAGGCCAGCGTACCACTCGCAGCCACCACACCCGCAGCGAAACGTTTATCGTAGCCCAGCTGCAGCATTTCAGGGATCGCAATACGCGCAAACACCGCAGAGGTTGCCACCGAAGCACCGGATACCGCCGCAAAACCAGCCGCAGAAAATACGGTCGCAACACCCATACCACCAGGCAACCAGCCAACCCAGCGCTTGGCCGCTTCAAACAGGGCTTTGGTGAGGCCGGCATGATAAGCCAGATAGCCGATTAATATGAACGTGGGAATCAATGACAACGCTAAAGAGGATACCTTCGAATGCGGAATGGTTCCGGCCATTTTAACCGCCACCATAAAACCACGTTCGAACCCCATCTTGGCAGAGAAAACCCAAACCAGTCCGATGAAACCAGCCAGCGCTGCGGCGAAGGCGACGCGCACACCGATCACCACAAAAACCAGCATACAGGCGGTCACCCACAGGCCGATTGAAACCGAATCCATTTGCCCCATAGTTTCAAAAATACTCATGACGCTCGATCTTCCTGATGCAGGTCATCACCCAGCACCGACTCCGCTTCGGCTGCAGCCACTGCCGCAGCGGACTCTATTAATGGAACGGCCACGGGCGAATCACCACCCTCTATTGCTGCGCGCAGATATCCCCAGATCTGTAACAGCAAGCGCAATGCAAGGATACTCAGGGCCACAGGTATCACCAGTTTGGCTGGCCAGGTGGGCAGATTGATATCAAGAGAAGAGTCGCCGATTTCGAAGGCTCTTAAAAAATGCAGGTAAGAGCCGTAGATCAGCACCAGGGTGAGCCCCAGCATCAGCACTGCAGACAGCATCTCAACCAGCCACAGACTTCTGCCATGCAGTTGCGCAACCAGCATATCCATGCGGATGTGTCCTCCCTGACGCTGGGTATAGGCAATGCCGAGAAACGCAAAAAAAGCCATCGCCTGTTCGACCCAGTCGATATAACCACTGATCGGTAGCGAGAAAAACCAGCGTCCCAGCACATTCGCCGTCGCCAGGAATACCAGCAGAAAGATCACCACACCACCGATCAGAGTCAGTGCTGACTCCAGTTTAAGCAGCAAGCGGTCCATGCGACTGAGTAGCGAATCATCCTGTAGAACCGTATGTGAACCGGACATGGCGTCTACCTTTGAATTTAATGGAGAAAACCCGCATTCCAGCGGGCGCTGAAATGCGGATTACAGGGAACGCTTATTGATTGAACAGCGCAGAGGTGAAATCAAACAATTGCCGTGTATCAAATTGATCCGCATATTTCTTGACCCAGTCTTCGCGCACAGAGGCTGCCAGCTCATTCAGTTCAGCGGTTTGCGCCGGGGTAAAAGTCACTCGAACCAGCCCTTCTTCAGTGACTGCCTTTTCATATCTGCCGGTGGTTTTATCTTCGTAGTTATCGACATAGTACTTAAGCGCTTCCTCCACAGAACCAAGCAATGCAGCTTTATTCTTTTCACTTAGCGCATTCAGGGCCTGGGTATTCACCACCACCGGACAGTTGGCCGAACCCAGATTCAGGTTAGTGGTTGCCCATTTGCCAACCTTGTAGCTGTTGGTGGCGAGATGTGCATGTGGAGCGAACGATGCTGCATCGATCACGCCGGAATCCATCGACTGACGAACCTCTGAAAACGGCACACCGGTTTTAACCGCGCCTAACTTGGACAATACATCCATAATCCCGCCCGGCCCCCTGACCCGCATGCCCTGAAAATCGGCTAGCGTCTTCAGCGGCTCGGTTTTACTCACAATATTATACTGTGGCATCGGAGTTGGCATCAGCAGGGTTGCATTCCAGCGCGCGAGGTCTTTGACCACAATTGGATGCTGATGCACTTTTTGATAGATTTAAGTAACCCGAGTTAGCGATACTTCTCGCGAAAAGGGTAGTTCAGTGACCGTGATAGTAGGGTTTTTATCGTTGTGATAGAACGAGCAGAATTGGGCCATTTCAAATGCGCCAAAAGAGATTCCATCCAGATTTTCTTTTTCTTTCGACAGACCGCCGTAGGAAATATTGAGCTTAAAATCGCCATTGGTTTTTTGCGCAACCAGTTCCGCCAGCTTTTCCACATTCTCGGTGAACGCACGGCGCTTGCCCCAGAGCGAAACACTCCACTCCGTAGCGGCCTGTGCTTCTGCTGCCAGGAACCCGGTTGAAATGAGTGAAACCAGCGCAATTTTGTAAAATATAGTCATGGTGATCCTCTTGTCATTAATGATTAGCGTAGTGGAAAGGGTCTTTGCCCGATCTCAGCCCTACAAGCTAGCAAATCTTTATACGATTGTCTAAATAATCGAAATAAAAATCATTCTTAATAACAGGCAACGGCGATCACCGATCACCGATCAACCGTTTGAATCTACACCGGGCAAAAAAAAAGGAGCCGAGGCTCCTTTTTTTAACGACTTTGAAGAGGCTTAAGCTTCCGCTTCTTCTTCAGCGACCGCTTTCATACTCAGGCGGATACGACCCTGACGATCGACTTCCAGTACCTTGACACGTACCTTGTCGCCTTCGGACAATTTGTCGCTGACGTTTTCAACACGTTCATCGGAAATCTGCGAGATATGAACCAGACCATCTTTACCCGGCAGGATATTAACGAATGCACCGAAGTCCATAATCTTGGCAACCTTGCCTTCGTAGATAGTCCCGACTTCGACTTCAGCGGTGACCAGTTCAACACGGCGACGCGCTTCGTCACTGGCAGACTTATCAACAGAAGAGATTTTAACGGTACCGTCATCATCAACTTCGATCGTTGCACCGGTTTCTTCGGTAATGCCACGAATCGTCGCGCCACCTTTACCGATGACATCACGAATTTTTTCGGGGTTGATCTTGAAAGTCACCATACGTGGGGCGAATTCAGACATCACTTCACGATGTGTAGTAATGGTTTTCGCCATTTCACCCAGAATGAACAGACGGCCTTCTTTAGCCTGAGTCAATGCCTGTGACATGATTTCTGTAGTGATACCATCGATCTTGATATCCATCTGCAGTGCAGTCACACCATCATTAGTACCGGCAACCTTGAAATCCATATCGCCCAGGTGATCTTCATCACCCAGAATATCGGTTAACACAGCAAAATCATTGCCTTCCTTGATCAGTCCCATCGCGATACCCGCAACCGGTGCCTTGATCGGAACGCCAGCATCCATCAACGCCAGACTGGTTCCGCATACGGAAGCCATCGAAGAGGAACCGTTCGATTCGGTGATTTCTGAAACCACACGGATGACATATGGAAATTCATCCTGAGTCGGCATCACGGCCTGTACACCACGCTTGGCCAGACGCCCATGCCCGATTTCACGGCGCTTGGGTGAACCAACACGACCCACTTCACCAACGCAGGAAGGCGGGAAGTTGTAATGCAGCATGAAATGCTCTTTACGCTCGCCTTCGATCGCATCGATGATCTGTGCATCACGTCCAGTACCCAGCGTAGTAACCACTAGCGCCTGAGTTTCACCACGCGTGAACACAACCGAACCATGGGTACGGGGTAACACACCGGTACGCACCGAAATAGGACGTACTGTTTTGGTATCACGTCCATCGATACGCTTTTCACCGGCCAGAATACGGCCGCGTACAATTTTCTTTTCCAGCTTGGAGATCACACCCAGGATATCCGCTTCAGAGGCAGCGCCTTCTTCAGCAGTCAGGGCTGCAACCGTGGCTGCACGGACTTCCGCCAGTTTATCCTGACGCGCCAGCTTGTCGGCGATGGTATAACCCGCACCCAGCGCATCGGCACATTGGGCAGCAACCTTGTCAATCAGAGATTCGTCCGATTTCGGTGCTTCCCATGCCCATTTGGCATTATTCACTTCGGCACTGAATTCTTTGATCGCATTGATTACGACCTGCATCTTTTCATGGCCGAAGACCACTGAACCGAGCATGACTTCTTCAGATAGCATTTTAGCTTCTGATTCAACCATCAGGACCGCATTTTCAGTACCGGCAACCACCAGATCCAGAGATGACTCTTTCAGCTGGCTATTGGTTGGATTGAGTATGTATTCACCGTCTTTGTAACCAACTCTGCAAGCACCAATCGGGCCGTTGAATGGCATACCAGAGATAGAAACTGCAGCGGATGCTCCGATTAGAGCCGGAATATCAGGATCGATATCGCTGTTCATGGAAACCACGGTAGCGACGATCTGAACTTCGTTTGCGAATCCTTTAGGGAACAATGGACGTAGCGGACGATCAATCAGTCGGCAGGTCAATGTTTCCTTTTCACTAGGACGCCCTTCACGCTTGAAGAAACCACCGGGAATCTTGCCGGCAGCATAGGTTTTTTCCATGTAGTCTACGGTTAACGGGAAGAAATCACGACCCGGAGTCGCTTCCTTCATCCCCACAGCGGTTACGAAAACCACGGTGTCACCCATATTTACAATAACCGCACCACTCGCCTGACGAGCAATCTCTCCGGTTTCTAACGTGACGGTATGTTCGCCATATTGAAATGTCTTTTTAATTGGATTCACAATCATCCCCTTGTTTGGTGCATTTAGCGACGTAGTCCCAGTTTGGCAATCAGATCTCTATAGCGATCCAGATTCTTGGTCTTCAGATAATCCAGCAGCTTACGACGCTGGTTTACCATACGTAACAGGCCACGACGTGAATGGTGATCATGGATGTGTTGTTTAAAATGTTCAGTCAGATGACTGATTTGATGTGAAAGTAACGCTACCTGCACTTCTGGTGAACCTGTATCACCATCTACGCGAGCATGATCTGTAATGATTGAACTTTTCTGTTCAGCCGACATTGACATAGTCAAAAACCTCTAAGGACCCGAAAAAGGTGGGTATTCTACCTATCAGAAGGGCTGGTAACAAGCTATTTCAATGGCTTAATGACTGAACATCGGCCCGAATTCGCTACCACCAGCCGGTTTATCCGACAAACCACCGAAATAGCCAGAAATGGCCGCTTATTTACTGCTCAGCATGCGTTTAGGCGCAACCCGACCATCTGCCAGAATATGCCCCAGCCCGATGAATTTGGAGTTTGGGTCATACAGCCGCACCAGCCCCTCGGTGGGTGCCTGCGGAACCTGGACGGCCTGACCCTGCGACATATAGAAACTCATGTCAGGGGTTAAATCGATCTGCGGCCATTCACATAAGGCGGCGTCGATGGTTAACAGGCAATCCAGCAATTGAGGATTACCCTCGATATGAGACTGGTCACTGATAGTGCGTAATTCATCCAGCGTATAGGCTCTGGCATCCCAGAAAGGCTGCACGCCGGTACGCTCCAGCCCGAACAGATAGGCGCCGCAACCGAGTTGCTCACCGATATCTTCCGCCAGGGTTCGGATATAGGTTCCTTTCGAACAATGAATATCGAGAGTCAGCAGATCCTTTTCCAGCGCCAGTAGCTGCAGGCTATAAATCTCTATTTCGCGACTTTTACGCTCAACTTCAATCCCCTGTCGGGCCAGCTTGTACAACCGCTCACCCTGATGTTTGACCGCTGAATACATCGGTGGTATCTGCTCAATCTTTCCAACAAAGCCGGCCACTAGCTGTTGCACTAACTCAGGGCTTACCTGAACCGGTTTTTCGCTCAGGATTTCTCCTTCGCTGTCACCGGTGGTGGTGGTAATACCAAGTTTACAAATGGCACGATATTTTTTGGAAGACTCCAGCAGATAGCCGGAATATTTGGTGGCCTCACCAAAGCACACCGGCAACAGGCCGGTCGCCATTGGATCGAGGCTACCGGTATGGCCGGCTTTATTCGCCTTAAACAGGTTGCGCGCAGCCTGCAGGGCCTTGTTCGAACTGATACCTAACGGCTTGTTCAGCAGCAGAATACCGTTCACGTCGGTAAAGCCTCTGGAGGCTCTAGTGTTACCGCTCATGGTGAAAAACCTCAGTCTTTTGCGGGATGCGCCCGATCATGGGCAATCACTGAATCGATCAGTTCATCCATGGAACGTCCACGGATATCGGTATCATCGAAGATAAACATCAGTTTTGGGGTAATCCTCGATTTCAGTGTTTTGCCCAGTTCACGCTGCAAAAAACCGGCAGCATGATTGAGTGCATCCTGGGTAGCCTGACTGGCTTCCGCATTCAGTACGCTGAAATAGACTTTAGCCAGTGAAATATCCTTGGTCACCTGCACATCCAGAATACTGGGCTGTGCAAGGCGTGGATCTTTCAGGGATTGACTGATCAGTGTCGATAGCTCGCGATGTATCTGTGAGGCCAGTCGATCACTACGTTGAAAGTCTTTAGGCATAGCAGTATCAGTATTGGCTAATCTAAAATAATCAATCGATAGTACGAGCGACTTCGACTCGATCGAATACCTCGATCTGATCGCCCGGTCTGACATCCTTGTAGTTTTTAACCGCGATACCACATTCGGTGCCGTTACGCACTTCATCGACGTCATCTTTAAAGCGGCGCAGTGATTCGAGCTCGCCTTCATAGATCACTACGTTGTTACGTAATACACGGATCGGCTTGCCACGCTTGACACTACCTTCGATAACGATGGAACCGGCAACGGAGCCAAACTTGGGTGAGTTGAATACATCCTTAACCTCAGCCAGACCGATAATAGTTTCCTTGGTTTCTGGCGATAACAGACCGCTCATGGCCGCCTTGACGTCATCGATGATGTCATAGATCACACTGTAATAACGGATATCGACGCCATAATCTCCAGCGATACGCTTAGCTGCAGCATCGGCACGCACATTAAATCCAATTACCAGCGTATTTGAAGCCGCCGCCAGATTGATGTCCGACTCATTGATACCACCCACACCCGTGGAGACCAGCTTGACTCTGACCTCGGAGGTGGAAAGCTTCAGCAATGCATCATTGAGAGCTTCGGATGAACCCTGAACATCACATTTAACCAGCAGGTTCAGGTCAGCAACCTCACCTTCGGTCATCGCATCGAACATGCCCAGAATCTTGGCTTTCTGCTGTGCAGCAAGACGGGTTTCTCTGATTTTGGTTTCACGGATCTGGGCAACTTCACGTGCGCGGCGCTCATTTTCAACCACAAACACTTCATCACCCGCATTCGGTGTACCTGACAGTCCCAGTACTACAACCGGAATCGATGGACCGGCCGATTTGATCGGTTGTGAGTTTTCGTCGTACATGGCACGCACGCGCCCCCATTCGGTCCCCGCCAGCAGGATCTGGCCTTTTTCCAGCTTGCCGGACTGTATCAGTATGGTCGCGGTAGGACCACGCCCTTTATCCAGCGAAGCCTCAACCACCAGGCCTTTGGCCAGCCCCTGATCAGAAGCTTTTAACTCCATCACTTCAGACTGCAGTAAAACCGCTTCCAGCAGTGCATCGATGCCTTCACCGGTTTTGGCCGAGACATTGACGAACATATAATTACCACCCCATTCTTCTGGCATGACATCCACTGCACTCAAATCGTGACGCACACGATCCGGATCTGCGTTTTCTTTATCAATCTTGTTAACCGCCACAATCAGCGGAACACCAGCAGCCTTGGAGTGCTGAATCGCCTCTTTGGTCTGGGGCATCACGCCATCATCAGCGGCGACCACCAGAATAACGATATCGGTCGCCTGAGCGCCACGTGCACGCATCGCCGAGAAGGCCGCGTGTCCGGGTGTATCCAGGAAGGTAATGACACCGTGATCGGTTTCCACATGGTAAGCACCGATATGCTGGGTGATACCACCCGCTTCACCGGAAGCCACCCGGGTTTTACGAATATGGTCAAGCAGAGAGGTTTTACCATGATCAACATGGCCCATAATGGTCACAACAGGAGGCCGTGAAACCAGGTGCTCTTCGTTAACCGCTACATTTTTCTGTAACACATCTTCAAAATCGTCAACCTTGGCTGAGCTGGCCGTATGGCCCATTTCTTCAACCACCAGAATGGCGGTGTCCTGATCCAGCACCTGATTGATGGTCGCCATGGTTCCCATGCGCATTAGTACCTTGATCACATCGCCCGCTTTAACCGCCATTTTCTGCGCCAGGTCGGAGACCGAAATGGCATCCGGCACATCCACATTACGCACCACCGGTGCGGTTGGTTTTTCAAAACCATGTGCGTTTACACTATCAGAGGATGATCCACGGTAGTTTTTCTTGGACTTGCTTTTCTTACGATTGGCATGATCCGCACCCGCTTTGACATGCAGTTCCTTACGCCCATAACGCGTATTATCATCATCTTTCTGTTTGGTTTTAGCATGCCGCCCCTTGTCTTCCACTCGCTCCTTGTTAGCAGCAACGGCTTCTACCGTCGCGGCATCTAGTACAGGTAGAGTACGCTTGGCTGGCTTGGCCGGGCTAGCGGCCTGTTTCTGTCTGGCTTTTTCCGCGTCGGCTTTGGCTTTTTCTTCCAGCCGAGTACGTTCTGCTTCCAGACGAACCGCTTCTTCTTCACGCTCGCGCTGCTCGCGTTCAGCCTTCAGTTTGGCTTCTTCAGCGTCCTTAACCGCTTTTTCCTCGGCTGCAATACGCGCCGTTTCCTGCGCTTTCTGCTGTGCAATCAGGGCTTCTTTCTGCGCCAGCTCCTGATCGATCTGTGCCTGCTTTTCAGCTTCCTGAGCTTCCACATCGCTGCGGCGTACATAGGTACGCTTTTTACGCACTTCAACGTTAATCGAGCGTGAAGTGGTATTGCGTCCACTGCTGCCGGTCACCTTAATTTCAGATTTACTTTTTCGGCTCAGGGTGATTTTCTTGGGACCTTCTTCAGGTTGCCCTTTACCATGACTGGTGCGTAGAGAGTCGAGTAGTTTCATCTTATCTTCATCAGAGATCGGATCATCCGCACCCTTGACGGTTACGCCAGCGTTACGTAATTGCTCTAATAACCTGTCAACAGAAACCCCTATGACTCCTGAAAGTTGTTTTGCTGTTACATTTGACATCGTTTTCGATCCTGATTAAGTGTTTTACTTTCGACTTTTAACTTCAGAACAGGCGCGCTATTCTGACTTTTCTGCAAACCAGGGCTCGCGCGCTTTCATGATCAGTTGCGCTGCCAGTTCACGATTCAATCCCTGATACTCTTCTATATCATCTACTGCCTGTTCGGCCAGATCTTCCATGCTCAGAATGCCATGCGAAGACAGCGTTGCTGCAATTTCCGCGGTCATCAATTCCATCTTGAGCAAATCTTCTTTCGGCTCACCCGGTGGACCCGGATCATTCATTTCAACCGACTCTTCTGACGCAATCGCCATGGTCAGGAGCGCATCACGCGCACGACCACGTAGCTCTTCCACCATTTCTTCATCAAATTCTTCAATTTCGAGCAGTTCGGATGCGGGCACATACGCCACTTCATCGACGCTGGACAGACCTTCCTGTACCAGGATAATAGCCACTTCTTCATCTACATCGAGCTGATCCATGAATACCTTGGCCAGCTTTTTCATTTCTTCTTCGGACTTGGTTTCAGCCTCGGATTCATCCATCACATTCAGCGTCCAGCCGGTGAGCTGACTGGCCAGTTTAATATTCTGACCACCACGACCGATGGCCTGTGACAGTTTGTCATGGGGAACCGCAATATCCATCACACCGGATTCTTCATCGATCACGATGGAGGAGACTTCAGCGGGCGACATCGCATTCACCACGAACTGGGCAAGGTTTTCATCCCATAAAATGATATCGACACGTTCACCGGCCAGTTCATTCGATACCGACTGGACACGCGAACCACGCATACCAACACAGGCACCGACCGGATCCATACGCGGATCGTTACTTTTAACCGCGATCTTGGCACGCATGCCGGGGTCACGAGCTGCCGCCAGAATTTCAATTAAATCCTGGCCGACTTCCGGTACTTCAAGCTTGAACAGTTCGATCAGAAATTCTGGAGCTGTACGGCTGATAAACAATTGAGGGCCACGTGGCTCACTCGCAATTTTATACAGATAACCGCGAATACGATCGCCGGGACGCACGGCTTCCCGTGGAATCATTTCTTCACGTGGAATAAAGCCTTCCGCATTATCGCCCAGATCAACATACACATTGCCGCGTTCGACACGCTTGACCTGTCCCATCACCAGAGAGCCTTCACGATCCTTATAGGCTTCAATCACTTTTCTTCTTTCCGCTTCGCGAACTTTTTGTACGATAACCTGCTTGGCGGTTTGTGCGGCGATACGACCAAACTCTACCGAGTCAATCTGCTCTTCGACAAAATCACCCAGCTGGATATCTGGCTCATCCAGTTGGGCAGCTTCCAGAGTGATCTGCTTTAGTGGTTCTTCCAGTCCATTATCACCAGGCTCAACAACCTGCCATTGGCGATAGGTATCGTAATGACCGGTTTTTCTATTGATTTCGACACGGACACCAATCTCCTTCTGATGTTTTTTACGGGTTGCCGATTCCAGTGCGGCTTCAATCGCTTCAAAGATGATCTCACGATCCACACCTTTTTCATTCGAGACCGTATCAGCAACTAATAGAATTTCTTTATTTTCCATAGTGATTCTCTTCTTATGTAATACTTGCTAATTTATATCTTAGTTACCAGATTCGCTTTCGCTATATCCTGATAAGGAAGTTCAAAAAATTCATTATCGACATCGACAATCACCTGCTGATTTTCATCGACACCCTGTAACATTCCGTTAAAGTTTTTTCGTCCATTCAACGCAACCGCAAGTTTAATCTTTGCCAGTGACCCCGTATATTTCTGATAATCACTAAACTTGAATAACGGCCTGTTGACTCCGGGAGAAGAGACTTCCAGATCAAATGCCATTTCGATGGGATCTTCAACATCAATCACGGCGCTAATCTGGCGACTGACCTTGGCACAGTCATCGACGGTTATTCCATCGTCATGATCAATATAAATTCTGAGCACGCCATGATGCTCACTGCTGTGGTACTCAATTCCCACCAGTTCATAACCCATTGATTCAACGACAGGTTCGAATAAAGTTGTTAAATCCTGCAAAAGCAAACCTCAGTCAGAGACACTATATTTACAGATCTTTAAATCTGCATTTAACTGCAACAAAAAAGGCCCATATAGGGCCTTTTATCTATCAACCTGTCACCCCCCTATTGACTCAATAGCAGAATAAGTTCAGGCCAAGTATGTATGTCGATACACAGCGAAAACAGACTGTGATCTTTGGTCGCTGTACAAGCCGACCTGACGCCTATCGGTCGTAATAGAGACTTAATAATTGTGAACGTAATCATTAAATCTCTATCATATTAAATATGGTAGCGGGGGCAGGATTTGAACCTACGACCTTCGGGTTATGAG
>JACNJF010000137.1:19904-25996 GCA_014382695.1 Gammaproteobacteria bacterium | reverse complement strand
GCCGCGGCTCTGCAAGTATGGTTTCGCAGGCTGCAGACAGATCATTGACGGCCTCACTTTTCAGGCACCATCGATGCCGGCTTCACGGGCAAGCTGACGCTGCTGACGTGACATGATGATTCCCGCGATCAATACCGCGATACTGACCAGACTAATAATGATGCTGGCCAGCGCATTGATCTGTGGACTGACACCCATTCGCACACTCGAATAGACCACCATCGGTAGCGTGGTCGAGCCAGGTCCGGAGACAAAGCTGGCAATCACCAGATCGTCCAGCGAGAGGGTAAACGCGAGCAGCCAGCCCGCCACCAGAGACGGAGCAATGATGGGCAGCGTAATCGCGAAAAATACCTTCAGCGGGCGCGCACCCAGATCCAGCGCGGCCTCTTCCAGTGAGCTATCCATATGCGCCAGCCGGCTTTGTACAATCACCGCAACGTAGGCCATCGAAAACGTGACATGTGCCAGCAGGATGGTGGTCTGTCCACGACCTGCGGGCCAGCCAAATATTTTTTCCATCGCCACAAACAGCAGCAATAACGACAGCCCAACGATGATCTCCGGCATCACCAGTGGTGCGGCCACCATCACCGACAGGCTGGCATGTCCGCGTGTGTTTTTCAGGCGCACCAGCGCGAGTGCGGCCAGAGTGCCGAGGATCACTGCCAGGAAGGCATTCATCGAGGCAATCTTGACACTCAGCCAGGCCGCATTCAGCAGGCCGCTGTTATGCAACAGTTCGCCATACCATTTGGTGCTAAAGCCGCTCCAGACCGTGACCAGACGCGATTCATTAAACGAATAGACCATCAGGCTGATGATCGGGCCATACAGGAAGGCATAGCCAAAACAGAGCCAGGTCATTAGCAGTGGAAAGCGTTGTTTCATTCCGACTCCTGCGCCGCACGCGATTCGTAATGACGCATCACTAAAAACGGCACGATCAATACCACCAGAAGCACCGCGGCCAGAGCGGATGCCAGCGGCCAGTCCTTGTTACTGAAAAACTCCAGCCATAACAGTTTACCGATCATCAGGGTACTGGGGCCGCCGAGTAAATCGGGGATCACAAACTCACCCATCACCGGTATAAACACCAGCATCGAACCAGCGATCAGCCCCGGCATGGATAGCGGCAGGGTAACGCTCATAAACTGTTTCCAGGGACGGCAGCCAAGGTCGGCGGCAGCTTCCAGTAGTATTGGATCGAGTCGTACCAGAGTTGCATACAGGGGCAGAATCAGAAACGGTAGATAGCTATAAACGATACCGATATAGATGGCAGTCGGGGTGTACAGGATTTCGAGTGGCTGATCGATCACGCCGATACCCATCAGGAGCTGATTCAACAGGCCATTATTCTTGAGTATGCCAACCCAGGCATACACACGGATCAGAAACGAAGTCCAGAACGGCAGGATGATCAGCATCAGCAGGGGCAGGCGATAGTTATCCGGGGCTTTGGCAATCGCGTAGGCCATCGGATAACCGATTAGTACGCACAGCAGGGTCGATATCGCCGCAACCTTTAGCGAACTGAGCAGCGCATCGACATACAGTGAGTCTTCCAGTAACAGCAGATAGGTATAGAAATTAATCTTGATCGTGACCAGGCCGTCATCCACGTCACGAATCCAGTCCAGATAGGGGGGCTGTGCCAGCTGCGGTTCGGACAGGCTGATCTTGAGTGCAAATAAAAACGGCAACACAAAAAACAGCGCCAGCCATAACCATGGGATGGCGACAATCAGGCCACGCCCGCGCTGGTAAAGCAGTTGCATCAGGCGGTTCACCGGGTCAGCACACCACAGCTTTCATAAGCCCAGCCCAGTACTACCTGCTGGCCCCAGGTGAGTGGCTGTTCGGCCAGAGCCTGTACATTCGACTGGGTAAACTTGATGCGTTTGCCGGAGGCCAGTTGCACATGGTAGATCGAGACGTCTCCAAGATAGGCGATTTCAACGATATTGCCACTCACCCGGTTAGGCTGGTCGCTATCCTGATTCGCCATTACCTGCAGCTTTTCCGGGCGCACCGCGACCGTGACTTCCATATTCATCGCCAGCGGCTGACTGTCGCGTACCATCAAATTGCTGCTGGTGTCTTCACTGTGTACCAGTACATGATCATCCTGCTGACTGATCACATGCCCCTGAAACAGGTTGATCTGGCCGATAAAGGCGGCCGCATAACGGGTCGCCGGAAACTCATACAGTCGACGCGGTGGATCGACCTGTTCGATACGCCCTTCATGCATCAACGCGATGCGTGACGACATGGTCATGGCTTCTTCCTGATCATGGGTAACGATGATAAAGGTGATGCCGAGGCGTTCCTGAATATTGACCAGTTCAAACTGGGTTTCTTCGCGTAATTTTTTATCCAGTGCGCCAAGGGGTTCATCCAGCAGCAGGATTTTCGGATGCAGGGCCAGCGCGCGGGCCAGCGCGACACGCTGTTTCTGTCCGCCGGATAACTGGTGCGGTTTACGCCGCGCCAGCTTTTCGATCTGTACCAGCGCCAGCATTTCGTCGATGCGTTGCAGGCGTTCGGATTTCGGCAGATGCACCTGCTTCAGTCCAAAACCGATATTATCCTGTACCGACATATGCGGAAACAGTGCATAGGACTGGAACATCATATTAACCGGGCGCTCATACGGGGGTACGTCGGTGACATCCTGGCCATCGATGAAAACGCGCCCGTTGGTAGGTGTTTCAAAGCCGGCGAGAATACGCAGCAGGGTGCTTTTACCGCAGCCGGAAGCACCCAGCAGGGAAAAAAATTCACCCCGGTGAATATCCAGATTGACGTCATCGGCCGCATACACCGTACCAAACACCTTGGAAATGTTCTGGATGCGGACGATGGGTTCTTCGTCCACTGAAAGCCATGGGAACTGCTGGTCAGGATTTTGCAACGGTGATCAGTACCTCAATTAAGCAAAGAAACAGGAAATGCCCCGAGGGGCATTTAGGTTAAGCCGAAGCCGCTTATTTTCCAGTTTTTACCCGGGTCCAGGCACGCGTCATAGCGCGTGCTTCTTTTTCCGACGGTGTTTTTAAAACCAGTAGTTTATTCCGCGTTTCTTGCTGCGGGTAAATACCCGGGTCGTTACGGATCTCTTCATCCACCAGTGCTGTGGCCTTGCTGTTGGCGTTGGCATAGGACACAAAGTTGGTGACTGGGGCGATTACTTCAGGTCTTAACATATAGTTAATAAACTGGTGAGCGGCCTGGGCATTCGGTGCGTCTTTGGGGATCACCATCACATCGGTCCATACCACTGCGCCTTCTGCAGGCACTGCATAGGCAATATTAACTGCATTTTTAGCTTCGGCAGCACGGTCGCGCGCCTGCAGGATATCACCGGAATAACCATGTGCCACACAGCTGTCACCGTTGGCCAGATCGTTGATGTATTGAGAGCTGTGGAAGTAGCGGATATGTGGAAGCACGGCCGACACCACATCGGCCGCTTCGGTGATAGCTGTTTTGCTGAAGTCGTCGGTATTTTTGCCCAGGTAAGCACGTGCTGCGACGAACACTTCGGTCGGGTCATCCATCAGGCTGACTCCGCAACCCGCCAGTTTCGCGACGATGGCTGGATCAAATACCAGGCGCCAGCTATCAAGCGGCATGTCTTTGCCGAGGATGGCCTTGACCTTGTCGACGTTATAGCCGATGCCGGTAGTGCCCCACATATACGGCACCAGATACTGATTGCCACTATCGATATCCGCCAAAGAGGTGTAGATGACCGGGTCAATATTAGCCAGATTGGTAAGCATTGCCTTATTCAATGGCTGGTAGATAGTGGCCTTGATATGGCGGTCAGCAAACGGACGTGCGGTTGGAAACACCAGATCATAACCGCTACTGCCGGCAAACAGTTTTGCCTCCAGTACTTCATTCGAGTCATACACGTCATAGGTCACCTTGATTCCGGATTCCGCTTCAAAATTAGCAACTGTGTCTTGCGCGATATAGTCGGACCAGTTATAGATATGTAACTCCGAGTTTGCCGCTGACGCAGACAGGGATGTTGCCGATAAAGTGGCGCACAACAGATGAATTGAGATGTATTGTTTTTTCATGAAAATTAATTACCCATAAAAAAAGGCTGAAATAGCCGGTTATGCCAGGTTGATGAAAGCGTGTTAAATCCAGCGTGCGGTGTTTGCCTGCAGATAAATAATCAGACAGTGAGCGAATATTAAGTGCTCTAGACACTGAAATAATCGGCCTGTCCGAGAGTAAGTAAAACACAGCTGGAAAGCCACTGTGCGCTGGTTCGGATTCTCACTTTGCAGTTATTTTTTGATAAATGCAACCGTCTACTGAAGTTGCTGGGGAATTTTTTTATGCGCTACCGAAGTGCACCAGAATATAGCGTTTAAACTGAATTCAGAGCTGCCACCTGTTCAATTATGAATTACAATCGGTTTCTTTTTTTAGCCTTAAATAATGACTGCAAACACGACCCTGATTATTGCGCTTGCCCAGATAAACCCGGTAGTCGGGGATGTGGCTGGTAATGCGCAGAAAATTCTGTCCTGGTCGGCAAAAGCCTTGCAGGAGTCAGCAGCCGATATCGTGGTTTTTCCAGAGTTGGCTCTGACCGGCTATCCACCGGAGGATCTGCTTTTTCGCCAGCAGTTTATTCAGCAGGTCGAATCTGCGATAGAAACGATCCGGCTCGAAAACCCGGGGCTATGCATCCTGTTCGGAGCACCCATGCGTGAGCAGGATGGGCTGTATAACTGTGCTGTTTACTGTCAGCCACAGCAGTCGGCTCGCTATTATGCCAAACAGGCGTTACCTAACTACGGCGTGTTCGATGAGCAGCGTTACTTTCGAGCGGGGCATCGACCCTGCGTGATCGAGTTGAAGGGGCTCAGACTGGGGCTGACCGTGTGTGAGGATATCTGGTTTTCTCAACCGGCAGCGCTAGCGGTGCAGGCTGGCGCCCAGCTGATTCTAAATATCAATGCATCTCCTTTTCATGCCAGTAAGACAAAGGATCGTGTTGAGCAGGTGAAGCAGCGGGTAATTGAAAATAAGGTGCCAGTGTGCTACGTAAACATGATCGGCGGGCAGGATGAACTGGTTTTTGACGGGCATAGTTTTGTACTCGATGCAGAGCAGAATATGGTTCTCGAGGCAGCTGGATTTGAAGAGTGTCTAAGCACGCTCGAAGTCGATAGTCTGGGCAGGATTGTGGCCAGTTCAGCGCGGGTCGCCGAAACCCCTGATCTACAGCAGCTCTACACGGCACTGGTACTGGCAACCCGCGATTACGTGCTCAAGAATGGTTTCAGCAAGGTTATCCTCGGCTTGTCCGGTGGCATCGACTCGGCGCTGGTACTGGCGATTGCAGTGGATGCGCTCGGCGCAGACGCAGTTCAGGCGATCATGATGCCGTATCACTATACCGCCGAAATGAGCAAAACCGATGCCGCTGAACAGGCTCACCTGCTCGGTGTGGCCTACTCAGAGATTGCGATCAGTGAACCGGTGCAGGCCTTTCTGCATATTCTGCAGGATGAGTTTTCCGGGCTGGGTAAGGATGTTACTGAAGAAAATCTGCAGGCGCGTAGCCGTGGCGTTGTGCTGATGGCAATCTCCAATAAAAAAGGGGCCATGCTGCTGACCACCGGTAACAAGAGTGAAATGTCGGTCGGCTACGCGACTCTGTATGGTGATATGGCCGGGGGTTTTGCACCGCTTAAGGATGTTTCCAAGTTGAGGGTGTATGCACTGGCGAATTACCGTAACTCGATCAGTGCGGCGATTCCTCAGCGGGTGATTGATCGCCCACCCTCGGCGGAACTGGCACCCGACCAGAAGGATCAGGATTCGCTGCCAGCGTATGAAATTCTTGACCCGATTCTGCAGCTGTACATCGAACAGGACAGGTCGATCGCCGATATTATCGAGATGGGGTTTGATGCAGAGGTAGTGAAACGCGTGACCTGGCTAGTCGATATCAACGAATACAAGCGTCGGCAGTCGCCACCAGGCATCAGGGTGACGCAAAAAGCGTTCGGCAAGGAGCGGCGTTATCCGATTACTTCCCGCTTCAAGCG
>JACNJF010000137.1:0-19607 GCA_014382695.1 Gammaproteobacteria bacterium | reverse complement strand
TCGGCAACCTTGAGCTCGGTTCTGGCCAGCTGGTTGCGTAGAAAAACCATGCGTTGAATCGCGTCTTTACTGTAGGGACTATCCGGGTAGCGATTGACCAGAATGGCAAAATCATTGTAGGACTTTTGCATGATGGATTCGTCGTAATCGGCCAGATCGCGCGTGTAGAGCTTATCGATGATACTGTCGCGCAGGCCGAAATTAATCAGACCTTTCATATAATAGGCGTAATCAACCGATGGGTGACGCGGATTCAGCTTGATAAAGCGATCCGCCGCGGCCATCGCCGATTCCGGTTCTTCATAAAGGTAGTAGGCATAGATGACATCCATTTGTGCCTGTGTCGCATGCTCGCCGAAAGGAAAGCGCGATTCTAGCGATTCGTAAAACTCAATCGCCTGGGTATAGTCTCCAGATTCCATGCGGCCTTTTGCCTTGACATAAATCTCGGCGGCAGAAAGTCCTGCCAGCGGATCGAGTTTTTCGCCAGAGCAGCCAAACATGAACAGTAATGCTAGAATGAGCGCTGTTTTTTTCACTAAATTTGTCATGATGTTCATCTTAAAATCAGTTCACCAGTATATCAGTCTATGAAATTAATTCAGCAGCAGTTTATTATCGACGACCATACCAGTGGCATGCGTCTGGACCAGGCTATCTGTGCCTATCTACCGGATTACTCCCGTAGCAAGATTCAGGACTGGATCCGGCAGGGGTTTATACTGCATAACGACGTGATACCGAAACCGAAACTGAAGGTTTATATTGGGGATGTATTGCAGCTCGATATACCGCCGACCACAGTCATCTATGACCCACCGCAGAAAATTCGGTTCGATATTATCTATCAGGATGAGCATATTTTTGTAATCAATAAGCCGGCCGGCTTGGTGGTGCACCCGGCAGCGGGGCATGATTCGGGAACCCTGCTAAATGGACTGCTGTTTCTGGATCCGGCACTCGAGCAGTTGCCACGCGCTGGCATCGTGCACCGGCTGGATAAGGAGACCAGCGGGGTGATGATGGTAGCGCGTACCCTGACCGCACATGCAGCTCTGGTTGAAGCCCTGCAGGCGCGTGATATTAAACGTGAATACCTGGCAGTTGCGCAGGGTGTGATTACCGCCGGACGCACCATCGAGGAACCGATTACGCGTCATCCGGTCGATCGTAAACGGATGTCGGTACAGTCGCATGGCAAGCCGGCCGTTACGCATTTTAAGGTCAAACAGAAGTTCCGTGCCTATACGCTGATCGATGTACAGCTGGAAACCGGGCGTACCCACCAAATCCGGGTACACATGGCACATATCCGTCATCCACTACTGGGTGATCCGGTATATGGCGGACGGCTGGCGATACCAGCGGGTATTACTCCCGAGCTGGAGCAGTTGATCCGGCGTTTCAAACGTCAGGCGTTGCATGCAGTACGCCTCAGTTTTGCCCATCCGACGACGGGAGAAGCTCTGTCGTTCAGTGCCGACATTCCGCAGGATATGGCCCAGCTGATCGAAGGTTTACAGCGAGATGCCAGTCAAAAATAACGCATTCATTGTGCCAGACTGGAATGCTCCAGACGCTATTACGGCCGTTTGCAGTACGCGCCAGGGTGGCGTCAGTCGTGCTGGATTTGACAGCTTTAATCTGGCTACGCATGTCGAGGATGATCCAGCGCGGGTAGCACTCAACCGTCAACGCCTGCTGCAACAGCTCGGGCTATCTGCACAGCCGCAGTGGCTGGAGCAGACCCATAGCATCCGTGCGATCGATCTGGACCGGGATTCCGGCAGGGATGGTGATGCTGCTGTTACGCGCACACCGGGTCGGGTCGCGGTGGTATTAACCGCCGACTGTCTGCCGGTTTTGTTCACCAATAGCGCAGGCAGTGAAGTAGCCGCTGCCCATGCCGGCTGGCGTGGTCTGTTGAATGGGGTGCTGGAGCAGACGCTTGCAGCGATGCATTCAAAACCTGAAGCGATCATGGCGTGGCTGGGTCCGGCCATCGGGCCACAGCAGTTCGAAGTGGGCGCCGAAGTGCGTGAACAGTTTGTACAGCAGATGGCAGCTGCCGAAGCCTGTTTTGTGCAAAATCGGGCGGGTCATTATCTGGCGGATCTGTATCAGCTGGCGCGGCTGCGGCTTGAAAAACAGGGGCTTAGTCTTATCTCAGGAGGAGACTATTGTACCTACACCCAGTCCGATCTTTTTTACTCCTACCGGCGCGAAAAAGTCACCGGCAGGCAGGCCTCTTTGATCTATATCAATAAATAACCGCCAATTCTGTATTGAAAATATCTAAATCAATCTTATTTATTCGATAGTTTAAGGTAATAGCTAGTTGTCCTTATAAATGATTGAATTTAAGAGGTAATACCCATGAAAATGGAAAAACTGACGAGTAAATTTCAGGAAGCGCTGGCCGATGCACAATCGCTGGCGGTCGGCAGGGAACATCAGATTATTGAACCGGTGCATGTACTGGTGGCGATGCTGGATCAGCGTGGCGGTTCGGTACGCCCGTTATTAATGAAGGCCGGAGTGAATGTCAATGTGCTGCGCTCGCAGCTGAGTGAAATACTCGAAAAGCAGGCGAAGGTTGAGGGCACTCAGGGTGACCTGCATATCTCCAACGCGCTCGGCAAGCTGTTGAATGTGACCGATAAGCTGGCACAGGATCGGGGTGATCAGTTTATTTCCTCCGAACTGTTTGTGCTGGCCGCACTGGACGATAAAGGGGTGCTGACGGATGCCCTCAAATCGGCCGGTGGTAACAAAAAATCGATTGAGAAAACCATCGAAGAAGTGCGTGGTGGTCAGGTTGTGACCGACCCGAATGCAGAAGATCAGCGTCAGGCACTGGAGAAATATACCATCGATCTGACCGAACGAGCGGAGCAGGGCAAGCTCGATCCGGTGATCGGGCGCGATGAAGAGATTCGGCGCGCGATCCAGGTGTTACAGCGTCGCACCAAGAATAATCCGGTACTGATCGGTGAACCCGGCGTCGGTAAAACTGCCATCGCGGAAGGCCTGGCGCAGCGTATCGTGAATGGTGAAGTACCGGAGGGGATGCGCCATAAACGCCTGCTGTCACTGGATATGGGTTCGCTGATCGCGGGTGCCAAGTTCCGAGGTGAATTTGAAGAGCGCATGAAAGCAGTGCTCAGCGACCTGTCCAAGCAGGAAGGTCAGATTATCCTGTTTATCGATGAACTACATACCATGGTCGGTGCCGGCAAGGCGGAAGGCTCGATGGATGCCGGTAATATGCTGAAGCCTGCGTTGGCGCGTGGTGAACTGCATTGTATCGGTGCGACGACCCTGAATGAATACCGCCAGTACATTGAAAAGGATGCCGCGCTGGAGCGTCGCTTCCAGAAAGTGCTGGTGCTGGAACCGTCGGTGGAAGATACGGTGGCAATTCTGCGCGGCCTGAAGGAACGCTACGAAGTGCATCACGGGGTGGATATCACCGATCCAGCTATCGTCGCGGCGGCTACCCTGTCACATCGCTATATCACCGACCGCCAGTTGCCGGATAAGGCGATCGATCTGATCGATGAAGCGGCCAGCCGTATCCGGATGGAAATCGATTCCAAACCGGAAGAGATGGATCGTCTGGAGCGACGCATGATTCAGCTCAAGATCGAACGCGAAGCGCTGAAAAAGGAAAGCGATGAAGCCTCGCGTAAACGTCTCGCCATACTGCAGAAAGAAATCGACACGCTGGAACGTGAATTTTCCGATCTGGAAGAAATATGGGTTTCAGAAAAAGCCGCGTTACAGGGTAGTGCCACGATCAAGGAGGAACTGGAGCGCGCGCGACTGGACCTGGAAACCGCACAGCGTGCGGGTGATCTGGGGCGTATGTCTGAGCTGCAGTACGGTCGTATTCCAGAGCTGGTGAAACAGCTGGATATGGCCTCGAATGTCGAAATGCATGAAATGAAACTGCTTAAAAATAAGGTCGGAGAGGAAGAAATCGCCGAAGTCGTCTCGCGCTGGACCGGTATTCCGGTGTCAAAGATGCTCGAATCCGAGCGAGAAAAGTTGCTCCAGATGGAACAGCAACTGGCCAAACGGGTGGTCGGTCAGAGCGAAGCCGTGAAGGCGGTGTCGAATGCGATACGACGCTCGCGTTCCGGTCTGTCCGATCCGAGTCGTCCGAATGGTTCGTTCCTGTTTCTGGGGCCGACCGGTGTGGGTAAGACCGAGCTGACCAAGGCGTTGACCGAATTCCTGTTCGATACCGAAGATGCCATCGTGCGTATCGACATGTCCGAATTCATGGAAAAGCACAGTGTGTCGCGACTGGTTGGCGCACCTCCTGGCTACGTTGGCTATGAAGAAGGCGGTTATCTGACCGAAGCGGTCAGGCGTCGTCCTTATTCTGTGGTACTGCTGGATGAAGTGGAAAAAGCACATCCGGATGTATTCAATATCCTGTTACAGGTGCTGGATGATGGGCGCCTGACCGATGGTCAGGGACGTACCGTGGATTTTCGCAACACCGTGATCGTGATGACCTCCAACATGGGCTCGGAAGAAATCCAGAGCATGGCCGGGGAAGAAAACTATGCGGCGATGAAACAGGCGGTAATGCGTACGGTGGGCAATTATTTTCGCCCAGAGTTTATCAACCGGATCGATGAAACGGTGGTGTTCCATCCGCTCGGAAAAGACGAAATTCGAGTGATTGCGGGGATTCAGTTGCAGCACCTGGTGCAGCGTCTGGCTGAGCGTGACCTGGCCATGCAGATTTCAGAAAAGGCACTGGATGAACTGGGGCTGGTGGGGTTTGATCCGGTATATGGGGCCAGACCGTTGAAGCGCGAGATACAACAATCGATCGAGAATCCACTCGCACAGTTGATCCTGGCCGGACAGTTTATGCCGGGCGATACGATTAATATCGATATTGATCACACTGGCGAGTTTGTTTTCCAGCAGAATCGTTAATAAAGGTGTGCGTAAGATGCTATCGTGGCTATAATTCAGTCACGATAGCATTATTACTATAAAAAATATGGCGGTATTCGGGTCTTTCCTTTTTGGTCGTACATTAAAGCAGTTTTTAGCCTGTAAAGATCTGGACAGTGCTAAAGGACAGGCATTAATCGAAAAAATAACCGCTGCTGCAAAGGACTCTCTGGATACGCTGCTGGCAGCGATTCCACAGACGGCCGGCCGGCACAGTGATATCCTTAAAAACATTTGTAACAACGAATTAAACCGTGATTCGGAAGATCATTTTCTGGATAACCTCGATAGCGATATCACGCACCTGCGCAATGGCACCAAAAATCTGCTGAGTAATTCTTTACAGATTAATCCCAGCAAGCTATTCAAACGCCTGCACGAAAAATCTTCATCAAAATCTGAGATTATCGACATCCTGGAGTTTCAACAGCAAAATCTGGCACCGGAACTGTATGTCAAGAATGCGCTGAAACTGGATCGGAGTTATGCCGGTAGACTGTTTGATATTGCCCAGAAAAATGCCAGCCGAACCGATATGACAGCCCTGAATATCGATTTTGGCAGTCTGGATAATCCTGATATTAAAATCATGCTGGTGCGTTTTCTGGCAGCAGTCAACTCTGCTGAAGCCGCCGCGATGTTGTGTAAATTACTCGGCGATGAATCACGAATTGTGGTGATTGAGACGCTGAAAAATCTGAAAAATATGACGGCGCCCTTTGACCCGGCACCGATTGTACGCTTCATGCCGGAAATGCGTGAAGAGGATATAGCGACGGCGTTTGAGATCCTGCAACTGAAAGCCAGCCCGCAAACCCTGCCGGCACTGAGTGTGTTAATGACCGGCAAGTCAGAGGTTTTTCGTCAACAGGCCTGTCAGATTGTGGTGGATAACATCACGCCGGAAAGTCTGGAACCGTTATTGCTGGCACTCGATAATCATGAATGGTGGGGCAAGGAGCGAGCGATCAAATGTCTGCTAAGCGATGGGGACAATAAGCTGTTCAACGCGGCTCTAAGGCTACTGAAACATGACAATGAATTTGTGCGCAGTACGGCCGATCAACTTTCGGCCAGTGTCACTTCGCAGACAGGAGATCTGGCCAGTCTGTCCAAATCTTTGTTTCATGATGACTGGCAGGTGCGCGATCGGGCGATAGAACAGATCGGTAATTCGAATAGTAAATCGGCGTTGACCCTGCTCAATCAGGTGCTGGAAAAAAAGCCGGAATCGACCATTGCCGTGTTGAAAGCGGTGGCCAATCTGGGTTTTAGCAAGGGGCTGGAAATCACCTCAAAATGCCTGCAGAAAAAGGAAGCTGCGATCCAGCGTGAAGCGTTGTTGACGATGAGTAAGATCGTCACCCAGCGCCATGCGGATAAAGTGCGTGCCGGAATAGTTTCCATCGTGCCGAAGCTACAGGCCACCGTCAGAGACACCGCACTGGATGTGATCAATCTACTGACCAGCAATTTTAACCTGCCGGTGCTTAATCTGGATGAAGATAATCTGTTTGAAACCCGCCTCATCAAGATCGAGGAAAACCGAGATAAACAATCACTAACTCCGTTGCCCGCCAACAAGGCGCTACAGCAGGACGTTGAAAAAACCGAAGTGATTAATTTTCAGCAGGTGGAAGATTTAAAATCCGGTGATTACTGGATCAATCGTTATCGGGTCATCCGTGAAATCGGGCGAGGAGCGATGGGACGCGTAATGCTGGTGAACGATGAAACGGTGGGTGAAAATCTGATCCTGAAATTCATGCATCCGGAACTGACCGCTGACGCCAATTCCAGAGAGCGCTTTTTACGCGAGCTGAAATATGCGCGCAAGATTAGCCATCAGAATGTGATCCGGATACACGATTTTGTCGTGAATAGAGGCATTTCGGCGATCTCCATGGAGTATTTTGAAAGTAAGGGGCTGGATTACCTGATAAAAAATCAGTTGCTGAAAACAGCCGATCAAACCCTGAAGATTCTGTATCAGGTGTGTGAAGGCATGTGGGCTGCGCATCAGCAGGATGTTATTCACCGCGATTTGAAACCGAGCAATATACTGGTCAACAACAATGGACTGGCCAAGGTGGTGGATTTTGGCATCGCCTCTGCCAACTCGGAAAAGGATGTGACTCTGACCAAGACCGGTATGATCATCGGAACGCCTGCCTATCTGTCACCGGAACGGGCCAAGGGGTTTGAAGCCGATCATCGTTCGGATATCTATGCGCTGGGGATTATTGCCTATAACATGCTGAATGGCGGTCTGCCGTATAAGGGCGAGCCTATCTCCCTGTTGTTTCAGCATATTGAGGGTAAGGCTATCCCTTTGCGTAATCTGGATAAAGGTATTGCGCCGGATGTTAGTATGCTGGTAGAAAAAATGATGGCGGTTGAGCTGCAGGACCGCTTCCAAAGTATGCGAGAAGTCAGGGATGCGATTAAAAAACTGATTTAACAGAGCTATGAAAATACAGAAAATTATTGAAGATAAACTGAATGCGGCTTTTACCCCGGGCATTATCGAGGTGGAAAATGAAAGCCATACCCATAATGTTCCACCCGGTTCAGAGTCGCATTTTAAAGTCAGTGTGATCAGTGATGAATTTAAGGATCTGATGCTGATTAAACGGCATCGCATGGTGAATAAAGTGCTGCAACAGGAGCTTAAAATTATCCATGCGCTGGCTCTGCATACGATGACCTTTGATGAGTGGTTTGCGCGCGCCGGAAAGGTTTCCGATTCACCGGAGTGCCATGGTGGAGGTAAGAATCATTGAAGTACTGGCGGGCGCTTTTAGCGTTATCTGCAGAATTCTGCAATAGATCTGTCTAACTTAAACAATGCGATGGCATCGCTACGGCAAACAGATCGCGGGTGTCGTATTCACTGCTTTATCCGCGTGTAGTCTTCAAAAACCAAAGGCCAGTCCCAGCGAATACATGATGATCGACTCACTGCCGGCCTGATAATTTTCTAACTCGGCGTGAATATAGAGATTATCCATCGCATTGAAATTTACCCCGGCACCAAAATTGACATCATTGCCGGAATGGGATGATGCATTGGGAGCCGATATTGAGTTATTGATGATCTGAGTTTCTAGCATAACCCAAATTATTTAAATAATAGCCGTTTGAGTTTTGTTTTTTGCTGTCGCTAGCGTTGGTCTGGATAACGTTCCCGGTTCAAATAATGCCGGCATCCACCGGATTGATATTGTAGATGACGGAGAGCATCTGTCTGAAGGGTAACTGGTATTGGTTTTCAGTCAGCGCGGCCTGTTCAATGTTCTGCATCATGGATCGTTTTTGCGCGCGGAAATTGAGCGCATATAGCAGGATATTTTCATACTCTTCAACCTCCAGACACAGGGTCTGAGATTTAAACAGTTGACGTAAGCGTTTATAAAAAGTGCTGAACGCGGTTTCGCTATGAATCAGCAGATTATAGGCGAGTGCACCCTGTTTACTCAGACGGCCCTGCAACTGGCGCGTGAAGTCATCGGTCAGCAGCCACCGGGGTGACTGGCTGCCATCGAAGATGTCGACTACGATCAGATCGTATTGCCGGGTAGCGTCGATAATAAACTGGCGTGCATCGAGCACGGCATAACTGAGATGCTCTGAGGCCTGCGGCAACAGCATCTGCTGATGCGCCAGATCCAGCAGACCCTGGTCGTAATCGACCGCCGTGATATGGCTTTGTGGCAGGTAGTGGCGGAAAAACTGGATCAGAGATCCGCCGCCGACACCGAGCAGCAGTATGTTTTGCGGCGCTGGCATGAACAGCAGTATGCCCATCAGGTACTGCAGGTTTTCCATCACCAGCCGATGTGGCTGCTTAAGATTGATGGCCGATTGAATCGCATCCGCTTCGTGCTCAAAAACCAGTTGCAGAGTATCACCCTGCTGTCTGATCTGTGCCTTGCATGCCGTAGTAGAATGATCTGTCATGGCGGCTGTGCTAGCGTTTGCCTTCGCCCGATACCTTCAGCATCAGACGGTCGATGGCATGGCTGGACAGCAGTCGTTTCAGATAGCCAAACAGGTAGGTGGGAAAGGTGACATAGTAACGCGCTCTGGGTCGGTCGCTTTCGAGTGCATGGATCACCTTTTCCAGCACCGCTTCAGGTGGCAGGGTGAAGCGCACCGCATGGCCTTCTTTCTGCAGGCGTTGCTCCATCGCCAGATAATTCTGTTCATGTGCGCTGCCTTCACGCTTGATGTAATGCCGGAACGCTTTTTCGGCATTACGCCGGAAATGGCTTTCAATCGGGCCGGGCTCGATCAGACTGACGTGGATGCCGCTACCGGCCAGTTCCAGCCGCAGCGTATCGCTCAGGCCTTCGATGGCGTACTTACTGGCCGCATAGGCACCGCGATAGGGTAGTGCAACAAAGCCGAGCACCGAGCTGTTCTGGATAATGCGCCCTGATTTCTGCCTGCGCATCGCCGGCAGCACCTGATTGGTCAATTCCAGCCAGCCGAATACATTGGTTTCAAATTGATCGCGGATGGCTTCACGGCTCAGATCTTCCACTGCACCGGCGAGTCCGAAGGCACCATTGTTAAACAGTGCATCCAGTCGGCCATCGCACAGCTGGATACATTTTTTAACCGCATTGCGAATCGATGTAGAGTCGTCCAGGTCAAGCTGGATGCACTCCAGGCCCTGCTCGCGCAGTTCTTCGACATCGCTGCTGTGGCGGCAGCTGGCAATCACTCGATGGCCACGTTTGTGCAGTCCGTGCGCAACGCACAGGCCAATACCGCTGGAGCATCCGGTGATTAGAATTGATTTTGATTTCATGGTTGGAATCTGTGTTTGAGAACCTATATTATAACGGCCTGTTAACCGAGTGTGCTGCACTCATTTGCTGAAGAATTCGCGAGAACCAAAATGCCTATCTATGAATATATCTGTGAAGCCTGTGGTAAGACCCACGACGCGTTGCAAAAAATGAGCGATGCCCCTCTCACGGTGTGTCCCGCCTGTACTGCCCCCCAGCTGAAGAAAAAACTGTCGGCCCCTAACTTCCGTCTGAGTGGATCGGGCTGGTATGAAACCGATTTTAAATCCGGCAATAAGCGCAATGTAGCGGATTCTACATCGAAAGAAGCTGCACCTGCGACTGTTCCTGCTCCTGCGCCAGCCGCAGCCTGTGGCACAGGAGCCTGTCCGGCCTGTAAATAAGCCTGCGCGCTTTAATAATGAATAGGCTTAGGATACTATTGCGGGCTTATTTTTTCTGTCACTTTTGAGTGGTTTTATCCCCGCTGCGCTGAAATAGCTGTTTCAGCGTGAAATGTGATGTGCTTTTTTACTCTATTTCTAATAACAGGTGTTGCATGCGTACGCATTATTGTGGTGAATTAAACTCAGCTCATATCGATCAGGAAGTTAGCGTGACTGGCTGGGTTAACCGTCGGCGTGATCATGGTGGCGTAATCTTTGTTGATTTGCGTGATCGTGAAGGTGTGTTGCAGGTGGTATTCGACCCCGATGATGAAGCCATGTTTGGCACTGCCGAACGGGTCAGAAACGAGTATGTGCTGAAAGTCACTGGAAAAGTCAGGCAGCGTCCCGATGGAACCGTGAATAAAGAAATGCCTACCGGTGAGATCGAACTGCTGGCGCTAAAGCTGGAAATTCTGAATACCGCCGAAACGCCTCCGTTCCAGCTCGATGAAACCGAGGTGCACGACGATATCCGCCTCAAATACCGCTATATCGATCTGCGCCGTCCCGAAATGCAGGCGCGTATGCGCATGCGTGCTAAGGTTACCCATCTGATGCGTGCCTATCTGGAGCAGCATGGCTTTCTGGATATCGAAACCCCGATGCTGACACGCGCGACGCCGGAAGGGGCACGTGACTATCTGGTGCCCAGTCGCACCCATCAGGGCCAGTTTTTTGCGCTGCCACAATCGCCTCAGCTGTTCAAGCAGTTACTGATGATGTCTGGTTTCGATCGTTACTATCAGATCGTACGCTGTTTCCGTGATGAAGACCTGCGTGCCGACCGCCAGCCAGAATTTACCCAGCTTGATATCGAAACCTCTTTTATGAATGAAGATGGCATTATGGATATCATGGAAGGCCTGATGCGCGGTCTGTTCAAAGACGTGATGAACGTCGATATCGATGCCAAATTCCGTCGCATGACCTATGCCGAAGCGATCACGCGTTACGGTTCGGACAAGCCCGATCTACGTATCGATCTGGAACTGATCACGATTTCCGATCTGCTGGCGAATGTTGAATTCAAGGTGTTCTCCGGTCCGGCCAATGATCCGAAAGGTCGTGTCGCCGCATTACGTGTGCCGGGTGGTAACAGCCTGAGCCGTAAGGATATCGATGGCTATACCCAGTTCGTTGGGCGTTATGGCGCGAAGGGACTGGCCTATATCAAATGTAACGATGTCGCTGCCGGCCGCGATGGCCTGCAATCGCCGATTCTGAAGTTCCTGCCGGATGAAGCGATCACTGGCATTCTGCAACGTACCGGGGCTGAGTCCGGAGATTTGATTTTCTTCGGTGCCGATGCAGAAAAAATCGTCAACGAATCACTCGGCGCTTTACGCGTGCTGGTCGCTCACGATATCAAACAGGTTGCGACCGGCTGGTCGTTTCTGTGGGTGGTTGATTTCCCGATGTTTGAACACGATGAAAAAGAAAACCGCTGGACCGCTCTGCATCATCCTTTCACCGCACCCAATACCGATGATCTGGCTGCTCTCGAAGCCGATCCGGGTGCGATGCTGTCACGTGCCTATGACATGGTGCTGAACGGGGTTGAACTGGGTGGCGGCTCGATTCGTATCCACCGTACCGAAATGCAACAGAAGGTGTTAAGCCTGCTGGGCATCGATGATCAGGAAGCGGAAGATAAGTTTGGTTTCCTGTTAAACGCGCTGAAATACGGTTGTCCTCCACATGGTGGTATCGCGTTTGGACTGGATCGACTGATCATGCTGATGACCGGTTCGTCTTCGATCCGCGATGTAATGGCGTTCCCGAAAACCCAGACCGCTGCCTGTCTGTTGACCAAAGCGCCTTCAGCGGTTGCGGACAGGCAGTTGAAAGAATTGCATATCCGCCTCAGAAAGCCGGTTACAGAAGGCTGACGCACCACCTTGAATCGGATATTACCATTACTAATTACGGGTTATAGTCACGCTACTTTTGCAGTAGTATTGACTCTTTCCCCCGGATGATGAAGCACTATGGCCGCTAATCCCATTGAACTACAGCCGTACTCGCAGCTCAGCGATGAAGATTGCCGTCAGCGTATTATTAATGCGAAACGGACGTTGGGTGAGCGGCTGGTGATACTCGGACATCATTATCAACGTGATGAAATATTTGAACATGCCGATTTTTCAGGTGACTCGCTGAAGCTTTCGCGCAAAGCAGCGAATTCAAAGGCTGAATTTATCGTCTTCTGCGGCGTACATTTCATGGCCGAAGTGGCGGATATCCTGTCGCGTCCCGATCAGATCTCGATACTGCCCGATCTGTCCGCCGGCTGTTCGATGGCGGATATGGCGGATCTGCCCAGGGTTGAACAGGCCTGGAAAGAACTTTCCAGTGTGATCGATCCCGATCAGACGCTGACCCCGGTGACCTACATCAATTCAGATGCCAATCTGAAGGCCTTCTGTGGTGATCATCAGGGTGTGGTGTGTACCTCCACTAATGCACAAAAGATTCTGGAATGGTCTTTCTCGCAGCGTGAAAAAGTGCTGTTTTTCCCGGATCAGCATCTGGGGCGCAACACCGGTGCGAAGATGGGACTGGAGCTGGATGAAATGGTGGTTTGGGATTATGACCAGCCCATGGGCGGCCTGACCGAACAGCAGATTCATCAGGCAAAGATCATCCTGTGGAAAGGTTTCTGCTCGGTGCATCAGATGTTTAAACCGGCGCAGATTGAAAATTTCCGCAAGCAGGTACCGGCTGGCAAGGTCATCTCACATCCGGAAAGCAGCTACGAAGTGTGTCAGCTATCCGATTATGTCGGTTCTACCGAATTCATTATCAATACTATCCGTGATGCTGAGCCAGGTACCGACTGGCTGGTTGGCACCGAGCTGAACCTGGTCAATCGTCTGCACCAGCAGATGAAAGATCAGCAGAAAACCGTTAAATTTATGTCGCCGACGGTGTGTATGTGTTCCACCATGTTTCGTATCGACCCCCAGCATCTGGCCTGGGTGCTGGAAAATCTGGTGGAAAACAATGTGGTTAACCAGATTTCGGTACCGACTAAAGTTGCCAAGAGTGCCAGAGTGGCACTGCAACGAATGCTGGCGATATCGATCTGACGACACCAATCGGGATTGTGAAACAAGATGAGCGACAAATCTGAGACAGCATCCTGCACCCATCGAGGGACGACCAAAGCCACTCGCTACGCCACCCTGATAGGCGATTACGGCACCAGTGATTTCGTACTCAAGCGTGGTGGCCGTCTACACGAAGTGACCATGGCTTATGAATGCTGGGGTCAGCTATCGCCCAACTACGATAATGCGATCCTGATTTTTACCGGGCTTTCGGCCAGCGCACATGCGGCATCCTCGCTGGATAATCCGGATCCGGGCTGGTGGGAATTCATGATCGGCCCCGGTAAGGCGATCGATACTCGGCGTTTTTTTGTAGTCTGTGTTAATTCGCTGGGGGGGTGTCTCGGTTCAACCGGACCTGAATCCTTTAATCCAGCCAGTGGCCGATCGTATGGTTCGGATTTCCCTGACCTGACCATCGAAGACATCGCCAAAGCCGGGCATCATCTACTGGACGAACTGGATATAGATCATCTGCATGCAGTGATCGGACCCTCGATGGGTGGTATGGTCGCGCTGGCGTATGCTCTGCAATACCCCGATGAATGTGATTATCTGATCTCGATATCGGCAGCTTCACGTGCTTTGCCCTTTACCATCGCGATGCGATCCCTGCAGCGCGAGATTATTCGCTGTGATCCAAAATGGAATAACGGGCACTACGATTCAGCCGAAGAGCCGCTCAATGGTATGTTGCTGGCACGTAAGCTGGGACTGGTTTCCTACCGTGCTGCGGAAGAGTGGCATCAGCGCTTTGACCGGGCTCGGGTAAAGAAGGATAGGCGCAAGGGCGAAGCGTTTGAGATTGAGTTTGAAGTAGAGTCTTATCTGGATTACAACGCACGTAAATTCGTTGGTAATTTCGATGCCAATAGTTACCTGTATATGTCGCGCGCGATGGACTGGTTCGATGTAGCCGATCATGGCGGGTCGGTGAATGCAGGGCTGGCCAAGATTCATGTCAAAAAGGCCCTCATTATCGGCGTGACCAGCGATATTCTGTTTCCGGTCGAGCAACAGCAGGAAATCGCCGATGGCCTGGTCAAGGCGGGTCGCAAGGTCGAGTTTGTCTCGATCGAGTCGATCAACGGGCATGATGCCTTCCTGGTAGATCGTGATCATTTTGCACCGGTTATCGGTGGATTTTTGGCAAAAACCTGAATCGGCCGGTATCTTTCGGCTTGAAAAAGGTTTACCACGAAGCACACTAAGGGCGCGAAGCAAGGGACAAGTCCTGCGTTATCTCTATCGATTACAGGTCATTCAGCACCCGCAACTTTTATCTTCCTGTGCTTCTTGCTCTTCTAGTACTTCGTGACAGGCTTTTTTATCCGCTCTAGATATTCAGTAACCTGTAAAGCCTTAAATGAAACCAGGCTACGCGGGGAAGCTATCGTGTTTCATGCCTTAAGATTCAGGTTGTTTTACTTGAATTAGCCCCTTTTTACGTAAGGCCTGATAATGATGCAGGCAATTGCGCCCATTATGTTTGCAGTAGTATAACGCCCGGTCTGCACGCTCAATCAGCTTCTCTACATTGTGTGAATTATTGAAGTCGGTATAGCCGATGCTGACGGTGATGTGATCATTGTGTGGGAAATCGTAGTTTGCAACCTTGAGTCTGAAGCGGTTGAGTACCTGTTGACAGGTTTCGTCATCGACATCCATCAGCACCGCGGCAAACTCTTCTCCCCCGTAACGGAACAACAGATCGTATTCACGGAAGGAATCACTCATCAATAGCGCAACAATAGTGAGTACTTCATCGCCATATAAATGACCGTGGGTATCGTTGACCTGTTTAAAATTATCGATATCCAGCATCACAAACACGGATGGGGTGGAAAAATTATGGCGCCGTACATACAGTGGGTTTTTTGCGGTGAGTGCCGCCATTCTGAGGTCAAACGCCTTGCGGTTATACAGTCCGGTCAGGTTATCCCGATAGGTGCCTTCCAGACCGCACAGCTGATGGCAGTAAAAGCCAAACAGCAGCTGGATATAATCTTCATCAATCACATAGTCGGAAGAGTCGATGGAAATGAACATCGCGTACTGTTTTCTGATTTGTGGTTTATAGGCACAGTACCAGCCATTCTGGGAAGTCTGGTAAAACCATACATTGGTCTGGTCAGGGGGGATTTTATGCTGCAGGATAAAACGCCGTTGTTCGTCAAAATCGATGCTGGCATAGCCATTCACTGAAAGTTTGTGCCATTCAGCGCCCTTGCGTTCAAAGATTTCAATCTGTAGCGGTCCGTTATAATCCGGGGTTAGCTGAGACATCAAAACCTCGAGCAGCAGCTCAGGATCATTGATTTTTATCAGTGCGTTAAACGATTCGTACTTGCAGGCTATTGATACTTCCGCAGTCATAAAACATGCCATCGATAGAGGTTATTAACTAATGCTAGTCGTAAGGCTGCGGTTTGTCTAGCGCAGGCCAGCATCCGCTATCAGGGAGATGATCTACGGCAACTGGCAGAGCTAAAAAAGGTTTATCGCTCCAGGTATTTCAGCTTGTCCGGCACTCCGTCCCATTCGGTGGCATCCGCAGGCGGATCTTTGCGGGTGGTAATCACCGGCCAGATCTGTGACAGCTCTTCGTTAAGCTCCAGCATATGCTGCTGTTGTACCGGCAGGTCATCCTCTGAAACGATGGCCTCGGCGGGACACTCCGGCTCACACAGGGTGCAGTCGATGCATTCATCCGGATCGATCACCAGAAAGTTCGGCCCCTCGTGAAAACAGTCGACCGGACAGACGTCCACACAGTCGGTGTATTTACAGCGAATACAGTTTTCAAGTACAACGAAAGTCATGAGCTTTTCTCCGGGATTCAGTGCCCAGTATATCTGAAGGGCGGAGGATTTATTATCACTTAAGCAGTGGTTAACTGAACTTTAATAAATCTCTGGGGGCCAGTTCAAGCTTTAGCGGAGTGCCATCCTGCGGATGGGCAAATTCGAGTGCACTGGCCTGCAACATCAAATCACCATCAAACGGAGGCTGGCCATAATTGCGGTCATTCACCACCGGGTGAGCGATACCGGCCAGATGGATACGGATCTGGTGTTTACGTCCTGTCTTCGGATGGATTTCCAGCAGGGACAGCTTGTCAGCGGGGCGCTGATCAAGCACCTGTAACTGTGTTTCCGCTTCTCGCTCGTCGACGGGTGCGGTGAGCGTTTGCTGTTCGCCGATGGCGAGTAAGCCCTGCACGATGGCGCGGTAGGTTTTCTGGATCTCCCGCCCCTCAAACTGACGGTGCAGTTTTTTATTCGTGTCTGCATCATGTGCGACGATCATCAGGCCCTGAGTAAAGCGGTCGAGTCGGTGGGTTATGAAGGTTTCTCGCTCAGGCCAGTGATGTTGTTTGATCCAGCGATACAGGGTCCAGTGGTCACCCCATTTGCTGCCCTGGCTTAACATGCCGGACGGTTTATTCCAGATACTGAAGCGCTCAAGGTCAGCGACCAGTACAGGCACAAACGGACAGGGACTGAGGGTACTGTGGTTACAGTAAAGATGTATCTTATGGCCTTTGCTGAGTACGCGCGCCGGATCATAGATGCGTTGCGGTTTTCCGCGAGTTTCCTGCCATACCGCACCATTATCGAAGCAGAGCAGTAATTCATCGCGTGTCAGCTCGGTGTAATGCTGCAGCAGATCAAGTGCGAGCTGTTGCTTATACAGCACCGGTCGGTGTACTTCGATTAAAAGTTCCTGAGTCATAGTTTGTCCTTCAGTGTATACAGCAGTTCGAGTGCCTGGCGCGGATTAAGGCTATCGATATCGAGTGCCGAAAGTTGCTCCAGGACCGGATGTGGCTCGCTTTCCTGCACTGGAGCAGAGGGTGCTGAAAACAGGTCGAACTGAGGATGGTGCTGATGGCTCTGCAACTCCAGTTGTTCCAGTTTGATCTGCGCCTGGCGGATGATCTTGCGCGGCAGGCCAGCCAGTTTGGCCACCTGTAAACCATAGCTTCGACTGGCTGGACCGGCTTTGACCTGATGCATGAAGATGATTTTATCGCCATGCTCGATCGCATCCAGATGCACGTTGACCAGACTGTCATAGGACTCACTGAGCTGGGTCAGTTCAAAATAATGGGTGGCGAACAGGGTCATCGCCAGCGTTTCGGCCGCCAGATGGCGTGCGCAGGCCCAGGCCAGCGACAGTCCGTCGAAGGTACTGGTGCCGCGTCCAATCTCATCCATCAGTACCAGGCTAAATGGCGTTGCGTTATTCAGGATATTAGCCGCTTCGGTCATTTCTACCATGAAGGTGGAACGTCCGCTCGACAGGTCATCGCTGGCACCGATGCGGGTGAATACCTGATCGATTGGTCCGATCAACGCTGACACTGCCGGCACATAGCTGCCCATACAGGCGAGGATCACGATCAGCGCAGTCTGGCGCATATAGGTCGATTTACCACCCATGTTGGGACCGGTAATCATCAGCACCCGTTTGTCTTCGTCGAACATGACATCGTTTGCAATAAACGGGTCAGACTGAACCTGTTCCACCACCGGGTGGCGTCCGCCCTTAATTTGTAGACAGTTACGTTCACTCATTTCCGGCATCGCCCAGTTGTACTGTTCGGCACACTGGGCGAAATTGACCAGTACATCGAGCTGGGCCAGGGCCAGTGCAATCTGCTGCAAAGCGGCACAATGCTCAGATAGCTGCATCAATAGTGCTTCGTACAGCTGTTTTTCGCGCGCCAGCGAACGCTCGCGAGCCGACAGCACCTTGTCTTCAAAGCTCTTTAATTCGGGAGTGACGTAACGCTCGACCGATTTCAGGGTCTGGCGGCGGATGTAATAATCCGGCGCCTTATGGCTGTGCAGCTTGCTGATTTCGATGTAATAACCGTGTACCCGGTTATACGCCACCTTCAGATTGCTGATACCGCTGCTGAGCTGTTCGCGCTGTTCCAGGTCGAGCAGGAACTGGTCCGCATGCTGGCTCAGGCCGCGTAGTTCATCCAGTTCGGCGTCGTAGCCGCTGGCAATCACACCGCCATCACGGATCAGCAGCGGTGGCTCATCGATCACCGCCTGTTGCAACAGGGGCACCAGCTCCGGCAGTGGATCTATCGCGGCCGCCAGGGTTTGCAGCAATGGGCTCTCGAGTGGCTGTAACAGTTGCTGAAACTGTGGCAGCGATTGCAGACTGGCGAGTAACGCGGTCAGGTCGCGTGGACGCGCCGAGAGCAGCGCAATGCGACTGCTGATGCGTTCTACGTCGTAGATGGTTTTGAGTAAATCGCTAATCGACGGGTAAAGCTGTTGCTCGATTAATGTGGCAATGGCCTGATGACGTTTGCGAATCGTGCTCTGCTGCTTGAGCGGTTTCTGCATCCAGCGTTTCAGCTCGCGCGCGCCCATCGCATTACTGCACTGATTCAGTATGGCATACAGGGTATTCTGGGTTCCTCCAGCCGCGGATAAGGATTCACTCAGCTCCAGATTGCGCCGACTGGAACTGTCGATCAGTAACGCTTCGCTGATGTGCTCGGTATGGATATTCTGCAAATGGGGCAGAGTAGTGCGCAGGGTATTCTGAACGTATTGCAGCAGGCAACCGGCAGCGGCAATCGCGACCGGGTAATCCTGCAGACCGAAGCCACGTAGATCACGCGTTTTAAACTGTTCGTTCAACAGCCGGCTGCAACTGTCCAGATCGAAATACCAGGGTGGCTGAGAATGCGCGCGCTGTAGGAAACGATTTTCAATCGGCAACGGCTGATCTTCACAATAGATGATCTCTGCCGGGTCGAGACGCGAAACCTCTGCCTGCAGCTGGGTTTCCGAGCTTAATTCGGTACACACAAAGCGACCGGAGCTGACCTCTACCGTGGCCAGTCCCCAGTGCTTATGCTTGTGGAACAGGCAGCACAGCAGATTCTCGCGGCGTTCTTCGAGTAGTGCGTCATCGGTCAGGGTGCCGGGCGTCACCACCCGCACCACCTTGCGTTCAACCGGCCCCTTGCTGGTGGCGGGATCACCGATCTGCTCACAGATCGCAATGGTTTCACCGGCCTTGACCAGACGCGCCAGATAGTTATCCGCCGCATGATAGGGGATTCCCGCCATCGGAATCGGTTCACCGCCCGAGGTACCGCGTCGGGTCAGGGTGATATCGAGCAGGCGCGAGGCCTTCTTCGCATCATCAAAAAACAGCTCGTAAAAATCACCCATCCGGTAAAACAGCAGCATGTCGGGGTGTTCTGCCTTGATGCTCAGAAATTGCTGCATCATCGG
>JACNJF010000230.1 GCA_014382695.1 Gammaproteobacteria bacterium | reverse complement strand
CATTTTTATGCTAATTTAACGTTGTGAAATAGGTGGAGTCCATATACGGTCGTTCGTGATTTCAATCTGATAGGCAAGTTTGTGCCAACGCCGCCGTTCATGGTTGCCTCTGTGAACTACAAGTTCATGGACAAACCTGCCATTGGTAACCGGTTAACCAAGGCGCTTGCTGAAGCAACAATCAATCCATTGGGTTCGGTAATACTGGTAGTCGAACTCTCCAAAGGAGACATTATCAGATTCGAGAGTTATCCAGAAAATGAACAGTCCTACATGATTTAGATGGTCGTTTACGACATGTGTCTGACTGGATCCAGATGCTGATGCAGTACTCGTAAAATTAGAATTCCGCTTTTTTCCTGGCGATAGTAAATGGCATGGCTCTCATAATTGCTGCGAAATACATTTTCTTTTACAAAGCTAAAATTGCTACTCGTATCCGGGTTACCTGCTATGTAAGTAAAGTGTTCAGTTAATCCTGAGTAATAAAGCTCTGCCTGAGTTTCACCAAAGTTTGAGAAAGTCTAAAGATCTAAATCGTAATTCACTAAAGGAGCGGGAGGGCCAATATGTCCAGTCAAGGAGATGACTCGGCCCATTCTATGGTCTTTGAAAAACAGCTCTTTCTGGTTTATCCAAACCGGACATTGAGGTCGGGAATTATGTTAATGCGGGTTAAATTAGTAAAATTACCGTTATTTTCCATTTGGCTTTGAAATGGACGGTGTGGCGCCTCGAACACTGGTGATCGACCCGGGCAGCAACGGCGTGCTCGATTCGATTCAAAGTGACGGTGATGAGCAGGAATTTGTGACCGGCTATGAGTTGCAGCGCACCTGTTCGGTAGCTTCAACGGATACTCGACTGGTCGGACAATACTGTTCAGCCGATACCACCGCCTGCAGCTGTAATGGCCCTTCCGGTCTGGTGCGGGTGAATACTTTCCGTAACGGTGATTATGGTGCGAACTGGTTTGCACGGGTAGAAGGTGATCTGCCGACCTCTGTTGATTTCGATAAGATCGTCTTGAAGGCCGGTCAGTCCATCCGCCTTGCATTTTTGCAGGATCTGGATAAAGACGGTCTGTTTGCGCATGAAGAGTTTCTCTTCGGCTCTGTTGATAGCGCCGTAGACCAGTACGACAATGATGAATTTGTGCCGATTGTCATCAATAACCGTTATCTGAAGAAAACACCCGAGCAGTACACCTACCTGGCAAATGGTGATGGCCTGCCGGATTCAATGGACAGTGACCGCGATGGCATCAGTGACCTGGTCGAAGCCAAACTGGGCTGGCTGATCAGCCGCAACGGTGAGTTGAAACGCGTTTTCTCGAGCCCGGCAACCGCCGATTCCGATAACGATGGTCTGTGGGATATTCAGGAGCAGGACCTGCGTGAATTCTGCAAAACGGATGATCCCCGTAACGATGCGCTGTGTATTGCTCAAACTGTTGCTCAGGCAGACGCGAGTGCGATTATCGTTGGTAAAAATGGCCGCCTGGATACGCTTGCGAGTGGAGACGATGTCTACGCATTCGTCACTTTGAAAGATGACAACAACGACGGAGTTCCGGACGATAACAGCTTTAACCGTAACCTGATGTTTGCGACGGTGGGGATTCTTCCGGGAGCCAACGGTGTGATCGATACTGTTATCGCGAATGGCGGGCTTGACGAGTACAGCAATTCCAGCCTGATTCTGCCGGCGACCGATCCGCTGCTGAATGATACCGACGCGGACCGCGTGAGTGATGGTGTTGAACTGTTTGGCTATGCCGCCGGCATGGCGATTATTGAAGCTGCCGAAACCGAATGTAATTACACGGAGGTTGCGAATAACAAAGGGTGTGATGCGAGCGCTGTAAAATGGGGTATCGTCGATACGGTTGCTCAGGGTGACGATGTACAGCGCATTTTTCCGGGCAGTCGAACCAAGCTGGGTGACGTCATCATTACTGCGGGCCTGAACGGTATTTTAGAAACCCAGCCACAGGGTAATGATGCAACCGTCGCAGACTGGTACCTGGCTGCAGGGCCTGATCGTCGCTTGAACAGCATTGATCTGGCTAGCTATGTTTATGAAGCCAATCCTGCCGGAAATATTGTGGTCTATGCCACGGGCAACCAGCTACTGGATCCTTATGCGCCGGCAGTATGGAATAGTGCTGGCTCTCCGGTTGGGCTGGATCCTGCAAAATACGTTGAACCCTGGCTCCCGGTAGCCAGTGGCCTGGATATCAAACTGTATGGCCATGTTGTAACCACCGATCCATTGCGTCGCGACACCGATCGTGATGCCATACCGGATGGTTTCGAAGTCGCCATCGGCGCCGACCCGACCGTGGACGATGGTGATCAGTTCCGCGACAGTGACTTTGATGGTCTGTCCGACAGACAGGAGGCTCAGGGCTGGATCGTGTCTATTGATAATTCTACTGGTGTACTGGTACGCCCCAGCTCGATTGTGCCAGACTCTGATTACGACGGGTTGCCGGATTATGTCGAGCGTGATATTGGTTCTAATCCAAATAAGGCGGACACCGACAGTGATGGTCTTTCCGATTACGATGAATTCCGCTCGGTGATCCGGGAAGCGATGAACGGCAGAAAGTACCAGTTCAGCGTTTTCGATTACGCGAATCTGGCGCAATTGTTCAGCGGTTTTAACCTGGTGATCAACCCGGATGCCCACAACACCGATCCGGTTCTCAAGGACAGTGATGGCGATAACATGAGTGATTTCAACGAAGTGGTGACCGGTTACACCGTGACCCTTGTTGGCGAGCTTTTTAAAGGTGATGTTATCCTGACTGATCCGAATAATGCCGACTCGGATGGTGATGGCATTACCGATTACGATGAAGCCACTGGCGCATCCGGTTACATTACCAACGCTAACAATGCCGATACCGATGGCGATGGTACCAGTGACGGTACAGAAGTAGCCTCGGGTGGCCTGATCAACCCACTAGTTCAGGACGCACTGGTGACGGTAAATTATGAATCGCTGTATCTGGCGAATCTCGATAGCTGTTCACAGGGTGGTGGGCTAGTTGATGCTGACGGTAATCAAATCCCATGTCCTACCTCAACCAATGTATTGTGGTGGTTGTATGCCAACGGCAATGATGGTGTTGAGTCAGGTAATCATCTGATATCGAGTTCAGATGAATTCGCCTACACGCCGGAAGGCACCGTGCGGCCATCAGCTGCGGGGCATAGCTCATTGGTCACTTCAGACTTTAGCTTCGGCAATAAACTGTTGACGAGTACTGAGCTGCCTGGCTCTGCCGCTGCGGTCTATGGCCTCCGGATGCAGGCCAAGGAGTGCCCGCACGATACCTTGCGTGATGAAATAGGTTGTACGCCAGATTTTAATGTTGAAGCAGGAGATACCGGCTTCTCGCTTAATGCGAATATAAATTTTGGCAATGGCGGTTTTGATGGGCTGGTCGATAATTTCGTGGCAACCTGGACGGGTGAGATATACATTTTGGCCACTGGCGATTACGAGTTCTTTATCACTTCCGATGATGGCACCCGATTATTCATTGATGGCGCCAGTGTGCTCACAAAACTGGGTGGCAACACGGCTACTGATGATGAAATTTGGGGAGATCACGGCACCACGGAAGCGTCAGGTGAGGTCATCGCAATGACCGCTGGTTGGCATCGGATTGTAGTTAAAGTATTCGACCAGGGCGGCCCTTCGAATATAAGTCTGAAATGGATAACGCCTTATCAGCCTGAGAAACAAGTAATATCTCCGTTTTTTCTTAAGCGCCCACTGGGTAATGGATCTTATGCCTGTATCGGTGTAGAACGTGATCCAACGCAGTCGAGTTTCATTTCGCTTAACCGCGAAATCGAACGGGAGAATACCCTGGAACCAGTACAGACCTACTTACCTGACCTGCCTTATTACGGCAGCATCACCGGGTCTGAGTTAAAGTTATTCAGGGATGTGGTTGCACTGGACGATGGCTATACCAATAATGTGCCTACTCATTTACCTAACAGTCGTCTTTATCTGGACGGTAGCGGCAAGCCAGTTAAGACACTCATGTCAATGGCGCTAGACCTGTCAGCTTCGCGCAAAATTATCGATAACCTGGTGCGGTCGGATGTTGATAATCAGTCGATCATAAACAGTGCGGTACTTTCAACAGATGAAAATGGCGATCGTTACTTTACCCTGTCAACGGCGGGCAGAATGTTGTATCAGCAACTTAAGGCTAATCAAACCTATGGTCAGCAAAGGTTCGTTGTTCGCAAGGGTGAAAGTATTCAATTGTCGGGTGTGCTGATGAAGGTCGATGATCAGGAAAGTCTGACTTCCTGCCCGATTGGATCGGCGGGTGCTGTCAGTCAGTTTAAGTCGGGCTGCACCAAGCGTTTCTCAAGATCGCTGAGTTTTGCAGAAGTTACCCAGCAGGGCTATGTGACGTTTGATCTGAATAGTCTGCTGGCCCAAACCTACACTTCCGATGGTAATCCGGCAGGTTGTGATATTGATCTGAACGTCATACTGTCACGTTAACCATAGGATTCCGGCCAGGGGGCAGGAATAACCGAAGTGAGGATTGAGAACAACGCTAAGGCAGTGGGTATGGCTGCATTCAAAGACTTTTGAATGCAGCCATATAATAAGTGCTCAATAACGAGTGTGAGCATTTGTCGATATGCATAAAGCATTGAATCCTTTTAAGGTATTAGTCCGGAATTACCGACTCACAACGATTGGAATTTTATTTCTGTCCAGTCGGAGGTTGCCACAATATAAAAACATAGTTAGTGCGAAAAGGCATCTGTAGTATGTACTGATCTCCATCTATTAAGAGATCCGGTTACGCTTTACAGGCTCAAATTTCGGGCTGCAAAGAAGTATCCGCGATTACTTGATCATCAGGTGCCTGATATTGAATCCAGGCATGTGTTGGCATGGAGGAAGCTCGGGCTGGAGCTAAGCCCTGGCAGTCAGATCGTGAACTATGCCGATGATCTGGTCATACTGTGCAGACGAGGC
>JACNJF010000073.1 GCA_014382695.1 Gammaproteobacteria bacterium | reverse complement strand
TTCTGGTCGGTCAGCCATATCATTATGCAGGGCAGTGAATGGTTTACCACGCAGGGCACACCAAAGTCGAAAGGCACACGCCTGCTCAGCATTAGTGGTGACTGCAGCCGCCCCGGTATCTATGAGTACCCCTGCGGAGTATCCCTGCACGATATCCTGCAGGACTGTGGAGGGCAGGATGCACAGGCGGTGCAGATTGCCGGTGCTGCCGGCAATCTGGTGCTAGCGAAAGATTTTCAGCGCTGTATGAGCTTCGAGGATTTGCCGACCGGTGGCTCCTTCATGGTAATTGGGCCACAGCGTTCATTGATCGATGTATTGCAAAACTTTGCTCAGTTTTTTAAACATGAAAGCTGCGGTTTCTGTACCCCCTGTCGTGTCGGCACTACGGTGATTGACGAACTGATCGGGCGTTTTAAACGGGGTCAGGGCTGCAGGGGCGATCTGCAACAGCTGAAACAAACCGCGCAACTGATGAAACAGACCAGTTTCTGTGGACTCGGCACCAGCGCTCCCACCGCTTTTCTGGATGCGATTAAGCATTGCCCAGAGCTCTTTGAAAATTTGATGACCGCCGACAGTGATAACCCTGCGTTCGATCTGGAGCAGGCCACCAGCGAATTTCAGCAGCTCACATGCAAGACGGGAAAGGAGACCAGGCATGCCTGAATTCAAGCTCGACAATCATTCGGTCAGTTTTCTAGAAGGCCAGACCATCATGCAGGCTGCGCTGGAGGCCGGGCTGTATATTCCACACCTGTGTTTTCATCCTGAATTCAAACCGCATGGCAGCTGTCGTGTCTGCATCGTGCATACCAACGGGCGTTATGTGTCGTCCTGTACGACTCTGGCCGAGCAGGGGGCACAGGTGATCAGTGAGCAGGCAGAGGTTCAGCGACAGCGCCGGAATCTGCTGGAAATGCTGTTTATCGAGGGTAATCACGTCTGTCCATCCTGTGAAAAAAGCGGCAGTTGCACCCTGCAGTCGGTCGCTGAGTATTGCGGGATGTTATCGCCCACACTGCCATTCCAGTTCCCGCAACGCAAAGTGGATGCGAGCCACCCCGATACCTTGCTCGATTTTAATCGCTGTATACTGTGTGAACTGTGTGTGCGGGCAAGCCGGGAGGTCGATCATAAATCCGTGTTTGCGATCAGCGGGCGCGGTATTCAGGCCCATCTGGTGGTGGATTCGGCCGATGGTCGACTGGTGAACAGCCTTTTTGCCAGTACAGACAGGGCTGCTAGCGTGTGTCCGGTGGGCGTCATTTTACCGAAGCATAAGGGCTTTGTAGAACCCATCGGTCAACGCCGCTTTGATCTGATTCCAATCAGCAGGCAGCAGGAGAAAGCAGACTAATGGAACAGGCAAAAGCAAAAATACGCATCGCTACGACTTCGCTGGCCGGTTGTTTCGGTTGTCACATGTCGATACTCGATATCGACGAAAAGATTATCGATCTGGTCGAACTGGTGGAGTTCAGTCGCTCCCCGCTGACCGATTTCAAGCATGCCGAAAACTGTGATCTGGGCATCATCGAAGGCGCTGTCGCGAATGCCGAGAATGTGGAAGTGTTGAGAGAGTTTCGCCAGAACTGCAAAATTCTGGTCGCAATCGGGGCCTGTGCACTGAATGGCGGGATACCGGCGATGCGCAATCAGTTTTCACTGGCGGAATGTCTGCAGGAATCCTATCGGGATGGGATGGGGCTGGAGAATGCATTGATCCCGGATGATCCGGAATTACCGATGCTGCTGAACAAGGTGCATCCGGTACAGGATGTGGTGAAAATTGACTATATGCTACCAGGCTGCCCACCGTCGCCTGAAATCATCTGGGAGTTACTCACCGCCCTGATCGCCGGCCGCGAACCGGTATTTAGCGAGGAACAGATTCGTTATGACTAGGATAAGCATAGACCCGATCAGCCGGGTGGAAGGGCATGGCAAGATTACCCTGCAACAGAATGAGCGACTGGAAATCACCGAGGCCCGGTTACATATCGTCGAATTTCGCGGGTTTGAAAAATTCATTCAGGGCCGCCCCTACCAGGAAGTTCCGGTACTGGTGCAGCGCCTGTGTGGTATCTGTCCGGTGAGTCATCATCTGGCCGCAGCCAAGGCCACCGATATGTTGCTGGGGGTTAAGCAGCTCAGCCCAACTGCAGATAAGATGCGTCGTCTGATGCATTTTGGTCAGGTTCTACAGTCGCATGCGCTGCATTTTTTCCATCTATCTTCACCCGATCTACTGTTCGGCTACGATGATGAAGTCCGCCATCGAAATATTATCGGTGTCATTCAGGATCATCCTGAACTGGCGAAGCAGGGCGTGTTATTGCGCAAATACGGACAGGAAGTGATTCGTCTGACCTCCGGCAAACGCATCCATGGCACCGGCGCGATCCCGGGTGGAATCAACAAATTTCTTTCCGCAGATGAGCGCGATTATCTGCAGCGTGACAGTGCCCAGATCATCGCCTGGGCGCAGTCGGCGGTTGAACTGTTTAAGACTATTTTTTATCAGCACCAGACCTATCATCAGCAGTTTGCCTCGATCAGCAGTCATATGATGAGTCTGGTCCAGCCGAATGGCGCTCTGGAACTTTATGATGGCGGTTTACGGGTCAGAAAGGCGGATAACACGCTGGCTTATGACCATTATGATCCTGCCCACTATCTGCAACTGATCGGCGAACATATCGAGCCCTGGAGCTATATGAAGTTCCCGTTTCTGAAAGCACTCGGGGTGGCTGATGGCTGGTATCGCGTCGGCCCTCTGGCGCGCATCAATAACTGTAATTTCATCGATACACCGCTCGCCGAAGAGCAGCGTCAACAATTCAAAGCCCTGAATAATGGCCTGCCGGTACAGTTTACACTGGCCTATCATTGGGCCAGGTTGATTGAACTGCTGCATTGTGCTGAATCGATTGCCACCTTGTTACAAGACCCTGATTTACTGCAGGGTGATTTAACCGTGCAAGGTGAGATGCAATCTGTCGGCATCGGTGTTATCGAAGCCCCACGCGGGACCCTGATGCATCATTATGAAATCGATGCGGATGGTCTGATTACGCGCGCCAATCTGATCGTATCGACCACCCATAACAACCGTGCGATGAACGAGTCCATTCGTCAGGTTGCCAGTCGCTATCTGAGCGGGAATACGATTACCGAGCCTTTGCTTAATCAGCTCGAGGTTGCGGTACGCGCCTATGATCCCTGTCTATCCTGCGCGACCCATGCGCTTGGCAAGATGCCGCTGGAAGTCACCCTGCTGGATCAGCATGGCGAAGTGCTGGACCGACGCCTAAAATCGACTGTAGATGGTTGACAGTCCGGTTCTGCTGTTCGCTTACGGCAATGTTTCACGTGGTGATGATGCCCTCGCGCCGCTATTGCTTGAGACGCTACAGCAACAGGGCTGGACTCAGGCCTGTTCTCACCCAATCCTCTTTTTAAGTGATTATCAGATACAGATTGAGCATGCACTTGATCTGCGTGGCTGTGAGCGAATCCTGCTGATCGATGCCGATCAGTCGTTACAGTCGGCGTATAGTTTTTACCCGTTAAGTGCGCGACAGGAAACCAGTTACACGACGCACGGCATCACCCCATCCACTCTGCTCCATATTTATCATCAACTATTCAACGAAGCTCCTCCCCCGACCACGATGCTGGCGATACAAGGAAGTCGATTTGAGCTGGGGCAGGATCTGTCAGAGCAGGCCAGAAATAACCTGCAACAGGCACTCCGTTTGGTCTCAAATATTTTCAGCGCGGCAGACTTTTCGCTGTGGGATTCTGAAATCAGCAGTGCCATAAAACGATCCTGAAATAGCTACAAATAGTGCTTGCGATATCTGTAAAACCTACTAGAATTCTCGCCTCTTTTATTTCCTTCGGGGATTTATGTTAATTCGCTGACCCGTGCGTCGACTCTAATTTTAGTAGACGCCGGATGATTTTTAATCTGTCGTTTTTATGGGAGTCCCTTATGGAGCGATTTGTAACAGAGGCTACGGACAGCATCGTCCAGATAGCGCGTATAAACCCAAAACCTGCCACCGGTTTATCTTCAGGCGATGAGCATGAAGATCATTTCATCGTGCGCGACGGCATTCAGTTTGCCGGTACCCATCTTATTCTTGACCTGTGGGGAGCCACTCATCTGGACGAACTCGACACTATGGAACATGCCATGCGTCAGATGGTGAAAGAATCAGGCGCGACCCTGTTGCATATCCATCTGCATCATTTCACCCCCAGCGGTGGCATTTCCGGCGTAGCGGTGTTGGCTGAATCCCATATCAGTGTACATACCTGGCCAGAGCGTAATTATGCCGCTTTCGACATTTTTATGTGTGGCGATGCCAAACCTGAAATGTCGATACCGGTGCTGAAACAGCATTTTTATCCTGCCAGAATGGAAATTACCGAACAGCTACGTGGCGTTGTACGCTAGCCAAACGGCTTAACTCTGAAACTGACTACTATGAAAAAATTTCAGGAAACTCTGTACGATGCGGTGTCACAGACCCTGCGCATCGATGAAATGCTGTTCGAGCAGAAAACAGAGTTTCAGCATCTGATGATTTTCAGGAATGAATTCCTGGGCCGGGTGATGACCCTCGACGGGGTCATTCAAACCACTGAAAAAGATGAATTCATCTATCATGAAATGATGGTACATGTGCCTCTTTTTGCACATGGGAATGCCAGAAAAGTACTCATCATCGGTGGCGGTGACGGCGGTATTCTACGCGAAGTCCTGAAGCATTCCGCACTGCAGCAGGTGACTATGGTCGAGATCGATGGCGAAGTCATCGAGATGGCGAAACAGTATCTGCCGGGGCATTCGGCAGGCGCGTTTGAAGACCCTCGCGCCAGTATCGTGATTGCCGATGGCATCGAGTTTGTGCGTGATACGGATTTACGCTTCGATGTCATTATCTCGGATAGTACCGATCCGATCGGTCCCGGTGAAGTGCTATTCACCGAACAGTTTTATGCACAGTGCAAACAGATACTCACTGCGGACGGCATCATTGTGACCCAGAATGGCGTGCCTTTTTTCCAGCTGGACGAGTTAATTACCACCCGCCAGCGCATGGGCGGACTGTTTACCGATCAGACCTTCTATAGCGCAGCGGTACCGACCTATTATGGTGGAATCATGACCTTCGCCTGGGGCTGTGACGACCCTGGCAAACGTCTGATAGATCTGGCAACGTTGCAATCTCGTTTTGCCGAGTCCCGTATTCAGACACGTTATTACACGCCTCAACTGCATCAGGCCAGCTTTGCACTACCACAGTATATTCAGCACGCTCTACGATAGGGCACTCGCTTTAGCGCTGCGCCCAGATATTGTTACAGGTTAATTTCCAGGTCTTTAATTACTGTTAATCCGCTACACTCGGTTTCAATCCGAACCGGCTTGATGATATAAACTCGCTCTGCCCCAATTACAAATGGACGACGCTATGAAAGCCTCTGAAGTGATGGATCCAAATCCATCTACGCTAAAGCCTACTGACACTATCGAATGTGCAGCCAGCCACATCATGGATAACCGTTACCGCAATCTTCCGGTGGTTGATGATAACTTTTGTTATGTAGGCATGTTCGGGGTCAACTGTCTGCTTAAACAGGTTATTCCGAAGCAGGTCTTTATGGATAAAGGACTAAAAAATGTCGGCTTCATTCACGAGTCCTTTGATGATCTGTTTCAGCGTTTTGCCGAAGTGAAGGATCAGCCTATCTCCATCTGTATGAGCCATGAAATCAAACCGGTATCGCCCGATACACCGCTCACCGAAACCCTGTTACAGCTGTATGAAACGCGCTCCAGTATTCCGGTGGTAGAACCCGGCAGCTGTAAACTGCTGGGGATGATTTCTTACTGGGATGTGGGCAGAAAAATCATGAAATTCAAGGATCAATGCTGATGCATGAGTTTAGTGACGCTCATATGCTGTTCGGCATGTCCCCGCTGTGGTTTTCTAGCATTCTGTTTGTGCTTACCTATGCACTGATCGTGACCGAACGCCTGAACCGGGCGATAATCTCGATGATGGCGGCCGCGTTGATGATTATCAGCGGTGTGTTGACCCAGCAGCAGGCCGTGCAGGGCGTTGACTTCAATACCATCGGTCTGCTCACCGGTATGATGATCATTGTCGGGGTAACCCGTGACTCGGGCGTATTTCAGTATCTGGCGATTGCTTCCGCCAAACTGGTCAAAGCCGATCCCTGGGGAATACTGCTGATGTTAACGCTGGTGACAGCTCTGCTTTCAGCCCTGCTGGACAATGTAACCACGGTACTCCTGGTTGCGCCGATTACACTGCTGATCACCGATACCCTCAAACTGAATCCCTATCCGTATCTTTTTGCGGAGATATTTGCCTCCAATATCGGTGGTACCTCAACCCTGATTGGTGATCCGCCAAATATCATGATCGGTTCTGCCACCGGTCTTGGTTACAACGATTTTCTGTTTAACCTGGCTCCGATTTCATTGCTGGTGCTGGTCGTCACGATGGTTCCCATCTATCTGATCTGGGGCAGGCAGCTGAAAGCTGAACCTCATCTGCGAAATAAAGTCATGCTGTATCGTGAAAAAGACGCGATAAAGGACTGGATATTACTCAAGAAATCTCTGTTTGTGCTGACTCTGGTGATGGCCGGATTTATCGTCGGGCATGATTATGGCCTGCAGCCTGCGACTGTTGCGATGTTTGGTGCGGCTCTATTGCTGTTGCTGAACTGCTTTCCCTACTCACAGGAAAAGCAGACCGAGATGGTGGCAAAGACACTGGCCGATGTAGAGTGGATCACGATCTTCTTTTTTATCGGCCTGTTCATTCTGGTGTATGGGGTGGAATCGACCGGCCTGCTGGAAATGCTGGCACATCAGGTGCTGGCGTTAACAGAGGGTGATAAAAATGTAACCGCGATTGCGATCCTGTTTGTTTCGGCTGTTGCCTCAACCGTGGTGGATAACATTCCCTTCGTCGCAACCATGATTCCGCTGATAAAAAATATGGCGCTCAGTATGGGGGGCTCGCAGGAATTATTACCACTGTGGTGGTCACTCGCATTGGGTTCCTGCCTGGGTGGTAATGGTAGTCTGGTCGGGGCGAGTGCGAATCTGATCGTGGCCGGTTTTGCCGAGCGCTCCGGACAACCAATCCGATTTCTACCGTTTATGCTGATCGCCTTTCCATTGATGATGCTGTCGATCATCATCAGCGCTTTTTATGTCAATTTCCGCTATTTTTAGTTGGGATTTAAGACATTGCACCACGAAGGATGTAAATAAACCTAATCCAGTTTATTAGCTATAGTTGTTAACTGTCTGATTTTTAACTATATTCAATGCTTTCCCCATAGCTCTTCGACTCTGGCATCGCGTCCACAGGCGTAGCGGTAATATTTATAGCGCAGCGAACTCTTTTTGTAGTAATCCTGGTGGTAATCTTCGGCAGGATAAAATTTCGTTGCCTGAATCAGTTCAACTTTGATTGGGTCAGCAAAAGGTTTGCTCAGTTCAATCTGTTTGAGTGAGCGCTGGGCCTGTTGCTGCTGTGCTTCATTCTGGTAAAAAATGGCAGGACGGTATTGTGGACCATAATCACAGAACTGGCCCTGATCATTGGTCGGGTCGATATGCCTCCAGAAATAATCCAGAATCTGCGGGTAATTGATTTTGTCCGGATTGTAATGGATCACAGCCGCTTCGATATGTCCTGAAGTGCCCGCTGAAACCTGTTTGTAAGTCGGGTTATCAAGGTGTCCACCGATATAACCTGAGATCACTTCTGTGACACCATCCAGTTTTTCAAAGTCAGATTCGATACACCAGAAGCAGCCGCCGGCTAAAATCGCCATCTCACTTTTATCGGCCTGACTGGCAAAGCTGAGGAAGAGTAGATTGAGTAGAACAATACAGCGAATGGCGTTGTTGAACATAATGGCGTCTGCTTTATGGGTTAATGAATGATTAGTCCTGTGTGCGCAGGATTGGTTCAGTTTGTGTGATCAAAGCTGCCGTGTTGTAAAAAGTGCAGGGTCTGGCGGATGGTTTCCGGATTCCGCATCATAAAGGTATGACTCACCGGCAGGCAGATAAAATCACGCATGCCATCGATTTTGGTCCCTTCGATACTCACCTTGCCATCGTTTCTGCCCGGTATCAGTGTTGATAGCAGGGGATTAAAACTTTTTTCGCCGGCAATCACACCGAGCTCAAAATTCACCGGGCCAAGCTGTTTCGGTATGTCCTCAGGCCGGGTGCCCAGCTGCAGGCCTGCCGGGCCATTAATGAAAGCAAAGCCTGGCATTTTTTTTAGCTTATCCACTACCTGACTGCCCTGATTGGGTGGCCCCAGCATCACCACCCGAGCAAGACCCGCTATCGCATGGTCTCGTGCATAATGGCGCACCAGAATGCCGCCCAGAGAATGGGTGACAATATGTATCCGGCTGGTGTTCTGCTGTCGGCATTTTTGCAGCCCGTGCTCGATGGCAATAATCGCAAGGTCTGCGACCGGCAGTTGTCTCGATGGATAACTCACATTCACCACACTATAACCCTGTTTCTGCAGGGCATACTCCATCGCCTGCATCGACAGTGGGGTTCTGGCGAGTCCATGCAACAAAATCACACAACAGGTTTTGTTCCGGTTTGGCATTATTTAAACGGAATCACTCTGTGGATGAATCGGTTGCCAGTGCGCAATCGAATTGGCGTAGTACTCCAGTAGCGTGCTGGATTCCAAGGTCATCCGGTATAGTCCGTCATTGAAATCGATCAGGCCGCGTCCGGTTAGCATGTCGAGAGCACCGGTCAGAACCTGTTCACAGGCGCTGGCAGAGATTTGTATCGGAGCCCCCAGTTTTTTGAGTTGCTGAATGCGTTTCATCGCTGCAGCTTTCAGCTCCAGCTCACTGCGTCCGCTATCTTTTTCGGCGAGCACTATTTCGCTCATCAGCGCGACCGGCAAAACAGGGAGGACTCTGCCGATTTCATGCATCAGCTGGTCCGATAGCAGTTTGATACACTGGAATCGGTTGGGCTGGTCGAGCTGACTGAAATCGATCCGTTGCTCGTGACAATAATGCCGCGCAGAAACCGGTTTTCCGAAGTTAACACTGGCATAGCCAAAGCGACTCCAGCGGGTTTTTCGATCCAGCAACAGGATTTTGAAAAAAAATCGTAGACTGGTTTTTAGCACAAACCACAGACTGCGCTGCTCGGCGTCTCGATCCAGTCGGCGGATCAGACTTCTGTCTTCAATCACGCGGTCATAGTTGATCCCGACCGGAATAAACACGATGTCGCGATCGATGTCGACGTGATAATCACGCAGCATATAATCCAGAAACCCCAGCTTTGGCTCACGCATTTTGCCGTCGCGGGTCAGCCCGCCTTCCAGAAAAACTGCCTGACACACCCCGGCACGTGTCGCCAGATTGACATAACGTTCCAGAACGCGCCGATACAGGGTATTGCGCGAATTACGTCGTACGAAAAAAGCGCCCATCGATTTGATCAGGGTTTGCAATGGCCAGATACGTGCCCATTCTCCGACCGCATACGACAGCGCGGTTTTTTCAGCCGCCAGAAAAGACACTAGAACATAATCCATATTGCTACGATGGTTCATCACGAACACGACACTCGATTTCGGATCGATACTCTGCAACTGTTGATCGTCATAAAAACCCACCTTGATACGGTAGATCAGGCGGCCAATTTTTTTGGCGATCCAGTATCCGAAACGAAAATACACATAGGCATTGAAGCTGGGAGCGATTTCAGTGGCGTATTTCAGAGCCTTGGCCTGCGCCACTTCAGTCGGCATATTATGCTCCCGCGCATAGTCCTTAATCGCTTCGATCACCTTATCGTCAAACAGCAATTGATCGATCAATGCCTGTTTGCGGGTTAACTGAAACGGGCGGATTTCGATATCGAGACGACTGTTGACTTCCTGGATGACACGATTTACGCGCCGCCGCAGATACCAGCGCATACCGGGCAACAGCACTCTGTCCAGCAGCAGAAAGATTGCAAGCAACAGCAATACAATAAATTGCCAGTAGGGTAGGGATATTGAGTGTTCCATCGTGTACCATTATGGCCTGAAATTCTGCCGATCTCAAAATCATAAAATGCTGTAGAACCCATTGATGAAACCTGTACGAATATTTATCCATGACATCTGCGAGCCACCGGATTATCTGGTGACCTTACTGCGTAAACTGGGTTATCCCTACGAACTGGTCTGCCTGTACAAAAATACCACTGTGCCGATGGATCTGGATCAGCTCAGCGCGCTGGTTTTTATGGGTGGAGCAGGGAATGTGCATGAACCTACAGAGTGGATGCAGCAGGAGCTGGATCTGATCCAGCAGGCAGATGCGCAAAATATTCCGGTGCTTGGCATCTGTCTGGGTGCTCAGCTCATCTGTAAAGCGCTCGGCGGAATGGTCTGGGAGGCGGATCATCTCGAAGTGGGCTGGCACCAGGTCAGGCTTTTAGCCGAATCGCGCGAACATCCGAGCTTTCAGCCTTTGCCCGATGAATTTACCGTATTCCAGTGGCATGCACATGTGTTTAAACCACCGGCCGGGGCAACCGCGCTGGCAACCAGTGACTGCACCCGTTGCCAGGCCTTCAGTCTGGGGTCGCATCTGGCATTACAGTTTCATCTTGAAATGGATGAAAGGGTGATTCGCAGCTTGCTCGAAACCTATGCCAGTGATATTGCTGAAGTGTCTGCATGTGTACAGGACGCCGCGACTATCCTACAGGATGTTTCTGCTAATAGTCGTGCGACTTTTGACATCGCCGATCGCTTATTCACTCCGTGGTTTGATGCACTGTATAAATAACCCGCCATATTTTGATTGCTCGGAGCCACACAATGATCATTGACCCAGCACAACTCGATACTCTTTCAGTGTATAAATTACTGGTCGGTGCAGTCGTGCCACGCCCGATAGCATGGGTTTCCTCGCGCAGCCGTGACGGTATCCTGAACCTGGCTCCGTTCAGTTTTTTCACCGTTGCTTCGCGTGAACCGCCGATGCTGGCGCTTTCTATCGGCCCGCGTACCGGTGGCGAGAGTTATCCCAAAGACACACTGACCAACCTGCGCGAACAGCAGCAGTTTGTGATCAATATCGTGTCCGTATCACTCGCGAATGCGATGCATGAAACCTCGATGAATCATCTGCCCGACGTTGATGAATTTGTGCGCGCCGGTGTTACCCCGGTACGCTGTGAGGTGGTCGATGTGCCACGCGTTGCGGAGGCTAAAATCAGTATGGAATGCAGCGTTGAGCATATGCTCAAGCTGGGTTCCGATTATCTGGTGATAGGGCGTATGCTGCGTTATCACGTGCAGGATGAGCTGCTTAGTGATGGGCGCATCGATATACTCGGGCTCGATCCGCTGGGACGTATGGCGGGCAACTTTACCCGCATCGAGTCATTGTTTGATCTGCCGCTGAATGATTCCTAGAGGCCTGTCGGACTTAGGGGATCAGTACCGTTGAGCCGGTGGTATTACGTGCCTCCATGTCACGCTGCGCGCTTGCCGTGTCTTTTAGGGCATAACGTTGATTGACATGATTTTTGACGATGCCTCGGCTGACCACATCGAATAAGCGCTCAGCGCCTTCCAGCAACAGCTGACGGGTTGCTACATGGGTCGCCAGAGTAGGGCGGGTTACGTAAAGTGATCCTTTGGGCGCAAGGATCTTGGGGCTGAAAGGTTCAACTTGGCCGGTAATATTGCCAAAGGTCACCATCATGCCGAACGGGCGTAGACAATCCAGCGAGGTTTCAAAGGTTTGCTGCCCAATGCCGTCATATACGACTGCCACACCTTCTCCCCCGGTCAGTTGGCGGACTCGCTCAACCACATTTTCCTGCTTGTATAAAACTGCATGGTCGCAGCCATTGGCCAGTGCCAGATCCGCTTTTTGCGGCGAGCCGACACAACCAATCACGTTAGCGCCCAAATGTTTTGCCCACTGGCACAGCATTAGACCGACACCCCCGGATGCTGCGTAGACCAGAATCGTATCTCCTGACTTGACCGGATAGGTGCGAAACAGCAGGTAATGTGCAGTCAACCCTTTCAGCATCATGCTGGCAGCGGTTTTATCATCGATAGCCGGTGGTATTTTAACCAGACGTTCGGCATCGATCAGACGTTCCTCGGCATAAGCACCGACCACCATCGGATAAGCCACTCGGTCACCGATAGCCAGTTCGTTGACCCCGTCACCCAGCTCTTCGACTACGCCGGCAGCCTCCATCCCGAGCACGGCAGGGAACTGCGCAACCGGGTAGATACCCTGACGCATATAGATATCGATAAAATTCAAACCACAGGCGCTCTGACGCAGACGAACCTGACCTGGCCCCGGGCTGCCGACCTTGATACTGTCCCATTGTAAGACTTCCGGGCCACCGCTTTGATGGATTCTAATCGCATGCGTCATAACACTCTCCTCTGATCATTTGTTGTTAATGTTTACAACCGCTCAGGCGGCTGATTTTTTAAACTGGCGGAGCTTTTTGTCGAGAGCGTCGGAAAGCCTGACTTTACCCTCGGCTACAAAGGCTTCGTGATTGACTTCTACATCCCTCAGGTCGTACAGGTAGTTGACCATGACACCGTATGAAATAGCCTGGCCATGCAACGACATATCGGCAAACGTATTGATGCGTTCAAGTCGCGCGCCGTTGGCTAAATGGAATAGTGCCACCGGGTCCGTCAGCCGTTTCTGTTGATCGGACGGTGTCAGGTGCGCCAGCGCCAGGTCCGCCAGTACATTGGAGGCCACCACATTGCTTTCCTGTAGATGGTCATCGAATAAATTTTGCAGCCTGTCCTTATCCGTCAGTGTCGTGGAAAAGTCAGGCTCTACTGAAGCCTGTTTCAGCGCATCGTGGTGGCTCGACAAAATTGAGTCAAACATCGGGTTCGGCTGATGATCGCTGGTTTGTTTTAACCAGCGGTGCAATGCATCGGCAAAAGTGGGAAGCGGTGACAGGGTGGAAAGTACCCGTAGCGCCGGAAACTCAGCGCTTAGTTCGGTCAGTACCTGCTTGATCAGGAAATTGCCGAATGAGATTCCCCTTAATCCCTTCTGGGTATTATTGATCGAATAAAAAATGGCGGTATCCGCGAGCGCCGGATCGAGTACCGGTGCATGCGGATCAATCAACACAGAGATTTTACTCGACAGGCCCTGGACTAACGCGACTTCAATGAATATCAGTGGTTCATCCGGCATTGCCGGGTGAAAAAAAGCAAAGCAACGACGATCCTTTAACAGGCGTCGACGCAGGTCATCCCAGCCATCGATGGCATGTACGGATTCGTAATTGATCAGTTTTTCCAGGATGTAGGCAGGGCTTTTCCAGTCAATACTATGTAGCTGTAGAAACCCGCGGTTGAACCAGGATGAGAACAGATGCTTTAAATCGGCATCAAGCGATTTCAGGGTCGGATTTTTTGTCAGTACGGTGAGTAAATCTGCACGCAGCGAAACCAGGTTGGCGGTACCCTCTGGAGCCATATTCAGACGTCTGAACAGTTCCTGGCGAGGTGCCTCGACGGTGCTATTTAATGCAATCAGATCTTCTGCGGAGAGAGATTTCTGATAGCGCCTGAAAGCCATCTGCATAGCCTCTAAATCAGGTGAGAAATACATCGCAAGTATATGAAAAAAAGAAAGTTTATCAGCGTTATTCAGGTCGCTGTAGCGGCGCAGAATTTCCTGTGACAGGGCGATACCGGAAGCTTCACCACGTCCTGCCAGGAGTTGACTGCACAGGGTTCCGATGCTCTGCTGGCTACGCTCAGCGTTATCCAGACCAATCAGCTCTCGTCCCTGCAGTGCGATCGAGTCGAGCATGTTACGAAACCACAGGTTTTTCAAAGCAGCGTCTCCGGGTTTAATCGTAAAGTATTTTAATACTTAAAATCAGCAGGAAATAGCCAAAAAACAGTTTCAGTCTGGTGGGTGAAATACGGTGCGTAATTCTGGCTCCATATGGCGCAAAAAAAGTACTCGCGGCAATAATGCTTAGAAAGGCTGGAATATTAACAAATCCAAGACTCCACACCGGGCGCTGCTCGACACCCCAGCCCGTCATGATAAAACCGCTGACACCAGCCACTGCGATGGGGAATCCGATCGCTGCTGAGGTTGCGACGGCCTGTCTGATCGCCATGTTACACCAGGTCAGAAACGGCACACTCATGGAACCGCCACCAACACCCATTAATGATGCAATACTCCCGATCAGGGTTCCACTGATCAGCATGCCGGCAGTTCCAGGCAGTTTACGATGCGGTTTGGAGGCATTGCCAAAGATCATCTGCGCCGCAACCAGCAACATAAACAGTCCAAAAATCAGGCGCAGATCAGCACCGGAAATATATTTAGCGATCACAGAACCGAGCAGGCCGCCGACCAGAATGCCGGGCGTGATACGGCGGAACACACTCCAGTCGATGGCCTGATGCTGATGGTGTGTACGTATCGAGGAAATCGAGGTGATCGCTATGGTCGCCAGTGAAGTACCGATAGCGACATGCATCAATACATCCGGATTTATCCCCTGATGATCAAATACCAACGCCAGCACCGGTACGATGATGATGCCTCCACCAATCCCGAGCAGACCCGCGAGAGTACCAGCGACCGCGCCGACCGCAATAAGAATTAAAATCTCCAACGGGGAACCCTAATATTGTGCCTGACTATTGATTTGTTCACTCATTTTAAATGTAGGGGGAGAAAGTATTAGATTTGAGATCAATAATAAATAATTATGAATTATAGTCCAGTGCGTTTTCCTGGTTTAGCTTACAGATAACAGACTTCAACGAGTGTTCCTGCCATGAACCACAATATTTACAGCGTGTTTGAACAGCATTTTCCGGCCTCAGCGGAGGACATCTTTATCGAAACAGCGGAAGGAGAGCTCTATAGCTACGCCAGACTCCAGCAGGAAGTCGCAAGAATCGCTCATAGCCTGAGCGCTATGGGAATTCAGAAAGGTGATCGGGTTGCGGTGCAGGTGGAAAAATCACCTCAGGTCATATTCCTGTATCTGGCCTGTCTGCGCGCTGGATTTATTTATCTTCCGCTGAATACCGCCTATACCGAGGCTGAACTCGATTTTTTTGTTGAAAACGCAGAACCTGCGCTGGTGGTCTGTGATCCGATCTCAGAAGTATTATTCGAAAGAGTCGGTAGCAAACACGGCCTGCAGCATATCCTCAGCCTGGATGCGAACGGACGGGGTAGTCTGATCAGTGCCTGTGAAAACGCATCGACTGAATTTACTACTAGCGCCTGCGAACGTAACGATATAGCTGTCATTCTGTATACCTCCGGCACTACTGGAAGGCCCAAGGGGGCGATGATCACGCACGGCAATCTGGCGGCGAACGGACGGGCACTGCAGCAAACCTGGCACTGGCAACAACAGGATGTTCTGCTGCATGCACTGCCCATTTTCCACATCCACGGCCTGTTTGTGGCCTGCCATAACGTTTTACTGGGCGGCAGCAAAATGCTGTTCGTGGCTAAATTCGATGCTAAAACCATCCTCAGATTACTACCGCAGGCGACCGTTTTTATGGGTGTGCCAACCTTCTATACACGCCTGCTGGATCAGGCGGACTTCAACCAGTCGCTGTGCCAGAATATGCGCCTGTTTATTTCCGGCTCCGCCCCCTTGCTGGAACAAACTTTCAATGAGTTTAAACAACGTTGCGGACATACCATACTGGAACGCTATGGCATGACTGAAACCGGTATGAATACCTCGAATCCGGTGGATGGGCCACGTCTTGCAGGCACCGTCGGAAAGCCTCTGCCCGGGGTCGAGGCGCGTATCGTTGATGAACATAACCATCTACTTAAAAACGCCGATGTTGGCACATTGCAGGTTCGCGGAGAGAATGTCTTCAAGGGTTACTGGCGACTGCCGGAAAAAACCGCCGAAGACTTTACCAGTGATGGCTTTTTTATCACCGGAGATCTGGCCTGTTACAACGAGCAGGGCTATATCTCCATCGTCGGACGCAACAAGGACATGGTGATTAGCGGCGGCTTTAACGTTTACCCGAAAGAGATTGAGCTACTGCTGGATGAAGTCGCCGGGATTAAGGAGTCCGCCATTATTGGCCTGCCGCACAGGGACTTCGGGGAAGCGGTAACTGCGGTCATTATTCCCGAGGACATGACTCAGATACCGACGGAAGAGCAGATTATCAGCCAGCTGAAAAAAACGTTGGCGAGTTATAAGGTACCCAAAAAAATCATCGTACTGGAACAGTTACCGCGTAATAGTATGGGTAAGGTTCAAAAAAAGACCCTGCGCGAAAATTACCGGCATCTGTGGGATTAGCAACCTTGGGAACGAACGACCCACTCTTTTCTCTCAAAACGCTAACAGCGTGTAACCAGCCCCACTCAAGTCATATCGAAAAAAATCATAAAAAGATACAGTATTAGTAATCATCAATACCACAGTGATCATTAGCCTGGGTTTAGTCACAAGAAATTGGATACGCATACTTTTTTTCTCTATCTGCTAGCGATACTGCTCACCGCGCGACTGTTTGCTGAAATAGCGGTACGCCTGAAAACCCCATCGGTGCTAGGAGAACTGCTGGCCGGCGTGGTATTGGGGCCGAGTCTGCTGGGGTGGATGGAACCGAATGAAGTGTTACGCTTACTGGCTGAAATCGGTATCATTTTATTGCTGTTTGAAGTGGGGCTGGAAACCGATGTTCGTAAACTGGCCCACGCCGGAAAAAAGTCCACCATTGTAGCCTTTGGCGGATTTGTAATCCCTTTCGTGCTGGGTGTAAGCCTGGGCTATTTTGTATTCGGATTTTCAGTGCTGGTATCGCTGTTTATCGGTGGCACCTTAACCGCTACCAGCATTGGCATCACCATTCGCGTATTGTCCGATCTGAAGCGGCAACAGGAAAGCGAAGGCCAGATTGTACTCGGTGCAGCGGTGCTGGATGACGTACTGGGTGTGGTACTGCTGGCCCTTTTGTATGAGTTTTCGATTGGTGGTGGTGTGAGTGTTACCAATGCCAGTAAGGTACTGGTATTTGTGGGTGCTTTTTTTGTACTCGCACCGATGGCCGCCAAGCTGATCTCTTTGCTGATCAATCGTTTCGACGCGATCAGTGAAACCCCAGGATTGATTCCCACTACCATGGTTTCACTGGTGCTTTTTTTCGCCTGGCTGGCTCATGCGGTCGGCGCTCCTGAATTACTGGGTGGTTTCGCAGCGGGTCTGGCTTTGTCGCGCCGTTTTTTCCTGCCATTTGGTATTGCGCTGCGTACGGATAAACATTTCTCTGAAAAAATAGAGCAGCAGATGCGCCCCATCATCAATCTGTTTACGCCGATTTTTTTTGTGATGGTAGGACTCTCGTTAAACCTGCGCCAGATTGACTGGTCATCACCTTTTATCTGGAAGTTCTCTATATTGTTTTTCGTGATTGCCATTCTGGGCAAGTTTGCCGGTGCGATGCTGATCCGGGAAAGCTGGCATAAGCGACTGATTATCGGTCTGGCGATGGTCCCGCGCGGAGAAGTGGGGCTGATTTTTGCCGAACTCGGGCGTGTCAGCGGGATTTTTACCAATGAGGTTTATGCTGCGATGGTGATCGTGATTGCGCTGACCACGCTGGTGCCACCGCTGGTGATGAAGTGGGCCTATGGCCGGTATGGGGCACCCTAGCAGCGATGCTATGGCTGCAATGAATTGTAGAGCTGTTGCGCCTGTCGTATCTGTTCGTCGCTGGGGCAACTGCGTACTGACTGGTAGCCGACCCGCTTTTTATCGATGACGATGGGTGTGACGAACGCTTCTACCCAGTAATGATCACCATTCTGGCAACGGTTTTTGATGATTCCCTGCCAGGTTTTTCCAGCCTGAATTTGTTTCCAGAGATCGGCGAAGATAGCGACCGGTACATCCGGATGACGGATAATATTATGACTTTTACCGATTAATTTATCTGCCGTGAAACCACTGATTTTAAGGAAGGACTGATTGAAGTAGGTGAGCAGTCCTTTCAGATCCGTGGTGCTGATGATCACATCCTGTTCTTTCAGACGGATTTCTTGATTCGTAATCGGCAAATTCTTTTTCATAGGAATTCAGGAGGGGTAAATAACAATAGGATATTACTCCTTTTGAATTATTTGGGAAAAATTTTATTATAACAGACTACTGAAACCGATTAGACAGATGATCATCAACACTGCACCAATAACGCGCTTGAACAGGGCATCGTTGTGCATCATGTAGTCGTGCGTTTTCAGACCGATGATATGACCTACCGCTGCGGCTGGCACCAGTAGCAAGGCACTACCGGTGTGTAGATCAACGCCGAAAGCCACGAAGGTGCTCATTTTTACCGTCACCAGGATAAACCAGAGTACAAACAGGGTGTCGCGTAGCTGGCTCTTGTTGATCTTCTGCATGAATACAGCCACGATCAGCGGTGCACCCGTGAGTGAAGTGCCCGAGACATAGCCACCTAACACCAGCAGAATTTTATCGGTCCAGCCCTTTTCGCTGTGTATTTTCAGATTCAATAGCCACAGCACGGCATAGAACATGGTGATGCTATAGATCATGATGATCAGCCAGTTATTGGGCAGATTGAGTAGCCCGAAAACACCCACCAGCTTGGCTGGAAGAATGTATACAAACGACTTTTTCAGGTAACCCCAGTCGACATTTTTGAGCCGTGAGCGTAACGTCCATCCGGTAAAAATCAACAGATGGGTACCGATCACCGGTAACCAGAACAGCGGCTGATCATCGATAAACAGCATCAGCGGCAGACCCAGAGCGGCCCCACCGAAACCCAGCCCGCTACGCACAAATCCCGACCAGGTAAAGATCAGGGCGACCAGAATCAGTTGCGTGGTATTGAACTCAAGTAAATGAATCTGACTGAACATGTCGGGAGAATGGGTGTTGTGCGAAAACCGATCATTATAGGGAGAGGTAGTGCAGGCTTCTAATGTTTAATACAGCTTAAGATATAGATGGCTTTATAAAAAGCTTGCCTGATTCAGGTGCAGTCTATAAGGTGCGCAACGCGAAAGGTGACTCCACTGGAGTTTAAACGGGAAGTCGGCGCGAATAAACCTGCTTTATTCTATTCCGACACTGCCCCCGCAACGGTAATCAGTTATTGAATCGGTTTGAACCACTGTGCGAACGCATGGGAAGGTACCGATTCAGAACAGGACGCTCTGTTCAAACTGTAAGTCCGGAGACCGGCCTGCGCACTCGAGGGTATCACGGCGGGTTTTACCAGGCTGCAGGTTCTACTGCAGTCACTGTCCCTGTTACCCATTTTAAGCTCTCAAAGATGCACGGTGGGTGCACGGGATCATCAACATGAAAGGCAATACTATTCTTACCCGTTCTTTATTCCTTTTACCGGCAATACTGACGGTTTCTTCTATCCAACTCGCTTTCGCCCAAAACGTTCCGGTGATTGTGGTCACGCCAGGCGCTATCCAGCAACCCAGAACTCAGGCTGCGATTCCAGTGACGGTGATCGACTCCGCGACTATTCAACGATCCAACGCAACCAATCTGGAATCTTTGCTCAGAGGGCAGGCCGGGGTGCATGTGAGTGACCTGTTCGGCGATGGCAGCCAGAGTAGCATCGACTTACGCGGCTTCGGCCCGACTGCCATGAGTAATACCCTGATCCTGATCGATGGACGCAGGCTGAATAACTCGACCGATACCGCAGCGCCGGATCTGTCGACCATCAGTCTGGATGATATCGAGCAGATCGAAATTCTGCAGGGCAGTGCCGGGGTACTGTACGGTAATCAGGCGGTGGGTGGTGTGATCAATATCATCCGAAAAAAAGTGACTCAGGATAAAGTCACGCTGAGCGTGGCGGGTGGATCCTACAACGCACAAAAAGCGACGGCCTCGGTCAACAAACTGTGGGGCCAGACCCAGCTCGCGTTGACGGTTTCGGATAGTACCTCTGACAACTATCGGGATCATAATCAGTCCGATAAACAGCATATTGCGCTGCGGGCCTCGCGCCAGCACAGCAGCTTCACTACTTTCGTCGAGCTTGAGTCGACCGATGAGTTTATCCAGACACCCGGAGCGTTACTGCAGTCTGAACTGGATCTCAGCCGGACGCAGTCTCTGGCGTTCTATAATCAGGACTACTTCGATACCCGCACCGAGTCCATTCGGGTTGGATTCGATAAGCATTTGAATGCAACGCAATCGATTAACCTGGATGCCTCGCGTCGAGTCAACGAACGAAAGTTTATCCAGACTTTTCGTTCCTCTACCGACTCGTTATCGACTCCTCCCTCTACCGGCTCGTTATCGACTCCTCAGGACCGGGATACCCAGCTGGTGAGCGGAAAATACCAGCTACGCAGCGAACAGTTACCACTGCAACTGCTGCTGGGAGTGGAGCTTGAGCAGAGTGACTATCTATTAGACTCTACATTTGGTGCGCAGGCTATCGACCAGACCATCCATAATCTTTATCTGTCGACGCAATGGGATATCTCCAGTAGCAGTCAGATCCAGGCCGGGTTCCGCCTCAGTGAGCAACAGGCCGACATCGCTGCGGATGAATTTGATGATTCGGTTTCGGTGTTCAGCCTGGGTTATAGCTGGAGCCAGAATCAGTGGAAGCTGTACGTGCGTGCCGACCAGAACTACCGTTTTCCAACCGTGGAAGAGCATACCAATGTGCCTTTCGGTCAGGCACCCGGACTTAAAACCCAGCAGGGCCTGTCGACAGAACTAGGTGCAGAGCACCTGGCCGGACAACGGCGTTATCGGGTCAGCGTTTACCGCATCGATCTGGATGATGAAATCGCCTTCGACGCGAGCGGCTTCTCCAACCTCAACCTGGATCAAACCACGCGACACGGTGTGATTCTGGAAGCCTCCAACAGCTGGTCACAGAAATTTCGCAGCAGTCTGAGCCTGACCCTGCAAAGCGCGGAAATTACCGATGGCGCGTTCGATGGCAAGCAGTTGCCGCAGGTGCCGGAGAAAACTCTGCGGCTGGATGGTTCTTACCAGTTCAATTCCAGTCTGTTATTCAACCTTGAGCTGATCGCGGTTGATAAGCAGACCCTCGGTGGCGACTTTAATAATCAGCTGGAAAAAATGCCCGCCTATCAGGTGATCAACACTAATCTTGCGTATAAAATCAATCAATGGGATCTGGCGTTCCGGGTGAATAACCTGCTCAACGAAAAATACAGTGAGGCGGGCAGCCAGTTTACCGATTTTTCTACATCGCCACCCACCAACTTTTCCGCCTATTTTCCAGCGCCAGAGAGAAACTTCTGGGTGTCGGCGAAATATACCTTTTAGTCGGCCAGCGTGGCACTAACGGAAATTGCGCCATCAAATCCTTTCAGCGCCTGCTAGTATTCAGTCATCATGCAAAGCGTTAAACACTATTCAGTCACTATTCTGCTCCTGCTGCTGTTTCATTCCGCGGTCTATGCAGAGTCGCCTGAGCGGATAGTGTCGCTCGATCTTTGCAGTGACTGGATGCTGCTGCGCTATGCTTCTGCATCGCAGCAGGTTATCTATTCACCACTGCTGTATCGCTACCCGCTGGAGTGGATTCCCTCCGGTCTGCCAATACATGACGGCAGCCTTGAACAGGTGCTTCTACATAATCCAGATCTGGTGATTGCCGGAGAGTTTAATGCCACTCAGCTCAGCCGACGCCTGCAACAACTGGGCAGCAAGGTCGTGGTGATGCCGTTACCGCTTAGTCTGCCGAGCACCCTGCAGTATATTGAGCAATTTACAGCGCAGATTAACGCGCCTGTGACGACAGAGTCCTTCCTGCTGCAGGAATACAGCAAACACGGTCAGAAGCTGCTCCTGCTGGGGGCAAACGGTATCGCTGCGGGTCTGAACACGCTGGAAAACGATATCCTGCAACAAGCAGGCTGGAGCAACTATCTACAGCACAGTGGTTTTGTCAGTATGGATCTGGAGCAACTGGTGGCGAACCCGCCCGATGCGATGGTTTATTCAAAACCACTATCGAATTCGCTGGCCAATCTATTCGCCAGCCATCCGGCACTGGCGCGAATCACAACTCAGCAAAATGCAATGCTTGCCGAAGCCTGGCGCTGGCAATGTCCCGGACCCTGGACGTTTGATCTCGTGAAAGAGCTGGCTCAATGGCAAACAAACTGACTAGCGGCCTGCTGTTACTGGCGATTCTGATCAGTGCGCTGTCATTGCATATTGGTTCGGTCAATCTGGATGTCGCGAGTGGTGTGTGGGACTGGATGCGCTTGATCCAGAGCAGGGAAGCACTGATTGTCGGCGAGATACGCCTGCCCAGAACCCTGCTGGCACTGGTGGTTGGGGCTGCGATGGGTCTGTCCGGTGCTGCATTGCAGGGGCTGTTACGTAACCCTCTGGTCGACCCCGGTCTGATCGGAGTTAGTCAGGGTGCCGCACTCGGGGCCGCCACCGTATTCTATTTCAACCTGTTTGCCGGACTGGGCGTTCTGGCCACCCCGATTGCCGGTTTATTGGGTGCGGCCATCACTCTGTTTATTCTGTTTGGCCTGTCCGGCTCGATTGCGCGTCCCGGCATCATCATCATGGCCGGGCTGGCGCTGTCGATGCTAACCGGTTCGTTACTCGCGATGGTACTCAACTTTGCACCCAACCCCTATGCGATGCAGGAACTGGTATTCTGGCTGCTCGGTTCGGTCTCCAATCGAGGGCTGGATCATCTGCTGGTACTGGTGCCGGCTTTTATTGCGGGCAGTCTGCTAATCTGGAGTCAGCATCGACTTTTACTCGGCTTGAGTCTGGGCGATCCGATCGCGCAAAGCATGGGCCTACGGGTTGCGCGCGGCAGTCGTCTGATACTTCTGGGCGCCGCGTTACTGGTCGGCTCGGCCGTTGCGGTTGCGGGCAATATTGGTTTTGTCGGGCTACTGGTTCCGCATGTGTTACGCCCGCTGGTGAATTACCGTCCGGATCGTTTATTGATACCGTCCGCGCTGGGCGGAGCACTGGTGGTGTTAAGCGCAGATATTCTGGTGCGCCTGTTACCACCGGAACGCGAACTCAAGCTCGGGGTACTCACCGCACTGGTCGGTGCACCGTTTTTCATCTGGCTGGTATGGAAGGAGCGTCAACGATGGCTCTGATGCAACTACACAATCTTGCGGTGGAAAACCGCTTACAGGCACTCGATCTGGAGCTGTATAGCGGTGAAGTACTGGGATTGATAGGCCCGAATGGCGCGGGTAAATCAAGCCTGCTGCTGGCACTCGCCGGACTGCTACCCTACAGCGGACAGATCACGCTGAAACAAAAAAACCTGCAGCGGTACTCGGCAATAGAAAGAGCCCGCAGCATCGCGCTGCAACCGCAGTTTGTAGATTCCGCCTGGTCGTTATCGGTGCATGATGTAGTTTCCCTCGGGCGTCTGCCATGGGGTGATGCGGATCAGAAAATCATCCATGCCGCAATGCACCGGGCGAATGTCAGCGAGCTGGCACGGCGCCGGGTCGATGCACTATCGGGTGGTGAAAAAGCCCGTGTCTGGCTGGCCCGAGTACTCGCTAATCAGCCGCAGATTCTGCTTGCGGATGAACCTGTCGCTAATCTGGATATTCGCTATCAACGCGACGTGATGCGCCTGCTCAGAGAGTACGCGCTATCCGGACACTCGGTGATCATCGCGATTCACGACTTAAGTCTGGCCGCCAAGTACTGTGACCGGATCTGTGTACTGAATAATGGAAAGCTGGAAACAACCGGCCGAGTGGAGCAGGTGTTTGACGAACAAAGCCTGGCCGCAGTATTCGGCACAGAACTGTTTATCGATCTGGAACGAGATCCACCGATTGTGCTGGCCAGATAACGCCCAGAATTCTCCTTAGTATGGTTATTGTGCTTGTTGATTGGTATCGACTTTCCAAAGCTGATAGCGTACATAGGCCCACTTCATCACCAGCGCTGGCACCAGTTCTGAGTCAAATTTCGGTGCGATTTAGTACCAGTGATTTACCAGGGATTACATTTCTAACCTCTAGGGCTACATCGCTAAAGAAAGCGATATATGAAATAGAAAGTAGGCAGTGGTGTGTTTAATTGCAGGGAATGATTCGTTCTGACGTGCATGTAAAGTTGCCCCGGCTAATTTCATTGCCCCCTCTATTTGCAAATAATGCAGTAATTTCGATTTAGATCTATATCTAATGTAAATCAACAGACCGTTACTTGAAAGTGATGCATAGCATTCAGTGGAGGAAAGTTGTGTGATGGGATTGTCGAGTTATACAACATAACAGGTGAATAAAATTCATCAGTAAGATGAAGAATTATCATTTGTTGCGGTGCAGCATTGCGGCTATTATATGAACATAGTTAAAGAGACATTACAAAATCCTTCATGTTTTTAAAGGAGAAATTAATTCTCTGATAAGAAATTTATTTGTTGGGTACTGATTAAGGTTTAATTTCTGTACCTGTTTTAGATGGTTTTTATTACGCTGCAGAAATGAAACACGAGACTATTTCACCAATTCGCCTGATCTCACTCGGAATGTCCGATGCAGAGTTCTACAGAATGCAGGCTAAGCGCCTGCGTGGTGAATATCTTGCTGATCAGCTACATCGTTTGATCGGTCGCTTGAAACAACTCTTCAAGACCAATGTTGTGGAAGTAAAAAGGCCGCTCGTTTCAGAACATTCAGTGCGTGCCTAAGAGGTTCCACTAATAAAGTTTTATCCTCCTCCTTACCTAATCTTATTAGGTTTTTCGGCAGACTTCCCAGTCTGCTTTTTTTTGTCTGTTGTATTTGCCTGTTTTTCTAAATGTCATTGATGGATCGATATTTTCATTAGCAGGAATTGTATTATTTGATTTCAGTAACGGCCGTAATGCCGCAATCCTTGCCGTACGGTTTGTCATCCTTAATGACTGAATCGGGTGTGCGCCGTGCTAAGGCGGCGTTTTCCAGTGGGTGAAAGTCCCACCCGGCGATGGTCGCTCCAGCCGGAAGCAATCGGAGCAGTTATGGAGGTAACGAAATAGCTGAAGCCTCTGATGAAACGGATCACTTTTAGGTGATCTAGCGAGTGTGCAGGCCATAACGTGAGTGAACGCTGAGCAATCCTCGAAAAAGACGTTGCACAGGCCGACCCGACCACCCTTTCGGGGAAGGCTGATACGACTGTGGAAATGAGCGAAGTTGTATTCCATAGACGCTGTGCCGGGGTAGTGGCGATAGCATGTACATAAGGAAAACGCAGGCAACACGGGAAGCCCTTTGGCGTGGTACAGGAATAACCAACCGAACACCCGTGAGGGAGAGTTCGGGCGCTTTAGGGTGGCGGAGAGGCTCGTAGTACTGATGAAGCCGGGTAATGCTGGTGGAGGAAAGGGGCCTTAGTTCAAAACAAACGCAAGACGTAAGAAAGGACAGGAGATTGGGCAACCTATCAACTCCATTAAGAGTTCAGAAATTGCAGAGAGCGTTACATGCGAAAGCGAAGGCAGAACCTGACTACCGCTTTTACGCCCTGTACGACAAGATATACCGCGAAGATATTCTGGCGCATGCTTATGCTCAGTGTCGCTCAAATAAAGGCGCACCGGGGGTAGATCGACAGGATTTCGTGGACATTGAAGCGTATGGGGTAGAACGGTGGTTAGGAGAACTGGCGCTTGCGCTCAGAGAGGAGAGTTATCAACCGAATCCTATCAGAAGAGTGTTTATCCCCAAAGCCAATGGCAAGCAAAGGCCACTGGGCATCTCAACCCTAAGGGATCGGGTCTGCATGACAGCCGCAATGCTGGTGCTGGAACCGATCTATGAAGCCGACTTACCACCAGAGCAGTATGCCTACCGCCCAAGGCGAAATGCCCAACAGGCGGTGGTCGAGGTGGAAGATACGCT
>JACNJF010000229.1 GCA_014382695.1 Gammaproteobacteria bacterium | reverse complement strand
GTGCCTGCCGCATATTCGCGCACCAGAATAATTTCCTGTTGCGCAGTGATGGCTGCAATCATCACCGCTTTTCCGGCATTCGCGCGGATACGTTCAAACTGCGCTGTGCGCCCATTCGAAAACTCCAGATCGAGTTGCTGGATGGTAAACAGGCGCGATTTGGCGAGTTGATGAATGGCCTTAATCACCGGTTTTTTGCGTGACATAAAATAATCCTCGGTTTACAGGTCAGCCATCAGCTTGATGATTTTGTTTTCCGATACGGGCTGACGCGTTTTCATCGGCTGGGCAAAACAGTTGATTCTGAATTCTTCGATCATCCAGCGAATCTGCTCCCTTTTCTGCGCATCCCCGCGTTGTTTCTGTTCCAGCTCAAGATAGGCCTGCCACAGCTTACGGATCACCGGCAGCGCACGGTCAGCCTGGCTGCTATCCTGCTGCATTTTTTCCAGACGCTTGAGCAGTGCCTGAAAATACACGCTCAGGCGATTAAAGTAGCTGGCGGGTATATCACGCACAAAGCCTTCGTATATCAGGTAAGCATACTGCTCTTCACAGTCGGCCCGATGCTGAGCAGAAATTTGCGCCTGCTGCAATACGCTTCTGGCTTCTCGGTAAAGCCCTAGAATTTTATACACATTCTCGGCTTTGCTATTCGCAATGATTAGAAAATTATCCTTATGCTGGCTTAACAGCTTTTCATACTGTTGACGGTTGTGCGGCAGGCCGGCATCGAGAAAGCATTCAAAGATACTGGCAAACACGATGTCTTCCACCAGCGCTTCTTTGGAAGCCAGCGAAATATACATCAATGCCGACTGGTTGATATGGGGCAGATTTTTAAAACAGTATTTTATCGGTTCACTGAGCGCGAATGCCAGCAGGCGTGCGATCCCGGTGGCATGGTAAAAGGCGGCTTCCTGTGGCGTTTCAAACAGTTCAATCGCAACCGACTGCTGATAATCCACCAGCGCTGGAAACGCGCTAATGCTAGTGCCGTTTTTACGGATCTGCACGGATGGTTCGAGGCGGTCAAAATCCCACTCCATCAGGCCAGTGCGACCAAGTGCATCATCATGCTGCACCTGTTGCTCGAACTGCTGATTGGCAGCACTGCCATACTCCGCCCTGATTTCATGCAGCGAACGCGAACTGACCTTGCACATATCCTCCTGCTGCAGACAGTAGCGCATCAGGAAATGTGGCTCGATTTTATGCGGCTGCCATTGATCCAGTCCCACTCTGACCCCGGTCATGCGCTGCAACTGAAGCGATAGCTGATCATACAGGGGTTTGCTCCGATCCAGCGCCTGCAGGCAGGCCTGGGCAAACTCTGGCACCGGAATAAAATTTTTACGTAATTGCTTGGGCAGGCTGCGGATCAGCGCCTGAATTTTCTGCTCCAGCAGGCCCGGCACCAGATAGTCAAAATCGGCATCTTCGAACTGATTCAGTACCGCGAGTGGAATCCACACCGTCACCCCATCGGCTTCATCGGATGGATCAAAACAGTAGCTTAATTTCAGCGTCTGGTTTTTTACCTTCAGCGTTTCCGGATAGGTCAGCGTATCTTTCTGATGCTCGGTCTGCAGCACATCATCGTCAAACAGGGTGAGCTTGCGGATCTGTGCGGCATCCAGTTTTTTTACCCAGTCTTCAAAACTGATACCGTCCACAATCGTGTCCGGCAGGTGCTGGTCATAAAACTGATACACCTGTTCATCGCCGATCAGCAGATCGCGCCGGCGCTCACGCTCTTCCTGTTCGGCGTAAAAATCCATCAGCTTACGGTTGGCGCGGATAAACGTGGCGCTGGTCTGGTAACGCCCTTCTACCAGTGCTTCGCGGATAAAGATTTCGCGCGATTCCTTTTTATTGATCGCGGCGTAATTGACCCGGCGCCCGCTTTCGATGAGCAGACCGTACAGGCGCGTATTGCGTAAAGCGGCCACGCGGCGCTGCTTTTCCTGCCAGTGCGGTTCGTAGTATTCATACTGATGCAGATGCTGCAGATCGGCCATCGCCCATTGCGGATTCATCCCCGCCACGTCGTGCGCAAACAGACGACTGGTTTCGATCATGGAAAACGCCATGATCCATTTCGGGTTACTTTTCGCCAGTACTGAAGCTGGAAAAATAGCCACTTTACGCCCTCGTGTGGACAGGTATTCGTTGTCCTGATCGAGCGTCGCTATATGGCTCGGCACGCCGAGTAACAGACTACGATGAATCTGCTCCGGGCTGGCGGGTGTGGTATTCATGGTCAGCTTCAACTCCTTCAGCTGTTCCTTGATTTGCTGATAAATATCCTGCCATTCGCGCACCCGCAACCAGGATAGATAATGTACCTTGCACCACTTTGCGAAATTATTTTTACTCAGGCCCTTTTTCTGCTGATTGATTTCCTGCCACAGATTCACCCAGCCACTGAAATCTGATTTTTCATCCTGCCACAGCTTGAATTTTTCATTTGAAGCCTGCCGGTTTTCCTGCGACTGATCACGCGGGTCCTGCACCGACAGTACCGATACAATGATCAGCACTTCACCCAGGCAGCCGTTTTCAGCGCCTGCAATCAGCATGCGTGCGAGGCGCGGATCGAGCGGCAGGCGGCTGATGGTTTTACCCAGCGCGGTCACCTCATCATTCGAGCGCACTGCCTGCAACTCATGCAACAGTCGGTAGCCATCGTTGATCAGGCGTGAATCGGGCGGCTCGATAAAATCAAAATCGGCGATATGTCCGACCCGCAGATTGTCCATCTGCAGGATCACCGAAGCCAGACTGGTACGCAGGATTTCGGGCTCGGTAAACTCGGGGCGCGCGTTAAAATCGTCTTCATCGTACAACCGGATACAGATGCCGGGCGCGATCCGACCGCAACGCCCGGCGCGCTGATTGGCCGAAGCCTGGGATATTCTTTCGATCGGCAGACGCTGCACCTTGGAGCGCCAGGAGTAACGCGACATGCGCGCCAGTCCGGTATCGATCACATAGCGGATACCCGGCACCGTGAGCGAGGTTTCCGCCACATTGGTGGATAGAATGATCTTACGCTGCTGACTTTTTTTGAAGATGCGCTGCTGCTGTTCATTGGTCAGACGCGCATACAGCGGCAGCACCAGATACTGATGAAAACGTTTCTCGATCAGTCTGGCCGCTTCGCGGATCTGGCGCTCACCGGGGAAAAAGATCAGCGTATCTTGCGGGTGAATCTTAAACAGTTCATCCAGTGCATCGAGCACAGCCTGCGCCTGATCACGCTCTTTCTGTTCTTCATCGCTGACCGGACGGTACAGCACATCCACCGGATAGGTACGCCCGGACACCATCACCATCGGTGCATCGTTAAAGTATTTCGAGAAACGTTCGGGATCGATCGTGGCAGAGGTGATAATCAACTTCAGATCGGGCCGGCGCGGCAGCAGCTTTTTGACAAAGCCCAGAATCAGATCGATATTCAGGCTGCGTTCGTGCGCCTCATCGATGATCAGGGTCTGGTATTCATTCAGCCACAGGTCATTCTGGATCTCAGCCAGTAAAATGCCATCGGTCATCAGCTTGATGTAACTGTGCGGGCTGGTGGTATCGGTAAAGCGTACCTTGTAACCGACCGCCTCACCCGGCGGCGTATTCAACTCTTCGGCGATACGACTGGTGACCGCGCGCGCTGCCAGCCGGCGTGGCTGGGTATGCCCGATCTTGCCACGGTCGGCCAGCCCCAGTTCGATACAGATCTGCGGCAACTGGGTGGTTTTACCGGAACCGGTTTCACCACACACTATTACCACCTGATTGTCGCGGATCACCTGTTTCAGTTCATCGCGCCGCTCATAAAACGGCAATTCCTGATTGAGTGTTACGGTCGGTCGCTGCTGGCGTCGTAACTCAACCTGCTGAATCGAGCGCGCAATCGCACGCGTCAGATGCAGGCGCGCCTCTTCGCTCTGTTTTTTATCCTGAAACTGACGCAACGCACGCAGCAACGCTTTACGCTCCGCCAGTGCACACTCATTAACAATCTGTTGCTGGTAGTTTTTTGAATTCATCCGTCTACGTTACAAAAACACTGTGCTAAGCTGGCTCCAGTTAAATAATCGGCTAAATGATCCGCTTCCCACATTGAACTCCATCACCCTCAACAAGTCCGCCAACCCGTTCAAATACACGGTCAGAGTTTCCGCCAGAGTGCGCAATGTGCGCCTTGCGGTTAAACCTTATGCCGGTCTGGAAGTGGTGATCCCCAGCCGCTTCCCAAGGAAGCAAATTCCCGGCATTCTACAGCAACATGCCGCATGGATCACAAGCCAGCTGGAAAAACTTTCGGGCAGTCTGCAGCAGCCGGAGCTACCTCCATCGATCACTATTGCGCTGACTAATCAGCATTTCTCCCTCGACTATCAACCCGCTATACGGGGCGCGCTGCTACAGCACGGTGATCAGCTTAGTATTCAGTATCAGGATCAGCAGCAGGCCATCGATCTGCTACGTCAGTGGGTCAGAAATCAGGCTATTTCACTGTTGAGCCCGAGACTGGAGGCGCTCGCGCGGGAATTCAGTTTCAACTTCAAACGAACCTCGGTACGCAGCCAGAAAAGCCGCTGGGGAAGCTGCTCAAGCTCGGGCACCATCAGCCTGAATGATCAGCTGATCTTCCTGCCTGAGCCTGCTGTGCGTTACCTGATGATCCATGAGCTATGCCATACCCGTCATATGAATCACTCGCCAGCCTTCTGGCAACTGGTGGCGCATTGCTGTCCGGAATATCGGATTCAGGAAAAGGTACTGTCGAAAGGGCGTGAACGGGTGCCGCAATGGTTTCTGAAGAACCTGTTCTCTCGGTCATAAAATTCCTGAACGGCATAAAAACCTTATTTTTCATCCTACTAAAGCTTCATTTCCTGCACGCTGTACTATACTTAACGATGTGACTGCAGCAGGTCATCGTTCTGTCGGTATGTTCAAAATAATAACTCATCAAACGTCGTCAGCAGGATCAGGGAATTTCCAAAAAGTCATTCAGCTTTAAAAATG
>JACNJF010000228.1 GCA_014382695.1 Gammaproteobacteria bacterium | reverse complement strand
ACCGCTTTGCCAGGTGGCGAAAGCATCTGGCTTTAGCCTGCACGCCGGTGTCGCGGCACAAGCCTGGGAACGGCAGAAGCTGGAGAGGAAGAATCAATTTCTCTGCTAGAAAAATCGGGCAGTTTCAGGAGGGTATGTTATTGATTTAAAAAAGTGCCTGAATTGTACCCCTAACGTCAGCCTGGCCAGTATCTCTACTAGTTGTGTCAGCGCTCGATATAGCCAACGCTACTGATTGCTCAGCCACACACACTCGTAAGGCTGTAACTGCAGGGTCGAGTACAGGTCGTCATACACTTTCCCGCTAAACAGATCATGCCACTGATAGGTCGCGACCAGATTCACCGAGCTGAGCGAAATCTGCTGAACCTGATCACTGATATTATGAAAACAGAAGATACTTTGCTCTCGACTGCGACTCTGGCGCCAATAAGCGAATACCCCTTCCCCCAGATGCAGGGTGTACTGGGTTGCATTCGGGTGAAACGCTGGCTGGCGGGTACGAATCTTGATCAGCTGGCGCAGTCTGCCGAGTACCCTCGCATGGTGCGAAGTGCTGTCGGAAAGCAGTTGCGTAAGCTCATTATAATCCCACACATGACGATTGATCGAGCGGTTGTTAGCGGAATGCTCCATCTTCAGCAGATCGTTTTCAGTCCCCAGCAGGCTATGTATATAGAATGCAGGGATACCCTCCAGACTGAGCATAATCGCATGCGCACACATAAAGCGTTCAAACTGCCAGTTATCCGGGCCATTCACGGTTCCGCTTAAGGCATCGTACAGGCTGATATTGATTTCATACGGACGTACCTGGTTATCCGCCAGATTGCGCCAGGATATGCGCGCTCCATACTGCTGCATGGTATCGGTAACCCGGTTAATTTCTTCGTCCGACAGGATGCCTTCAACCGGGCGCAGACCGATACCATCATGCGATGCAATAAAATTCAGGTAGGTGGTGCCATCCTGTGCCGGCGGCATACTCATCAACCAGTTATTCAGATGAAAGCTGTTGCCATTTAGCAGTCCATGCAACAACAATGGAGGCAAAGTAAAATTATAGATCACATGCGCTTCATTGGCATTGCCAAAATAGGCCAGATTTTCCCGATTCGGGATATTGGTTTCGGTGATAATAATGGCTTTCGAATTTTTATGCTCCACCAGAGTTCTGATCAGGCGGATCATTTCGTGGGTTTGTGGCAGGTTCAGGCAATTGCTTCCAATCTCTTTCCACAGAAACGCCACCGCATCCAGGCGGAAGATACTGATCCCCATGCCGAGGTAAAAATCGATCACGCTGACCATCTCCAGTAGTAGCTGAGGATTGGCAAAGTTGAGGTCGATCTGATCGTGGCTGAAGGTACACCACACATGCCTTGTTCCATCCAGCGTCACCACTTCGCGTAACAGTGGATTGGTGCGCGGTCGCGTCACCTGCGACAGATCCGTTGCCGGATCGACCTTGATAAAATAATCTTTCTCGGGTGAGCGGTTATTTTTGAACTGCTCAAACCATTCACTGCGGCTGGAACAGTGATTGATCACCAGATCCGCCATCAGCTTAAAATCTGAGGCAATGTGCTGGATATCACTCCATTCACCGAGCGCCTGATTTACCTGCTTATAATTGATCACCGAGAAACCATCATCCGAACTATACGGATAGAACGGCAGGATATGGATCGAGTTAATCACTTCGGAAAAATGCTGGTTAAAAAACTGATGCAGGGTTTGCAGTGGCTTTTCGTCCGCACGCGAAATCGAATCACCATAGCTGATCGCAATCACGTCGCGCTGACTCCAGTGATTCTGATGCGCTTTCGGGCGCTGACACTGGCTATCCAGATCCATCACTGCAATCAGCTGTTCGGTCAGTTCAGCAGGATTCACTTCCGGGTAGATGAATCTAATATGATTGTTCAGTTTTTCACGTAACGCTAGCAGTCGTTTCTTCATTACATCACCTGGTCATTTATATACCAACCTTCAGCGATACAGAGCATGATCCTTTGCTACTGCATCGAGCAGTTGCTCATAGATATCCGGTATCGCACTTAGTACGCGATTCCAGTGCGGTACAAAGGGCTGTTCCATCGGATTATTCAGAAACAGATCACCCGCTTTCATGATATTTTCCGCAAACAGTTCGACAATCTGTTCTTCGGCGTGAACATCAAATTTAAGCCCGTTCATCACCGCGTCGCTGTGATAACTTTCAATCAGATCCAGCGCGATACGATAATAAGAGGCCTTGATGGTGCGGAACACACCCGGATTGAACACACAGCTGGAAGTCGCCAGCTTGCGGAAAAACGCCTTGGAGATATCGATCGACATCTTGGACAGGCCGCCTGCGTCGTTATCGGCGGATAGATCCTGATGTTTATGATCATAGATATCCGCAATCTCAACCTGACAGATGCGCCGGGTAGAATAGTTACGCACCATTTCCATCAAGATGCCAACCTCCAGTCCCCAGTCACTCGGCAGTCGCAACTCGGCCATCACATCCTTACGCATCGAAAACTCACCCGCCAGTGGATAACGGAAGCTATCCATAAAGCTCAGATAATCCTGTGGGCCAAGGCTCTGCGCCAGCGCACGAATCAACGGCGTTACCAGCAGGCGTGAGGCACGCCCGCCCAGCGCGTTATTCGCGACACGGGCGTAATAGCCCTTACTGTACTGATAGCGAAACTCTGGACTGGCGACCGGATAGATCAGTCGCGCCAGCAGTGAGCGATCATAGGTAATGATATCGCAATCATGTAGCGCCACCGACTCGACTCGATCGGTGGCCAGCATATAGCCGATGCAATACCACACATTACGCCCCTTACCGAGCTGATTCGGAGACAGCCCATTTTCTGCCAGCAACGCATCGATTTTTTTCAAATTCGGTCCGTCGTTCCACAGAATCTGGTGTGATTGCGGAAGCCGATCGAAGTAGCGTATCGCCTTGCGGTATTCCTCTTCACTGGCACGATCCAGCCCGATCACGATCTGATCCAGATACGGTACCTGCACCAGTTCATTGACGATCGTCTCCAGCGCCGGCCGCTCCAGCTCCGAGTACAGGGAGGGCAGAATCAACCCCAGTGGTCGCTTATTGGAAAACGATACCAGTTCGGACTCCAGTTCGTGTAATGGGCGATCCACAATGTTATGCAGTGTCGTCACCGTGCCGGATTGAAAGCTATCAGCCATGTTGAACTCCTCCGTTAATGGTAGTTTTTTCCAGCGCCGCCTGCACCCCTTCGGCCCAGCCTTGCGGTGCCTGCTGTTGCGTGGTAATGAATTGCGGATGCAGAGCAATCAGCTCCGCACTGGATGGTGACTTGACCAGCACCGCAATATCAGCCTGCTCAAGCATCGCCAGATCATTCAGTCCATCGCCCAGTGCAATGATTCCAAAATGTTGCTGACAGGTCGTCTGGTACAGATCCCTCAGAACATTCATACTAACCCCTTTATCGCACTGGCCAAGCAGATGTAAAAAGCGTCCGCCCTTCAGACAACCAAGACCCGCCTGTTCGGCCTGACGCGTAAACGCTTCTTCCTGATGCGTGTCCTGAAACACCAGTGGTACCGAAAACTGTCGGTTTTGAGCCAGCAGAGTCTGGGCTTTGGTCAACCCGGTGAGCTCCATCGCCTGCTCCAGCGGGCAGTGGCAAAAATTGATAGCAACTGGCTTGATACGGTTCAGAAAGACATTCAGTTGCTCTATATCCTGACCGATGGTAATCACCAGAAAGTCATCCTGACGTTGAGCATCCATCAGTATCTGCGCTGATGATTTTTTGAAATAGTGTTGTGGAATAAAAATGGCAGAACCATTTTCAACAATAAAGGGGTGATGAACCTGCAGCTGTTGCGCCAGAGCACTGAGTTCGGCATAGGTTTTACTGGAGTTAAAAATAACCGGGATATTCAGCGTCGCCAGTTGTTTTAGTGCAGGCCCTGCAGCCTGATAATCATAATTGTGATGATTGAGTAAAGTGCCATCCAGATCTGTCATTACCATCCAGCGATCAATCACTCAACACTCCTTCAGCTTAAGCCCGCTGATCGCATGATCATCATCCAGTGTGAGTACAACATCCGCTGATGCCGGCAACTGTTCCAGACTGTAACGGGTAATCCGTTCGTAGTGCTGAATAAAGCGTTTCAGCTGCTCTGGATTCATCACGGCATGATTATTTTTCGTGCTATCCAGCGCCAGCTTCTGCTCCTGCAATCCTCTCCACTCGTACACCTTTTCAAAGTTTGGTGCCTGCAGAAAAATTTTCAGCTCGGCCTGATCAAATAACCGACGATGATACAGTGCGAGTTGATCGTTAGCATAGCGGCGCCATACCCCGCTCGCATCTTCATCACGCTCCAGCTCATTCACCGGTTGCTGCAGTTGCTGCTCACTCTGCACCGGCGCATGATTACACCAGCCTTCAAACAGGATTACCTTAACCGGCTGCCGAACACTTATCCATGCCGATGCATCCATACGGTCATCGATCGACTTGTCGAAGCGTGGCAAGCGGCAGGGTGACTGCTCAGAGCAGTTACGTAGACACTGCAGGGTCTGTTGCGCCAGTGCCACATCATGCGTACCCGGTACCCCACGGGTGGCGAACAGCGGATGCACCTGCTGTGCCAGCTGTTGGCGCTGGGCATGAGTCAGGTAAAAATCATCGATCGATATTTCCACACTGAACAGCTCAAACTGCTGCTGTAGTAGCAGGGTCAGAAATGCGGTAATGGTCGACTTCCCACTGCCCTGCGCGCCGTTAAAGCTGACCAGTAACGGGTTTTGCTTATGCCGATAGCAATCATTGATAAACTGCGCAAGCGGCAGGTACCAGCGCTCCACCGTCGACATAAAGTCCGCCGGCAGACGACGCTGTCCGATTTCAGATAATACGGCCTCGCGACAGTTTTCAGTTAACATGCAGCGTCCTCATTAATTCGCCTTCGATATACACGTTAGCCTGCTCGATAGCGGCAACCCTGGCGACCGGTAAGGATGCCCCCTGTAGCCATTGTTGCACCGCCGCGTGCT
>JACNJF010000061.1:3376-5126 GCA_014382695.1 Gammaproteobacteria bacterium | reverse complement strand
TTATCGTCGGTGATCCTGCCGATTATCATTTCTTTCACCCTGTACGCACTGATCGAACCCTTTACCAACTACCTGGTGCGTAAGGAAGTCAATCATTCGCTGGCCATTATCTGCATCCTGATTCTGATGCTGGCATTAAGCATTATGGCAATCAGTTTTGCTCTGCCCCAATTACTCGAACAGGTTGCGCTGCTAAAAGGAAAACTGCCTTTACTGTTTAAACAGCTGGAACAGTTTCTGACGGTATACACGCTTCGGCTGGGTGAGTTTATCGGGGTGGAATTAAATGTATCGAGCATTTTGATTTCACTGCTGTCACAGTCTTCTTCACTCGGGAATAAATTACTGGTTGCTATCTCGGAACAGGTTTTCGCCATCACCCTGAGCCTGATACTGGTTCCATTGCTCACCTATTTCATCCTGAAGGATTACAAGTTACTGCGTAACCGCATGATGAACTGGCTACCGAACGCCAAGTTTGAACTCGGCTGGCTGATCTATCACCGCGTCACCCGCCAGCTCGAAACCTATATTCGAGGCGTGATGATTCAATCGCTGATTATGGCGGCGGTGGCGAGCACAGGGTTTCTGATGATCGGACTGGATATCCCGCTGCTGCTTGGCATACTGACCGGCCTGCTTAACCTGATCCCCTATCTTGGACCACTCATATCGATGGCGCTGGCGACCCTGGTGGCAGGTGCTATGACACCTTTTGAACCTTCCATGATCATGCTGGCACTTGGTGTGATTGCTTTCGCACAACTGGTGGATAACATCATCGTGATACCGGCTGTAATCGCGAATGCAGTTAACCTGCATCCGGTTACGGTGATTATCGGGATCATTATTTTTGGCAACCTGTTCGGGACTATTGGCGTCATACTCGCCATTCCGGCGCTGGCGGCAGCCCGCATCATCTACAACAATCTGTATTCGAATATTTACAATGCCAGTTTGAATCGCGAATAAACCACCATTAACTCAGCCTGGATTGCGATCTTTTGCAAGCGTTTGGGAAAGTGATTTGAGTGCGTTTTTCAGGCGCTCATCCTCCACAAACTCTGCGCCCGCAGTCATTTGAGCGCAGGATGCACTCGAGATATCGGCGGCCAGTGGTTTTTTATGCGGATGGCTATCGAGCGCCGGAGCTTCGGGTCTACTCGAAATTTTAATGTTCAGTTCGACCCCAAACATTTCATAGATCTCTGCGCGCAACTGTTCCGTGTGCAGGCGTAAGTAAGATGCCAGAGCAGCGCCTGGCATGGTTAAGCTCAGCTCGGTGGCCGACACATTACTCACCGTGACCATCTGAAACACCGCATCACTTTCACGGGTCGCAAAAAATGACTGAAACTGTTCAATCTGGGCTCGTTTCTGCACAAAACCCTGCGGTAGATGGTTTCGGAACAATTCAGACACTGGCACCGGTTTATTCGTTCTTTTCGCGGCCATACTCAAACTCACACTGTTCAGTTAGCGGACAACCCGTGCATTGGGGCGTTTTCAGGCAATGCTGCTTGGCATGCGTCACTATTAAAGCATGATACTGCTGATAGAGCTCGACATCCGCTTCCAGCGCCCGATGAAATTGCGCCTGCATGACGGCATATTTTTCCGTGCCACTGACCAGTCCCAGTCGCGAAAAAATACGCCGCGTATAACTATCGATCACAAAGTATGGCCTGGCAAAGGCATACAGCACCATATCATCCGCCGTTTCCTCACCAATCCCATTGATGCCGAGCAG
>JACNJF010000061.1:0-3083 GCA_014382695.1 Gammaproteobacteria bacterium | reverse complement strand
AGGATGGCACCCACCATAATCTCGAAAACATGCTCTGCCGGCCACCAGTGCTGCATACCATAAAAGTCGAGTAATCGTTGGTAGGTGCGATGGAAAGGTTTACTTTCTCCGCCCATGCTGTTTTTTAACGGGCTTTTTGGAGGGTCTTTCTTCTCTGCTCTTTCTCTCACCCGTCTGCTTTTCGGAGGAATACTCAAGCTGCAGGTTTTTAAACAGTTTAAGCACGACATCATCATCAAAGAAACGCGACTTCCCCGGCTTCAACCATTTTGGCAGGGTAAAATCATAGTAGCGAACCCGCACCAGTCGGCTGACTTCTATCCCGACCGCATCCCATAGACGACGCACTTCACGATTCTTCCCCTCACGTAATACCACGTGATACCAGTGGTTGGTGCCCTGCCCGCCGGCATCGACGATGGAATCAAACCTGGCCGGACCATCTTCCAGCTGAATTCCGGTTTTCAGGGCATTCAGCTTTTCATCGGTAATCTCGCCACGTACCCTGGCGGCATACTCTCTTTCCACCTCAAACGATGGGTGCATCAGGCGGTTGGCGAGGGCTCCATCGGTGGTAAACAGCAACAGGCCTGAAGTATTGATATCGAGGCGACCGATGCCAATCCAGCGTCCCTGTTGAATCTTTGGCAACTGATTGTAAACGGTAGGACGACCTTCCGGATCGGAGCGCGTGCTCACCACACCCACCGGCTTGTGATACATCAGCAACTTGGGCTTGATGATATGCCGTGAAAGCCGGAAAGGCTTGTCATCGATACTGATTTTTTCATCACCGCTGATCTGGTCGCCCGGTTTGGCCAGCTTGCCATTCACCGTAATGCGCCCTTCCTGCAGCCATTGATCGACCTGTCGACGCGAACCCGCGCCCTGATGGGATAAAACTTTTTGAATACGTTCCATAATGCTATTTAATTGACCAGAGCTGGCCGATGCCAGTAGAAGACTCGGATAGTAGTTGTGACTTATCAGAACTGATATTCAAATCAAGAATGGTAGCAGAGTCCGGCTGCACCTTGTGTTTAACTTCAGGCTGCCAGCTTTTCAGACTTTTTCCGGTGCTGACATCCCAGATATCGATACCTTTGGAAGCGCGCCCGGTCGCCAGTATTTTTGTATCGTCGGAGAAATCGGCTGACACAATAGTCATTCCTCGACTTTTAACTTCCAGCGTGGACACCAGCTTTCCCTTCCCCGCAGTGGCAAATATTTTACTTTCTCCCACATACGCATTGGCCAGTGCCAGCTCACCATCGTCAGACAGCTCAACGTGAGAGATTTTATATTTCAGATTGTTAGACCACAGGTGTTCACCATTGCTCAGGCTCCACAGACTGGCATGCCAGTCATCAGATCCGGTTAAGGCAAAACGCCCATCCCTGGATAGCGCCACCGAATTGACTTTTTCATGGTGTGCAAAGACATACACCATCTTACCCTGCTGCATATCAAAATAGATCGCCTGTTTTGCCTTCATCGCCAGCAGCGCATAACGACCATTGGCCGAAATCGCAACATCGCGTAAATCAGGCCAGGACCAGTAACCCACCAGATGGCCATCGGTTACGCGCCAGCGCGCGACCGACTGCTGTTCGATGGTCACAAGATATTGACTATCCGCCGAAAAAGCCGCCGCAATCAAACCACCTTCATCATTATCCTGATGTTGCACACTATACAGTACCTTGTTGGTGGCGGTATCCCACACCCGTCCGTAACCACCGATAGAACCGGTCAGCAGATACTTTCCATCAGGACTGATACTGGCCCCGTAAGATCCGGTATCTTCATGCACCCAGCGCCCCAGTTGCGTACCCTTATCGACACACGAAGTCAGTAACGACAGGGTCAGCAATAGTATTATTTTAATTACGAATGTGACGGGTAAGTGCATCATGAGGCATCCGTCTCTTCAAAAACGTCGTCCGCTTGTTCTGCCACATCTGCAAGCTCAGCCAGAACCTGATGTGGCTGTGGTAAGTTCTGTACTACATCATCCATGAATGCCAGTTCCGGATGAAACTTATCCAGATCCTTCAACTCGGACAGGGTTGGTAGATCGTTTAACGACTGTAGATTGAAATAATCCAGAAACTGACTGCTGGTGCCATACAGACTGGGTTTACCCGGCACATCTTTATGCCCAAGTGTTTTCACCCATTCCCGCTCCTGCAGCGTTTTGATGATATTCGTGCTGACACTGACCCCGCGGATCGCCTCGATTTCGCCACGCGTAATCGGCTGACGGTAGGCAATCAACGCCAGGGTTTCAAGCAGAGCCCTGGAGTAACGTGGCGGTTTTTGCTGTAGCAGTCGCGTAATCCACAGCGAATAATCAGGGTTAATCTGAAACCTGAAGCCACTCGCAACCTGTTTGATTTCAACCCCTTTGTCCTGATACTCATTCATCAGTTCATGCAGGGCCTGACGAATATCATCCTTTCCCGGCTGATCCAGGTCGCCATTGAACAGGTCATACAGATGATTCACCGACAGCGGTACATCAGCGGCGGATAACAGGGCTTCAATCACAGGTTTAAGTTTTGACAATTGCATAATTACGCTTCTGTTTACGCTCTGGCTCTCACATAGATAGGGGCGAAAGGTTCGTTTTGCACCAGCTCGATCATCGATTCCTTGACCAGTTCCAGGATTGCCAGAAAACTAACCACCACTCCCATACGACCTTCTTCAACCCTGAAAAAATCCTTGAACTCAGTATACTCACCTGCTTTCAGTTTGCCGAGTACGATACTCATGCGCTCGCGCACAGACAGTGTCTCGCGCTCGATATGATGGCTGGCAAACTGCTCGGCCCGGTTGACCACATCGCGGAACGCCAGCAGCAGATCCTGGATGCTGACTTCCACCTCGGGCACCTCGGCTTTAATATCCGGCATTTCAGCCTGCGGAAAGAAAATTTCGCGCTCTTCACGCGGTAGAGCATCCAGATCTTCTGCCGCCTGTTTAAACTGTTCATACTCCTGCAGACGCCGAATCAGTTCGGCGCGTGGATCATCTTCATTTTCATCATCCACCGGGCGTGGCAACAGCATGCGTGATTT
>JACNJF010000121.1 GCA_014382695.1 Gammaproteobacteria bacterium | reverse complement strand
GACCAACTGCTGCCCTCGCTTTAAGCCAGATGGCTGGGATGATCAGGAGCGGCACTTCAAGGACAAGCTGTTCGTGAAAGCGAAAACACGCAGCCTTTTTCACATGCCGTTGAATATCGGCTCCGTGTTTCCAGAGACCTTCGCTGCGATTGAGCAGGTCGGTGCGCATGATGAGAACGACTTCATCGTACTATCGTATGATCCTTCGGCCTGGACTGGAGAGCATTACTTTTCCGTGAGTAAGGATGTTCCCGGCCAGGATATGGTAAAGATGACCGGTGATTATCTGACCCGAGTGTTTGAAGGGCCGTATAAAAATGCCCCGCAATGGGAAAAAGAAATGCAGACAGTGCTTAACAGCAAAGGCAAGCGCGCGAAGAAAACCTATTTTTTTTACACGACCTGCCCGAAGTGTTCCAAATTTTATGGAAAAATTATATGCTCGCCATATCAGAGCTTGAGTGAGTACGGGCTGTGGCTTCGTTAGTGATCAATTTTTTGAATTTGTGCAACAATCCGTATCATCAGCGCCGATCTTTTGCTTAGCCAGCTCCTGACGGGAATCCTGGATGATGAGTCTGGCTCCATTAAGCACTAACAACGCGATCAGGCTGCCGATAATCAGATCAGGCCAGCGATTATCCAGCTCCCAGACCAGCAAACCTCCCACGATAACCCCGGCGTTGGCGATGACATCATTCTTCGAAAAAATCCAGCTGGCCCGCATATGCACTTCACCATGCCGGTGCTGCTCAATCATCTTTAAACAGATGATATTGGCGACCAGAGCCAGCAGGCCGACACTGATCATCAGCATCGATTCTGGCTCACTCCCAAGCAGAATACGTCGAGCAATATCGATCAAAATCAGCAGTCCCAACAACAGTTGAAACAGGCCGCTGATCAGGGCTGCATGAGCCTTATGTGTGATGGTTCTGGCAACGGCATACAGGCCAATTCCATACACGATGGCATCGGCCAGCATATCCATCGCATCTGCAATCAGACCGGTCGATTGCGCATACCAGCCAATCCCGAATTCAATCACAAACATGAACAGGTTAATCGCCAGCAGCTTCACTAAAACCTGACGCTGGGATTGATCCTTAATTTCAATATGGCAGTCACAGTTACTCATCGCGCAATTTTAAAGGACTGGAAATTTCGTAGCAATGACTGTTTAGTGATGCTATGGGGGAGGGCAGGCCACAGATGATGTGATTCATCATACTGACTGCGGAATGGGAACTTTCACTGCCGAGATCTTGGGCGATCTGCTGTCCGGTAGCCTGAAAACGGCCAGTGTTGATGCGAGTGGCAGGCATGACAGTAATGCCGGTGGCGGAACCGCCGATGGTAAATTTACCAACTGGCTGACCATTAGCGATAATGCAAAGAGCGTAGTTTAAGACGTTCAGCGTATTCGCAGTAATTCGATGGTGCCCGCAGATCTTCCGATCTATGGCTATTCTATGACTGCAAAACCGGGGAGTTAGTGGGAATTGCGGAAGCCTCAGCGGCTGGTAGAGCCAGCTAAAAGTTATTCCTGAGTTTGTACACACTGAGTTCATCTGACGTATCCATCCAACGGATACGTTCAGATCAGGAAATTAGTCCGGTATGTCAAATATAGCGGTCTTTCCAGGCAGCGTGCTAGAATGGCTCTAGAGGCACCAACTTGCCGATTAAACAGACTCCTGTGAATGGCCGCTCTATCATCTACTGAGGCCTGGAAGTTGTCAGTTTAAATAGGACTATTTTTAGATTTCGTTAGATCGAGTCTGAACGAATGTATGCTATGCGCAATACGTAGTGATCGGTTTTACTGCTCTACCAGCTCCGATTCGGTTATGTCGTCGTTATCGTTTTCATCCAGCTCGTTGCCTTCCGGGTTAGTCAGCTGGTGCTGTTTGATGATGCGCCGGAGGCGGGGTCGTGATACGCCGAGGATTTTACAGCTTTCGCCCTTGTGCCAGTGGGTGGCATTCAGTACACGTGCGACATGGTATTTTTCCATCTCATCGAGGCTGGTATGGATCGGCAGGCCGCTTTCGATCGGGTTGTTTTCGCGCGCGCTGATATACTCTGGTATCAGATCCAGGGTGATGGTATCGGAGGGTGATAAGGCGACCGCTTTGGTTAGGATGTTTTCCAGTTCTCGTACATTACCCGGCCAGCGATAGTTATTGAAAGCGTCGATTACATCCATCGACAGGCGACAAACGCTGTTGTGCATTTCGCGGTTGATGCGTCCGAGCAGGGTTCTGATCAGATCCATCAGGTCTTCCTTGCGCTCTCTTAGCGGTGGAATGGTGATATTGACCACCTGCAGGCGGTAGTACAGGTCTTCCCGGAAGAGTCCTAGTTTGACCTTTTCTTCCAGATTGTCGTTGGTAGCGGCGATAATTCTGGCATTCGACTGAATCAGTTTCGTGCTGCCGACCGGGATGTATTCTTTTTCCTGCAGCACGCGTAGTAGCTTGGCCTGGATTGACGGTGACAGTTCGCCCACTTCATCCAGAAACAGGGAGCCATCCTGTGCCATCGCAAATTTACCACTGTGTTTATTCACGGCGCCGGTGAATGCGCCTTTTTCATGGCCGAACAGGTCGGATTCAAGCAGGGTTTCGACCAGCGCGGCACAGTTGACCGCCACATAGGGTCCGTTTCTGCGACTACTGGCTTCGTGGATAGCACGCGCCACCAGTTCCTTGCCGGTGCCGCTTTCTCCGCTGATCAGCACGGTGACAGGTTTGTTGGCAATGAGGCCGATGGTTTTGTAGATCTGGCGCATCGCAGAACTGTGTCCAGCCATACTGAAGCGGCTATTGCGGCGTTTATTGTGATCTTCTTCCTGAAATTTCAGGTTGGTACTTTCTTCATCGGAGCGTAGCAATGCACGCTCAACGGCCTGATCCAGTTCGTTGATATCGACCGGTTTATGAATGTAATCATCCGCCCCATTCTGCATCGCCACGATGGTGGTTTCCATATCATGATAGGCGGTGATCATGATGATCGGAATATCCGGAACCACTTCACGAAAATCGGCCAGACTTTCAATGCCAGATTTAATCGGCATCTGGTTATCCAGCAGTATCAGATCGATCGCATTGCCAGCGGCGGCGACCAGTCCATCATTGATGTTATGAGCCGTTATGACCTGATGGGAGAGGCTGCGAAAATGCACCAGCAGAGTTCTGCAGATGGCGACATCATCATCAATGATCAGGAGTGTGCTCATAGTTTGTTAGTATCTGAGAATGCTGGTTATCATACGTGACTGGAAAAAAAATAACTCAATGCGCTGGATCAATATTTAATTTAACGATGGCTGTGGTGCCTCCGTTTTCGGCGGGTAATAAGATCAGGGTGCCTCGTTGTAATTCTATAAAACGTTTCGAAATCGCCAGTCCAAGACCTGTTCCCTTGGCGCGTCTGGTATAGAAAGCCTCAAACAGTTCATCCGTATCGTCGATATCGACGCCACAACCATTATCCTGTATCGATACCTTGATGAAGGAGTTGCTTTCCCCCAGTTCCAGCTGCACGGTGATATTGATTTCGGGTTTGATGCCCGGCAGCGTTTCCACCGACTGCATCGCATTGGTGAGCAGGTTGGAAAATACCTGACGAAGTTTGGTCGGGTCGGCATGAATCAGGGGCAGGCCTTTTTCAAACCAGGTGTGAATTCGAGCTCCGGTGATTTCGGTACATTTCTGTACCAGACTGAGGCTGTGTTCGATGGTTTTTTTGATGTCGATCCAGTCCAGATGCAGTGCATCCGGGCGCGAGTAGCTCATCAGGTCTTCCAGGATCTCTTCCATATAGAATACCTGTTCCAGTGCGATCTGATTGAGTTCGAGAGCATCGTCATTACTGATGGTTAGGGGTTGTTGCTGAAAGATCTGCAATCCCATTTTTATCGATGAAAGCGGGTTACGTAAGTCGTGCGCGATCATATTGGCCATTCTACCGACGGTATTGAGTGCCTGATTACGACTGATTTCTTCATTGCGCTGGAGCAGTTCACTTTCCAGTTTTTTACGCGTTGTGAGATCAATGATGGCTGATATATTCAACTTTCCTTCCATGGTCGGGGTCGAGCTGACACCGATCTCAACCGGAAAAACTTCACCGGATTTTTTGTGGGCAAAATAATCTTTACTGGAAAGTTCAAGCTGATGGTGTAAACCAACCCGGTATTCATTTGCCGGGAAGTGTTCCTGCCAGGTCGCCTCTTCAGGGATGATGCTGAGTATATCCTTGCCGAGTAACTCATCCTCGCTGTAGCCATACATCTGTTGCAGGGTTTCATTGGCGAGCAGTATCTTGCCCTGATTGTCGGACATGACCATGGCCACAGGTGCTGAATTGAAACAATGTTTGAAGCGGTCTTCGAGCATTTTCTGTTCGGTGATATCTTCTTTCACGGCAAGAAAATGGGTAATTTCATCTTCCGCATTACGTATCCCGGAGATAGAAGCAGACTCCCAGTAAAACTCGCCATTTTTCTTGCGGTTATGGAAAATACCGCGCCAGGTTTCTCCTTTAATCACCTTTTTCCACAGTTTTGAGTAGTCTAGAGGGCTGGTCTCACCGGATTTCAGTACACGCGGATTCAAGCCTTTTATTTCCTCCAGGCTGTAGCCGGTCAGGCGGGTGAATTTAGGGTTGACGTATTCAATTTCTCCGCGGTTATTGGTTAGCATCACCGAAGCAGGGCTCTGTTCCACCGCTTCAGATAGATGGCGGATACGGATTTCGTTTTCACGAAACAGGGTAATATCTTCACCCATGAAAATCAGGCCGATGGTGTTATCGTCGGTATCGGTCATCGAGGTATCATGCCAGCGCATCAGGTATTCATTGCCATTACGATCCTGTAACCAGCTTTCGTGCGTGCTGGTTAGCTGACCCTGATCCCTGGTCTGCTCAAACAGCTTGAAACAGCACGCTTTAAAGCGGTTAACGACCAGGGTTTCGATCCAGTTTTTACCGATCAGCTGATCCCTGCTATAGCCCAGTAGATGGAGCAGGGCATCGTTGCAGAAGGTGATATTACCCTGCATATCAATGGCAATAATATTTAGCTCGATGGACTCGAATACCTTTCTGAAGTGCTGCTCAAACTCAACCTGTGTTTTCGCCATCTGATGACTGATTCTAAAGCGCGCCATGAGATAGGTGCCGATCAGAAAGATTACAAAAATGATTAGATACAGCACAGAGTTATTGCGTAAGAAGGATTTCGGCGAGTCGTCAAGTTCAGCCGGGGTAATATGGGAAATCAGCAGCCAGGGTCGGATTGACAGTACGGACAATTTTTGAGCACTGATATCATCCGTTTTGTCGCCGAGGTCCAGTCCAGGGTAAACAGTGGTAAAACTGAATAGACCAGACTCGTTGCTAAATTGCCCGGATGGGAAGGTGGAGACCTGCTGCCATTCCTGTCTATAGTCGGTCGCAAAGGTGTGCAGATGATCCAGCATGAAGCCCCATTCCAGATCACGATTATGATGACTTAACCAGTAACCTTCGTTATTCAGTAGCATGATGTTACGTGCGATGTTAGCGGTCGCCTTGCGGAAATTATCAAGCAGGTGATTGCCCAGATAATTCAGAATCAACACGCCGACTTTTTCACCGGATGAGTTGAAAACCGGTGTGCCAAATCGTATCACCGGTTTCAGTGGCAACTGGATATTGCCATGTTCAACATTCAGGTCGAAGCGCGAAATAAAGATTTCATTGCGATTCAGTAGCAGGCTTTCACTGAAGTAGTAGCGGCTGTATTTATTCTGCAGGAATTGTTTGGCAACGATACTGGATGTTCCCGCATCATTATTGATGCGGATAATTTCCTGGCCTTCCATGTTGATCAGGCGGATCTGATCGTAAATCTTTTTTTTGTTGGCAAACAGTAGAAAGTCGCTCGCCATGATTGACAGCGTATTATCGTCAAGATGATCAAAATAACCGTGCAGCTCAGCCTGACGGGCGAGAAAGTTAACATCTGACTGGATGTTCGACAGCTCACTGATCAGGGTGGTTTTTCCCAGTTCCAGGTTAAGGATTTGCTGGCTCTTCAGTTGATTGCTGGCGGCAGAAATGTAGACCTGGTAATGGATGGCGATGATGGTGAGTAAAATGATGCTGGCCAGCAGCGCATACCAAACACTCTGTTGAAAAATACGCTGGTTTTTACGCAGGCTTTGAGTCGGGTTATGGCTGATCATGAAGCAAGCTGTTCAGAACATTGATTGAGCAATAGATAGCGTAGCCGTTGCAGATAGTCAGACTGGCTTTCATCTTCAGTCCGGGGATGCAGGTATAGCAGTTTGGCCGCAATCATCGACGCTCTGCGTTGCGCGGGTTCAATGGTGCTGTTTTGATCGAGCAGCTTGTGCAGATTGAGCAGTGCTTGCTGCGGATCCTGGCAGTAGCGCGGAACGCTGACGTTGGCGGCATACCACTGCGCCATCAGTGAGACTGCCAGCAGGCTGAGCAGTACCGGAATAATCACCTTGAGCGGATTGAATGCGGGCTCAGCTGACTGCTGTGCTTCCGTTTTAAGGCTCATGGCTGCTTGATGCACGACTGAGTCAACGACAGGCTGTGCGAAGATGCTGCGGATAACTGTCCGGATAGTTGCAGACTGACCTGATCAGCGACCTGACTCGCCTGCAGAATGCGATCGCGGATGGAGATACCCTGCAGGTAATTGGCAACAAGGTGCAGCCCATTCGTAGTCATGGCGGTTTGCTGGATAGCCTGGGTTAATTGATGGTAACGGCCATGATACAGCGGTAGTCCCTGGGCATGGCGATTAATTCGGGTCATTTCGGGGTTTTGTTTTAAACCGCACAGTTTATTTAATGCGGCCAGGGTTTGATCGAGCAGCTGATCATCGGATTGCAATAGAGCATCGGGCTGTTTTGCGCCGCCGATAAAATGGCTGCTGAGTAGCTTGCCGGCGGGTGCGCGCTGATCAATCAGGTTACTGATGAACAGGCTGCCGCGTAGCGGTGTTTTAGCCGAAGAGGGCAGTAAAAAACCATTGCCCTGCATAACCGGTGAAAGTCCGGCCTGATCAAAGCCAAGATGAATCTGCGCGATCGGGGCATAGCGGATTTGCTCCAGCAGGCGCGAGAGTTCGGGTTGCAGCGGTTTTAACAGTCGGGCTGCAACCGGAGCCGGGGTCGATAAGATCAGCTGTCTTGCCAGTATCTGCTGTTCGCGTGTGTCGCTGTGGCTGCTGATTCTCCAGCCGTTGCGCGCGGGTTCGAGAGCCATCACCTGTTGAGAAGTCTGGATCTCGCAGAGTGGGTTTTCAGCCAGCACCTCGGTTAAAGTGCGCATGCCGCCATTAAAACTGAACGCTTGCTGCGCCAGACCGCGTTTTCCGGGGATTAACTTTTTAAGCAATATTCCGGCGCTGATGCTGCCAAACTGACGTTCGAGTGCGGTCAACCGTGGTAATACCGAACGCGCACAGGCCTGTTCCGGGTCACTGGCCAGCACCGCAGAAACATAGGGATCGATCGCCAGATCCAGTATTTCCTGGCCGAGTCGGCGTCGAATGAAATCGGCTACGCTTTCCGAATCGCTGTTGGTGCGCGATCTGAACGGCTCGGTTAATAGCTGCAGACGTGTTTTGAGTGAAAACAGATCGGAAAATAACAGACCGCGCAGGGATTCCGGCACCTGCTTTAAGGCATCACCTTTTAAAATATAACGACGGGAAATATTATTGCGCTCGATGCGATGCTGTTGCAGGCCTGATTGCTCGATGAACTGACTGACTCTGGCATTGAAATTGAGGATCATGGAAGCGGCATGATCGGTCACGTAACCATCCTTTCGTGTGCTGTGGATCAGGCCGCCGGTTCTGTCAGCCTGTTCCAGAATCGTCGTGCGGATGCCTTTGCGCGCCAGCCACCAGGCGCAGGACAGGCCGGAGATACCGCCCCCGATGATGACCACGTCACGATGCAGAATCATGATTCTCCTCCGAAGCCGGGACGTTTCCACGGCAGGTTATTGCCAAAGCGTCGTGCGGATAACTGCTGCATATGCTCTACGGTGATAATCTTTTCGCCCAGATCGAGCACATAGCTTTCGGTTCTTGTGCGAATCATCGCGCGGATAAAGCCGGGGATACGCTGCAGTTTTGCACTGGCAGCGTCCGACCAGCTCAGGCCCGCCGTGTCAAACCGGGTGATCGGTTCGATCACGCGGCCGTTTTGCGGGACATAGGCACACGATCTGTCCTCATCCATCAGACCGTGTCCGGATGCCAGTGGTCGAGCACGACAGCCACCGCACAGTTTCTGAAACTCACAGGCCCCGCACTTACCCTTCAGGCGAGGATTGCGTAATGCCAGAAAGTCATCCGCGCTCGACCAGATCTTCTGAAACTCCTGTTGCCGGATATTGCCGACCGTTTGTTCGATATAGGGGCAGGCGGTGACATCGCCTTCGGGGGTGATGCGGCAATAGTGGGTACCGGCGATACAGCCATCGCCATCGTTGCCGCTGATACGGTTGAGGGCTGACTCTGGGTCGAGCTGCCAGGCCACGCGTTTGAAATAGGGCGCGCAGCGCGGACGTATGATTAACTTTTGATACTTCTGCTGTAGCTCGATAATTTTTTTCAGGCTGGCTTCATAGTTCAGCGCAGAGATATTACCGACCGATTCGGCTCGACCGGTGCAGATGATGAAAAAAAAGTTAACCACGCGTGCTGCCGACATTTCGGCAAAATTAACAATATCTTCTATTTCATGCTGATTATCATCGGTGATGGAAAAATGAATCTGAAAGTCGAGCTGATGCTTGCGGCAGTTTTCGATGGCGTTCATGGTTTTTTGCCAGCTGCCGGGTTTGCCGCGAAAACGGTCATGCCGTTCCGGGTCGAGCGAATCGACGCTGATGCCTATGCCCATCGCACCTGCCTGTTTCAGCGCAATGACACGTCGTTCGGTGAGCAGGGCACCATTGCTACCGATTACAATCATCAGACCGAGAGACTTGCCATGCGCGCAGATCGTTTCCAGATCGGTTCTGATCAGTGGTTCGCCGCCGGTGAGCACCACCAGTGTTTCTGCATGATGCTGTGCGATCTGATCCAGCAGCTGGTTCACTTCAGCCGTGGTTAACTCGTCGGCTGATGGCGTGGTTAAAGAATGCGCGTCCAGATAGCAGTGATCACAGGCCAGGTTGCAGCGTCTGGTCAGATTGATGGCGATGATCTGAAGCTTATCGACGGTCATGTTGTTTCATTCAGTGTTATTCAACGACTGTTTCTTGGGTCGTCAGGATCCAGGTGAAACTGACCGCTCTGGCTCCATTTGTTTTTGATCTGATCTACGGTTTCAGCTGTTACTTCGTTGTTTCCATGCTGAGCGGCCCAGGTTTCTATTTCCTGTATCAGCATGCCGCGAATCATATCCGGTGCATTGCCGAGACGGTCTCTGGCAGCCTGCTGCCAGGGCATACTTTCCTCAACTTTGGCGGAACCCTTGTGAAAGGTTTTCTGAATATTCGAGACAAAGTCCGGATCGATGGAATCCAGTCCCATCTTGCGTGCGATGGTTTCCATTGCAGTTACGGTCATATCGCGACAGTAACCAGCAGGAATATTATCGAGCAGTTCACGTGTACCCGTCAGCCATCTCATTGCGGCGGGCTGTTGCTGCTGTTCCGGCTGGATGGACATCCCGGCGAACGGACATTTTCCGGCTTTAGGTGCGGGCTTTTCGCCCTGTTCAACCTGTTGCTGCATGGTTTGACGTGAAATTTCCAGACCCTGTTCGGCAACTTCCAGCGTGATCCTGCTGAGTTGTTGCTGGCGCGCATAGCCTTCGATATTCTTTTTAGCCGAGTCGCGCATAAAGCCTTCTGGCGCACGCATCAGACGCGCGATTGCACTGGCTTCCCAGTGTAACTCGGCAGCCGCCATGAACGCCTGAATATGCTCTGCTTCGACGACAAAGGTATTATCGGCGCGGGCTTTTTTCTCGGCTCTTCCTTTCAGGTTTTCGCGTAGCGAATCATCCGTTACCTGCTGTAGCAGTGCCTCGGCTACTGCTGTCCAGTGCATCGGCTGGCGCGTCACCGAGGGCTTTAGTTCACCCCGATCCGACGCATCGACGATTTCCTGCAGTGCATTTTCAGCATGGCTCGGCATCAGTTCGGCGGTGGCCTGCTCAACGATACTTTCGGTGATGACGGTGTGGCCTTTCTGCTGGGCATAACGCAGTATCGCCATGCGCGCCATTGGGCGTACAAAATCAGGCACTTTGAGCATCCGTATTTCGGCTTCAATCGACCAGGAAGTGGTGGCTGCGGCAATCATTTCGAGACGCGGTTGATGTTCCTGCATGCCCAGAAATATTGAACAGTTGACGTTGCGCAGCAGGTTTTCTGCATTGCCGCCGATATCCAGATCGGGGTCGGCATGGATGCCCAGCTTGCCGATCATCAGCAACGATGGATTGATTTCGGCGACATATTTCTCGATCGCGTCATAGGCTTTGCCATCGAGCAGTTTTGTCTCGATGCTGACGCCATAATCATCGGCAATTGACTGGGCGACTTCCAGATGGCCCTGATAGATTTTGGCCAGACCGGAATCGATGATGTCTTCGTGCAGCTTTTCCTGCTCCTTAAACTTGAATACTTTACCGGCTTCTTCTGACAGCACATCCGCAATCTTGTTAAACGCGACATAGTGGTAATAGGGATCAAAGGTGGCAATCACCTTAATCGCTACATTCCATTCTCTGGCCAGTGAAAAGGCACACAGCAGAGCGCCATAGGACTTTCTGGAGCCGTCCAGAGCCACCACGATCGGACCTTCACTCAGCGCACGCTGTGGTTGTTTAATAATCAGAGTATCGATCAGGGTGCGACGTACGGTGCGGTCACACACACTACCGATACGACTGCCGCTAATGGCTCCGACCCCGATTGCTCCCATGATCAGCAGTTCGTAATCACCTTTATTCGCTTCGTTGACCAGTGCACGGTAGTTTTTACCTTCCAGCGAAGAGCGATAGAATTCAATATTGTGTTTACGGCAATGCCTGTCGATCTGATCCAGGTAAGAGTCGGTGATGATCGACAGACCTCGCGTAATCAGGTCATCGTGTACTTCACGTTGATGCTCCAGTTCCTGCTCAACACGGTACTGTTGCGGTAGGCCGCCTTCCATCTGACGAAAGCGCAGATCATGCATTTTGGCCGCATAGGCGTGGGTACCGGTAATCTTCGCGCCCCATAGCCTGGCCAGGCTGACGGCTTCCTGTATAGCCTGATTGGAATGATCGGAAGAATCTACCGCAACCAGGATCGAGCGGTATTCGGTCAGTTCCTGCAGGGGTTCAGTTTGTTGTTGAGCACTTGCAGTCATAGGGTTTCGCCTGGGTTGTAAATTAAAAAAGGTTGTTACTTATCCGCTGTAAAAAATCTGTAACAACTCACCACGAGGTTAACGAAGAGATGAATAACCAGCAGTTTTATTGATTCGCTTCGTGCTCATCGTGAGCTTCGTGGTAAAAACTAATCGAGCTAAGTGAATACAAATGTTTCAGGTAAAAAATAGCCAGTAGCCGCAAAGGTAGCTGATGACCAGAATATTCATCGCGGCACCGGCCAGCACGAAATAATCGAAGCCGGTGAAGTTCTGTAGCCAGTGCTCGTGAAGACTTTGTTTCATTAATCGTTTACTTCAATCGTTATTTTGAATCGCTAATTAAGCACGAAGAGCAGGAACGAGTTGTATGCATAACGCCGTGCTCTGCATGGTTATCTGGAATTTATTCGCTAAAGCTGAAATCGACGGTCTGACTGGCTCCAGCACTGACATCAGCACTGCCTTTTTCAGTGCCCAGAGTTCCGTGAAAGGCCATGACCTTGTATTTACCGGCAGGTATGTTGTCGATGCTGTAACTGCCGTCTTCAGCCACCAGTGCGTAGTAAGGATTTTTGGCGACAAATACAAAGCCATGCATAAAGTCATGTGCATCACATTCGACTTTCATGCCGACGCCACGTTTCAGCTCGACATTTTTGTTGATGGTGCCTTTATCCGGCTGGCTCATATTCATTACGGTCTTTTTTGCCTTGCCGATAATTTCATAGGTATGGATGTTATGCATGACCGGGTCTTCATTCACGATAACGGCATTATTATCGTTATGCATAATCTGCATGTAGGGGACGAACTTACAGCCTTTCTGCACGATGCTGGCTTCTTTTTCCGCTTCGTTGAAGGCCTTGCCCTGATTGATTTTGTCGAGGTAAACCACGACTTCGGTAAGCGCGCCGTTATTCACGCGTACATAATCGATCTCACGATTGCCGTCACCGCAGACATCGTTATCCTTGGCTATTTTAAACACCAGCGGGGCCGGGTCATTGCCGGTAAAAGAGACTTTTCCGCTGATACTGCCGCCGTGGCTGACTTCTACCACCTGATATTCTTTCGCGGCAAACGCCGACGGACTGCTGATGACGGCCATGCTCAGGCCGGCTAATAAAGTGAGTTTTTTGATCATAGTATTTTCCCTGAATGGTTTAGATTTTGACTCATCGGTGGTTTAGTTAAGAGTTGAGACGGATGAGGCTGCACGGTACATTTCTTCCAGCATTTCAATCGCAAAACGTCGTTCATAACTGGTGCTCAGCTCGGACAGTAGTTGCACCAGTCGCTGCGTCCCCATTTCCGGTTCTATCGCTTTCAGGACTAGTGCCATATCACGGGTTCTACCACCCTGATTATTAAACGCGGCCTGTACGATATGCTCGATGGCTTTTTGGATTAAAGTCTGTTGCTGACTGATTTCTTTTGATTGCAGGCAGCGCTTGAGGTTGTTGACCGCACTGAAACGTACGCCGGCTTCTTTATCCTGCAATAGATCGATCAGTAGATTGACCCACTCGGTGAGTGTCGGTGGCGTTGCAGGGAGGTGAGCGTTTTTGAGCAGTGGAAGTCCGTCCAGGGTCAGGTCGGTGATCGATTCAATCGCCTGAATCCGGATCGCGCTGCGCTCATGCTCCAGCGCTGAAAGTATGATTGGAATTGCTGCGCGGTTGCGAATCGCTGCCAGTGCCCGGATGCAGGCCAGTTTTAAATCCCACTGCGGGTTATGGTACTGGGTAACCAGCCCACCATAGGTGTATTCAATGCCTGCGGTGTCCGGGTGTCTGAGTGCAATCTGAGCAATCGACTCTGCGGCACAGGCACTCAATTTCAGGTCCGACGCATTCAGCGCCGAAATCAGGCCATTCACCACCAGTGTCGTTTTTTCTGCGCTTAAACCAGCAGGCAGGGTGGACAGAACTCTGGCCGACTGACGCCGGATATCCTGTGCTACCGAAATATCCCGATCCTGGTTGAATAGCCAGTCACCACGCGTAATATTGTTTTGCACCAGTTGATGATATTCCTGCATGGCTGGATCATCCTGTTGCTCTGATTCATCTATATGAGCCGGGTCATTGAGGTTTTTCTCCTGTCGCGCACTGTCCTGCATAATAGATTCCAGGGTCGACATGGCTTCGACTTCAACCACTTCTTCAGCGTCATCGCCTGCCGTTTCTGTCTCTGCTGGAGTTTCCGTTTTGCCGGTGATTGTGCTGACTTCAACCTCCAGTACCGAGCGACCGTTGAGGGTATCGACGATGATATCGACCGGCATACGGGTGTAGGATGCATCGACTTCGGCCTGATGTAGGTTCGCCTGCAGTTGATTCAGGGTTTTCAGGGTTAACAGTCTGACGGACGCTTCAGGATGATTCAGTAGCTGCGTCATCAGGCGTGACAGATCGATACCCCAGCGTGGTAAAAGTGCCAGTGTATTGATACAGGCTTTAAGGATCTGCTGTGAGAGTTTTGGTCGGGCGATGAGTTGTATCAACTGGGTTTCGGCCAGTTTTGAATCCGCCAGTTTTAGCAGCAGTGGAATACCGGCGAGTATAACCTGCTCGTTTTTATCGTTTAACGCATTGTTGATATGCAGGGTTAACTGGCTATCATCGAGCCGAATGGCTTCGGCCTGCAGCGATTGTAGATAGGTAGATCGGACAGCGGCATCCGGATCACTCAGCAGTCGATCGTTGATGTCAGACTCCTGTCCGGGTGTTTCATGCGCTGGGCTCAAGGTATCAAAGGCAATAATCGCAGCCTGGCGGACTTTTTCCGAGCGGTCTTTTTTTAATAGCTCGATGGCGCTTAGATATTTGACCGCTTTACGCGAGACTATAGCCTGCAGGGCATTCAGGCGAACCTCATCGGACATATCGGTGAATGCAGCGGCGAGTGCCTTCAATGAGGATTCGGAGCTGGACAGTGCCAAGGTGAAAGCCGCTCTGCGGCGCGACAGGGCCGAACCGGTTTTAAGCTGGTCGAGCACAATCTGCTCTCCTGCCGGGCCGATATTTACCAGTGCCTTCAGAATGTCGTGTTCGATATCAAGAATATCCGCGCTATCGAGCAGGCTCTTTAGCATCCGGGTAGCACCTTCGGCTTTCATGTTGCCAAGTGCAACCACAGCCTGCTGTTGCATGTCCCACCACGCATCCCAGTCATCATTATTATCGATGATCATGTCGGTTGGTTGATGTTCTGCGATCTCCAGTAAAATCGGAATACTGGCCGGGCTCTGGATATGCCCGAGTGCCTTGACGATGGCAGTTTTGAGTTCGCCATCCGGGTCGTTTTTTAAGGAGTCGATCAGCTGTGGTACGACGTCGATCGCATTCAGCCTGCCGAGTGCCTCGGTAGCATCGATGCAGACATCGATATCTTCATCGCGCAGATGTGAAATCAGATCGTCGATCGCTTCGGTCGCACCGATCGCGCCGAGTGCTCTACAGGCATTACACTTATCTACTTCATCGCCCTCGCTTAACAGGCCCCGCAGACTATGGATAACGCTGCTCCGGGCAGGACTGGTACTAAGTGTTAAGTCGTTTGAGTTAATGATCACGTTGGATATGCCCTGGGTTAGTTAAGGCAGACGTAGCATAAACAATGCCAGTAATCAGATTACGAGTCTTAATCTATTGATTATTAACACTAATTTCGACTTTTTAAGTTGCCCTTAAGTCCCTGCTGAATGTAAGAGTTGAACAAAACGTTTCATTCTGTTTCGGCCTGTTTTAGCGTTGAACGATCTGTTCAATCCACCCATTTAGCATGATTTGATCAATCCTGTTTTCCAGCTTGAACGGATCGTTAAGCGTTTGAAGGCGGTTTGGGATTATTTAGCAGTCCTTAAAAACTGTATTCGGGATTAACTATTGGCTCTATCTAGTTGAATTATAGGAATAAAAGTTAATACAGGGTTCTGGCTGCTAAATATCCATGATCTTTGGCAGGGTATTTGCACATGCCAGCATACCTTTACTACGGGAAATTCCATGTCGCAAAAAACCCACGATCCTTCTGCCGATCACTCTGATGAGACAGTCAGCTGGGGGCCAAAACTATTTTACGGTGTGCTGATCGCGGTGCTGATTTTCTTCTGGTGGTTCGTGATTTATTCGCACGGCGTTGTCGCAACCCACTGACAGGATTAATGATGAAGAACAAAGCTTTTTTAAACTGGATAGTTGCCGCTATTATCGTACTGGGACTGTTTTACGCCCTGAATCACGGCGTCATGTCGATGCAGGGCCTGCCGTTAAATATCGACCTCACTCCCGCCCAATGAAAATGAAGTGGCTCAACAATAAGCTCATCCACACTTTCGTTACGGCCTTGTTGCTGGTGGTACTCAGCAATAGTTTCAGTCTGGCTTTATCGAATTCTGTGCATGCGGCTGAGTCCAGCACCGATCTATCCAGTGTTGAAGCACGAATCCGTCCGGTAGACCGTGGCGGTCTGGGTGCCGAGCAGTTTCGACTCGAGGAAAAACCGGCCGCCCGCATGCCCTTTCCGGCGCCGCGTCTGAAGAAGGGCGACTATCCGCGCATTATGGGGGTGAGTAGTCGCTCGATTGTCTGGGTGCTGGCCCAGATGCACCTGTTCTTCGCCGCTTTTGTGCTTGCGGTACCGTTGTTTGTGCTGGTGATCGAATGGATCGGGGTTAAAAATAACGATGAGCGTTACGACGATATGGCGCATGAATGCATGAAGATCAGCATGACGGCGTATTCGATCACCGCGATCTTCGGGGGCAGTCTGGCGTTTGCGCTATTTCTGCTGTACCCGCAGTTTATGGCGTATATGTTCAACGTGTTCGATACCCAGGTATTGATCTACGCCTTCCTGTTCTTTGCGGAATCGGCCTTCCTGTATATCTATTACTACAGCTGGTATGCCTACCGCTACGGGAATAAGAAATGGGTGCACCTGACCCTGGGCCTGATGCTGAATGTGACCGGTACTTCGATCCTGTTGCTGGCGAACGCGTGGGTGACTTTCATGATGGCACCGAGTGGGGTGAATGAAGCCGGGGTTGTGACTGGCACGATCTGGGATATCATGCGCGGCCCGTTGTGGAACCCGATCAATCTGCATCGCTTCATCGCGAATATTGCGTTTGGCGGCGCGCTCATCGGTGCCTATGCGGCTTACAAGTTTCTCTCATCCACCGATCTAAAAGCGCGCGCACACTACGACTGGATGGGTTACACCGCTAACTTCATCGCGATTCTGGCTTTCCTGCCGCTGCCTTTTGCCGGTTACTGGCTGATGGCCGAGATCTACGCCTATTCACAGCAGATGGGAATCACCGCGATGGGTGGCATTCTGGCCTGGCTGTTTATCGTGCAGGCGGTACTGATCGGTACCATCCTGCTGGCCGGTAACTATTATCTGTGGTCAGGTATGTCGCGCACCCGAGGTTCTGAACGCTATAGCTGGATGATCAAGTATATTGCGCTCGTGCTGGTGACCTGTTTTCTGGTCTGGGTTACGCCGCATACGCTGATACTGAATGCCTCTGAAATGAAGCTGCTGGGCGGTAGCCATCATCATCTGCTGGGGCCGCTCGGCATCATGCCGGCAAAGAATATCGCGGTGAACCTGATGCTGATCTTTACCTTTCTGTCGTTTCAGCTGTACCGCCGTTCTGATAAGGAAGTCACCGTCAGCTGGGCCGGTTTCGGCAATGCGCTGATGGTGTCGATCTATATCGTCGCCATCGTCAACGTGATCTTCGCCGGTGTGTACTACGGTTATTTCACCAACACCGTGTACAAGGTTGGCTCCAGCGTGACTCAGGTGGTTTCCACTCTGGTGGTCATTATTGCCGGAGTCACTATCGATACCTTGATGTTCAAGGGCGCGAAGCAACAGCCATCCGAGTGGGGCAGGGTCTCCAATCGCGCGCAGTATGCCCTGTTTGCGTTGCCGGTGGCGTTTACCTGGCTGATGGCTTTGATGGGTTATGTGCGCTCGTCGGTCAGAACCGACTGGCATGTGTATACCGTGATGAAGGATAACTCGCCGGATAACTACATCCCCGCCATCGGCTACGCTGGCAATATGATGACGATCGTGACGGTGCTATTTCTGCTGTTTGTGCTGTTCATCTTCTGGGTGGCTTCACTGAGTGATAAAAAGCAGGCACGTCCCGCTTTTCTGGATCGGGAGACGGCATGAAACCCATATTTCACAGACAGGGCGGCGCGGTGTTGCTGAAGGTTATGCTATTTAGTCTGGGCCTGACGCTGGTGTTCACGCTGATCGCGAACCTGTTGCCACAGGTGGAAGGCGAAGCCGCACAGGAGCAGGAGATTGATCTCGGTGCACTGACGATGGATGGATTCGTTTCCCTCGGTGAAACCTTATTTTCCGGCAAGGGCACCTGTACCCTGTGTCATAACAGCATGGGACGTGCGCCGGATATCCTGCAGCTGGATATGGTGGCGATCGCTAAAGAGCATCTGGCGGATGAGACGTATCAGGGCGCGGCCACTTCGGTGCAGGATTACCTGCGTGAATCGATGCTGCAGCCGAGTGTGTATGTCGTGAAAGGATTCGGTCAGAAAGGCAGTAACGACACGGTGTCACCGATGCCGGTGGTGAACAAGGCGCCGATTCAACTGACTGATGTAGAGATCGACGCGGTGATCGCCTTTATGCAGGCGAAGGATGGAAACGACGTCACGGTCGCCCTGCCGCAGGGATTGCCAGCGAGCGAGGCTGCACCGGCTGCGGGTGCTAAACAGGCGGTCGTTGCGGCATTACCCGCCGAGACTGCTGAGCAAGCCTTCAGCAAATTTAGCTGCACCGCGTGCCATAGCGTTGCGGGCACTACCTCACCGGTTGGACCGGAACTCAACACGATTGCCTCGCGCCTGGATAAAGCGCAGATACGCCAGAGCATTCTGGACCCCAACGCGGTGATTGCCGAGGGATTCGATGCGGGCATGATGCCGCTCGACTTCGCGCGTAAAATGACCATCAGCGAGCTCGATCTGGTGGTGAATTATCTGGCCGCTGAAGCAGCGGCTTCTCAGTCGGGAGGACAGTAAGCATGCGCATTCCGGCTTTATTACAGGCGACTCTGGTGGTTGGGGCCGCCTATCTGATTTTCGATAATGCTTTCCCGCCGGTATTGCCACTAACCCTGATGATTCAGTACATGATCATTACGGTGATCGGTGTACTGCTGTATTTCTCCTTTAATGACCAGCGCTGGGCAGAATTTCTGGCGCCGATAAAAGCGTTATTAAGAGACGATAAGTTGTGGCTGCTGCGCGGATTGTTTTTGCTGGCGATACCAGGTCTGGTGGGATGGGTCAGCTACCAGATGATTCGGCCAACGCTCGATTCTCCGATTGAGCTGCGTCAGGTGCATCCGGCCCCGCCATCCAGTTTCAAGGCCTATAACAAAAGCTATAACCTGTCCACGCTGGAAAACCCGTTACGTGATCAGGTGATCCAGCAATACCGTTCAGACAAAGAGGGCGCGCTGCAGGTTTATAACGAGGCAGTGTCTGCCGGGCGTGATGTGTACTATCAGAACTGTTTCTTTTGTCATGGCGATCTGCTCGATGGCAAAGGTCATTTTGCACAGGGTTTTACCAACCCCTTACCGATCAATTTCCAGGATGTCGGCACCATCGCACAGCTGGAAGAAGCCTTCCTGTTCTGGCGTATTGCAACCGGCGGACCTGGATTGCCGAAAGAAGGGACGCCGTGGAATTCAGCGATGCCGGTCTGGCATGAGTTTCTGAATGAAGATGAAATCTGGCAGGTGATTACCTTTCTGTATGATTACGTCGGACAGGTTCCACGCATCTGGGATCAGGATAAATCGCGCACCGCAAGCACCATCAAGGACGATCTGATCAAGCAGCGCAGTACGATGCAGGGTAAACAGCTTTACGCACAGCGCTGTCAGGTATGCCACGGTGAACAGGGTCTGGGTGACGGGATCGCTGCAGAGCTGATGTATCCGAAACCGCGTGATTTCAGCCTGGGTCTGTTTAAGTACAAAACCACGCCGGGTACGCTACCGCCGAGTGATGAAGATCTGTTCAATACCATCAAGTATGGCTTGACGGGTACGGCGATGCCGGGCTGGAGTACGGTGATGAGTGACGCGCAGATTAATAGCCTGATCAATGTCATCAAGGGCTTCGATATTGCTGCGACCTGGCCGCCGGAAGATGCAGACAGCGATGCCTTTGATGATGAAGGGCGTTATACCAAAGATGATTTTATTTCGATTACAGAGCACGAACCGGTCGCCGGCATGATCGATTACAGCCCCGAATCGGTTGCACTGGGTAAAGAGGTATTCGATAAGGCCTGCAACGAATGTCATGGCAAGACCGGCAAGGGTAATATCACCTCGGGCAAGAAGCTGGAGGATGACTGGGGCAACCGTATCTGGCCGCGCGACCTGACCCGTCCGTGGACTTATCGCGTATCTGAAGTTGCGCATAAAGATCCACTGCAGGCACGTAGCCAGACCATTCAGCGAATCTATCAGCGCCTGTCGATTGGCATCATCGGCACCCCGATGCCGGCACATCGAGCGGTGGAAGAGGGTAACAAAGATCCGGTCAGCCTGGACGATCGCTGGCACGTGGCGAACTATGTGTATTCGCTGCGTGAAAGTGGCGTTCCGCCTCCGGGCGAAAGCAATGTGTTATCCGCCACGCGCATGGATAAGCTACCGCTGGACGAACATTCAGAGCTGTGGAATCAGGCGACGGCGGTCAGCTTCCGTCTGGTGCCGAACATCATCAAGGGCGAGCGATATTTCACCCCGTTATCGGATGCGGTGACGGTACGCTCGATCTATACACGCGATAAAATCGCCTTCCTGTTGGAAGTGGGAGATAGAACCGATAGCCGTCCCGGAGAAGAAATCTCGGAAGGGATTCAGGATTCAAATCTGACCCTGTACCCGGATGCACTCGCGCTACAGTTTCCCAAACAGGATGCGTTTGAAACCTCGCCGGTACTGAAGCCTTTATACCGTCATGGCGACAACAAACACCCGACCACGATCTGGTACTGGAATGCGGGCAGTATCGAACCGCAACTACCGGCAAGCGCGACCCTAATCGATGCCAGCGGTCCGGATCAGCCGTTACAGTTTCGTTCAGAAGCGGATCTAGTTGCAGCAGGCAGCTGGCAGCAGGGGCAGTGGAAGGTCATGTTCACCCGGCCCAGACACAGCAAAGGTACGGACGATGTCAGTTTTGACGAAGGCCAGTTTATCCCGCTATCGTTTGCGAACTGGGATGGCAGCAACGGTGAAGCAGGTTCGCGGCATACCCTGACCACCTGGTACTGGCTGGTATTGCCACCTGACACCAACATGACCCGTATCATCGGCATCCCGATGCTGATAGCGATGCTGGTGTTTTTTGCAGGATTATGGCTGATACGTACTCAGCGTAAACTGGCCGTGAAATAAGTTGTTGTAAGGCTTCTTAACCCGAATCAAACTATTCAAAAGCCCGATGAAAATAATAAAATAAAATTTCAGCAGGCTCTTCTGGTGAGCCACTGAGTGGGTATAATCAGGACGAGTTGAAAAAGAGATAAGTGAATATGAAGCACAGAAATTATATTCAGCGACTAACCACTACAAATACCAGATCAGTAACAGCCCTCCATGCAAAGCCAATAGTACGGTCATTTTCGCTATTTCTACTCGAAACACATCCGGCCGGATTTCTATTCGATGCTCGACGGCTATTCTTGCCACTCCACAATAATCTCAGGCTCAGCCTGATTCACGATCCGCAAATCTACTACGATGAAAATTTTATCGTCATTGAGCGGGAGGCGCATAGAGTGGAATTCATACCGGGACAAGATAATGGCGTCCTGTCGCAAATGAATGATCTCTTATTCCGTGGGAGAGGTTTGAGATGAGAGGTTGGTTAACGAGCTAGATGCTATGAAAAATATTTATTACGCTCATTCTGGTAAAGAGGCAGACAAATCGGATTGGCAATTACTATCTGATCACTTAATCAAAGTGGCGGAAATTGCCTCAATGAATAGTAGCTATTTTAATGCAAGTCACTCTACTGTATTGCTGGCTTGCTAGATGATCTGGGTAAATACACTAGAGAGTTTGCCAAACGTCTTGAAGGTGGTGCTCGGGTTGATCACGCTATAGCAGGAGCAAAGATAGCGGTCGATAAATGGGGGCAATTAGGCACCGTAAGAGAGCTGATTGCATAAACAATAGTCTGGAGCGGACTGGTTGCTTTGCTGCCAATCTCGAATAATATCCTGCCATTCGGTACGGTGGCGTCTGATTCGTGCGGGTGTTTTCATCGGGGTAACCTCGTTGTGTTTGAACGAGCGTCACTGTATCGGGGTAAAGGGCTGGTGAATAGAACGCCATAGAATGACCGCTTACGCATTATCGGCTATTACGTTTAAATTGAACACAAGTTCGATAGACGAAGTTGTTGAACAAATAAGCAATGCCTATAAATCATTTGGTATTCAATAAATATAGATATGTAAAAGTGCTAGTGCAGTTCTGGTAATAGCTCAACTGCCTATATCAGACATTTATATTTAAGCAACGTCAGGCAAGTGAATGCCAAGAGCAGCCAAACGGACGATCAGCCTCAAATAACAGTAATCGGCAGGATAGCGGTCATCCGCAATTTAGTGGAAGCTCAGGATAGTAACGACTCAGTTGTGCCAGTGGACTAAACCGCTATCGCGGTATTGTGAAGCAGCGTCAGGAGCGGTTTTCTTCCTTAATATAGTGCCATCTCTTATGTTTGAAGCACGAGGCAATCGGCCTCGCTTCAACACAGGAGAAGCATCATGTCACAAGCGACTCAACAACCAATCAGCACTTTGCGTCAGCGCTTAATCGAAGATATGCAGTTGCGCAAGCTCTCACCCAAGACTCAATCTGCCTATATCCGAGCCATTAAAAAGCTGGCCGCTTATCTGGGCCACTCACCCGATACCGCGACTCGAGAAGACCTGCGCCAGTTTCAACTCTACCTGGTCGAACAGGGAACCTCCCGCATTACCATCAATGCCACCGTCACTGCACTGCGGTTTCTGTTTGAAGTGACGCTGGATCGACAGGATGTGGTCGATAAGCTCAAAACGGTACCGGTGCCGCGTAAATTACCGGTGGTATTAAGCCGGGAGGAAGTGCGTAGGTTACTGGAAGCGACGACCAGTCTGAAGTACAAGGCCGCGTTTTCGGTCGCCTATGGTGCAGGCCTGCGCATCAGTGAAGTGACCGCACTGAAGATTAGTGATATTGACAGCAAGCGTATGACCCTGCATGTGGAACAGGGTAAGGGGCGTAAAGACCGTTATGCGATGTTATCGCCAATGTTACTGAGCATTCTGCGCGCCTGGTGGCGTGAAGGACACGCCAGGGGGCTGATGCTTGATCGCGGCTGGTTGTTTCCGGGTCAGAACCCGGTCAACCCCATCACTGCTCGCCATTTATCGCGTGCGATTCGCGCTGCCGCGGCGGATGCCGAGATGGACAAGCGTGTCACCATGCATCTGTTGAGGCACAGCTACGCCACCCACCTGCTGGAGCAGAAAGTCGATATCCGCGTGATTCAGGTACTGCTTGGTCACAGCAAACTCGAGACCACCAGCCTGTATACTCAGGTGGCCACCGATGTGTTGCAGGAAGTGACCAGTCCACTGGAGACCCTGTCACTACCGACATAAGGTGAGTCATGCCCCGACCACGCCTGGAGGTGGCTGACATCTTGCGGGCAAAGGGTAGCGACTGGCGAGCGGCTCATCTGGGTCATATCAGTCTGGATCAGTATCGCGTGATGAATGCGATCGAACGCTGTCGCAGTGCGACACTCGGCGGTCATGTCTTGCAGTGTACAGACTGTGGTTATCAACAGATTGCCTACAACTCCTGCCGCAACCGGCATTGCCCGAAGTGTCAGGGCAGTGCGGCCCATCGCTGGCTCGAAGCGCGTCAGGTCGATCTGTTACCGGTGGAGTATTATCACCTGGTGTTTACCTTGCCGGCGCCGATCAGTGATCTTGCCTATAGCAACAAGGCCGTGATCTATACCCTCCTGTTCAAGAGCACAGCCGAGACCCTGCAAGTGATCGCTGCTGATCCAAAACATCTGGGCGCCAAAATCGGTTTTACGCTGGTGTTACACACCTGGGGATCGTCGATGACGCATCATCCCCATGTGCATGGCATTGTACCGGGTGGTGGCCTTTCCATGAATGGCGAACAGTGGGTTCAGTGTCGGCCAGGGTTCTTCCTGCCGGTACGGGTCTTGTCACGCTTGTTTCGGCGTCTATTTCTGCAGCGCCTGCAGGATGCCTATCAGCAGGGTGAACTGAAGTGCTTCGGGCAGCACCGGCCATTAAGATCAGCGCAGGCCTTCCTTGATTGGCTTCAGCCATTGAAAAAGATCGACTGGGTGGTGTATGCCAAGCGCCCTTTTGCTGGACCTCAAGCGGTACTGGCTTATCTGTCACGTTATACCCACCGCATCGCCATCAGTAACAGTCGGCTACTGCGCTTCGATAAACAGGGCGTCACCTTTAAGTGGAAAGACTATCGCTGTAAAAAACGCCAGCGCTACAAGACCATGACACTGGATACGGATGAGTTCATCCGCCGCTTCCTGATCCATGTCTTACCGGGGGGCTTTCATCGACTGCGCCATTATGGATTACTGGCAAACTCTGGACGCAAGGACAACCTGCAACGTGCGCGTGAACTGTTGACGAAAAAAGCGAATCAACCGATCGATGAAAAAGGAGCCATAGAGCCGGTCACTTCAGCTGCCAATGAATCCGCTGAACCCGTACCGGCCACTTTTATCTGTCCTGGTTGCCACGGTCCAATGATGATTATCGGCATCTTTGCACACACTCAGCACGCTCGTGCACCACCCAGGAGATTGAATGGATGAATCATAACCCATTCAATAAGCTGACACGTTACTGGCTAAAGTCGGTAAGGCTGTGCTTTGCCCAATCAGCTGAAAGCAGCGGTATTATGTTCGTGTACGGGCACAATATTGGGGTAACTGAGATCATGATTGACCACTTTGATAGGATTGCAGTGGCTGCGTTCATCGAAATCCTGCCCTCATGCAACTGCGATCAGCTTAAAAACCCCATAGACAACTCAAATCCTGAAACAGCCCGGCTACGCCCCGCGGTTTCGTCCCTCGAGGCTTGTCCAACATCTGCACTTTGATTGGCGAGATAACCTGACAGGGCATTATTATGGGTGCTGATGTCTGACAACCCTTAACAACCCCAGACGAAAGATTGTTATTGGTTTGGGTAAAAAGTTGAGATTAGATACTGGGAAGCTGAACGGCAGGTATTATAAAAAATTTGCCCTTTCAGTCCTGGTTGGAGTGCTGGATTTATCTGATGGATTACTATCATCAGCACAATTGTTAAACTGGAGTCGAAGCGTTAAGGAAGCCTATTTCTGGTGGTGTTGGAGGACGGTAAGGGCAACCTTGGCTGCGCCGTCAGGTAACGTCCTCTAAGAAAAATCACAAAGCACGGAACAAGGGGGTTTTAGACGCGTCTTTATCGAAGGTAAGTACAGCTTCGCAACCTGAGGCTTTACTGGATTCTCCAATCAGCAGGTCGGCCAGACCGCTACTTGATTGGTTGGCTGAGCGGATGAACTCTCTAATCACAGTCTTTTTTTCGAATTCCAGCACGGGCAACTGAAGCAATGAAGCGATCGCCTCGAGCAATTCGCGCCTTTCTACTTCATAAACCGATTGCAGTACCCAGATCAGCTCAAGAACAACAAGCAGGGGCACAAATAATGATTTCTTGTCCCGCTCGGCGTCGTGTAGTAACCGATTCACCCTGGCGCATTGATTACCATCATCCTGGACCAGAAAGCGGACCAGCACATTGGTATCCAGCGCATTCACACGATCTCCTTCTTGACCTGTTTTTTAATTGCTTCATCCATTTCGTCGACGGAAACTGGCGTTTTCCGTTTGTATCGTTTTAGAAGCCCGGCCACATCCCCAACCTTTTGGGTTGCTGGTTTCAATACAAACTCGTGACTGTCATTTTCTACAAATTCGATCTTGTCACCGGACTGGAGTTTAAGTGCGTCTCTAACCAACTTGGGGATGGTGACTTGTCCTTTGCTGGTGAGTGTAGACAGTGACATAAGAATTCCTTACTTGATAAGCTGATACTTACCTAAGCGTATTACCATAATTAATGTATGTCAATGATGTAAAAAAGACTGAGGTCCGGGGGATATCAGAACATGATTAATGAATGCATCTGGTACAGGGCTTGTCGAGTACCAGCAGGTTTCTCTTGTCGAATTGGCAACGACCGCTTTGTCAACACAAGTCAGCATAAGCCCGTCCTTCTAAATCTGGTTTCCGCAACGGCCGCTATGTTGCAAATCCAGCTATAAGATATTTTATTCTGAATCTTTAGTTTGGGTGGGTCTTACCCGGATCTTCATATGATTGATCTGATACTAACGAAATTTACATTTACCCTATAAATAAATTGATGCACAGAACGTCTGCTTTAACTTTGATCAATCATTTGAAAAATCAAGATTTTGCATCCTTCAGGATTCCACAAACTCATCCAGCTCAATCCGATCCAGCAACTGGTTCCCATTGATATACTTTTTGTAGTGCTCTATGGCGTGACCAACCAATGTTGCTTTTAGATTGTAGTGAAGTCGCTTACGGTCAAAGTCCTCCATTAATGCCAGGGTAGCTGGGAAAAACGAACTCCTTAATTCGTCACCGGCATTACTTTCAAATAACTTTAGGTATGTGCCACGCTCATTCGCTTCGCGCCACCAGAGCTGCGGTATGCCTCGTACCATCAATATCCTAAACAGCACCTTTCTGGGTGATGGCATGGCCTGATTAAAGTCTGAAACGATCAGCTTCATATCTGCTTTAATTTGAGCCAGATCATCCATCAAGTTTTTTAATGCTTTCCTATTCGCTCCCTTACCCTTAAAAGGCCCTTTAAAGGGAGAGACATTAATTTCATAA